>JALGVQ010000044.1 GCA_025774615.1 bacterium
TCACATAGGACATGCCTATACAACGATCCTCGCCGACGTGTTGACGCGTTACCATCGCCTCTTCGGCAAAGACACCTGGTTCCTGACCGGAACGGACGAGCATGGGCTCAAAGTGCAGGAAGCCGCCAGTGAAGCAGGGATGGAACCGAAGGAATACTGTGACGGTATGGTTGGCCGGTTCATGGAACTGTGGGAACAGCTGGGGATCAGATACGATCGGTTCATCAGAACAACCGATACCGATCACATGGCTTACGTTCAGAAGGTGCTCCTTGATCTCTACGAGAAGGGGGAGATCTACTCGGCTCCTTACCAGGGTTGGTACTGCGTCCCCGATGAGCGGTTCTGGACAGAGAAGGATATCGTTGACGGTAACTGCCCTGATTGCGGCAGGCCGGTGATCGAGATCGAGGAGGAGAACTACTTTTTCAAAATGGGATCCCGCCGGGAATGGTTGATCGAGCATATAGAAGAGAATCCCGGATTCATCTTCCCTGAAAGTCGGCGGAACGAGGTTCTCGGATTCCTGCACCAGGGGTTGGGTGATCTCTGTATCAGCAGGCCGAAGAGTCGGCTGGCATGGGGGATCCCGCTTCCATTCGATCCTGACTATGTGACCTATGTCTGGTTCGACGCGCTTCTCAATTATGTGACGGCTACGCTGGAACTGGAGGATCCACAACAAGGTGAAGGATGGTGGCCGGCCGATCTGCACCTGATCGGCAAGGACATCGTCACGACCCACTGCGTCTACTGGCCCACAATGCTGAAAGCCGCGGATATGCCGCTTCCCAGTCGCATCGCGGCCCACGGCTGGTGGCTGGTAGATGAAGAAAAGATGTCAAAAAGCCTGGGGAATGTAGTCAAGCCGCTCGAACTGGCCGAGCGATACGGCGTAGATCCGTTCCGCTATTTCCTCATGCGTGACATGACGGTCGGACTCGATCGCTCCTTCAGTGAGGTCGACATGATCCAGCGATACAACAGCGATCTCGCCAATGATCTCGGCAACGCGGTCAACCGTGTCACAAAGATGATCGGGCGGTATTCAGGCGGGGTGCTCGGTTCTTCCGGAAGTGCCGCCGGAGAGGAAGAGAGATCGATCGAAGCTCTGGCGAAAAAAACCGCGGTGGAGATCCGGACTCTGGTGGAATCGCTGGCAATCAACCAGGTGATCGAGGAGATCCTGGGCCTGGTCAGAGCCACCAACCGGTACCTGGAGTTGAGGGCGCCATGGCAGTTGGCCCGGGACGAGTCACAGGCTGAGCTTCTGGCGACAACGCTCTACACCTCCGCAGAGGCCCTTCGGATCGCCGGCGTCCTGCTCAGCCCGGTGATGCCGACAAAGGCTGAAGAACTGCTGTTGCAGCTTGGTGCCACGCTGGATATCGAAGACGGGTATGACGCCCTCACGAGCTGGGGGCTTCTTGAGCCGGGCACACCGGTTCCGGGTGGTGATGGGATCTTTCCCCGAATCGAGATGCCGGAGGACCTGAAGGAGTGAAGCTGGTCGATACCCACGCCCACCTCTTCTGGGAGGATTATGAACACGACCTGGATGAGGTGGTGGAGCGGGCGCGGGACGCAGGTGTGGAAGCGATCCTCAACCTTGGCACCGATGATGAAACAAGCGCTGAGTGTGTCAACCTGGCCGAGAGATATCCCACCTGCTGGGCCGCTGCAGGTATTCATCCGAACGACGCCTCGCTGTACGATTCCGACCGCGATGCAGTCATGGGTCGCGTGCGCGACCTGCTCTCGCACCCGAAAGTGATCGCTGTCGGTGAGAGTGGTCTCGATCTCTACCGGGACCGGGTCTCACTCGACACACAGGTCAGGTGCCTCGAGGACCATTTCGCCCTGGCCCGGGAACATGGTCTGCCGATCGTACTGCACAACCGTCAGGCTGATGCAGAGCTTCGTGACGCGCTCGTGAAGTGGGATGAGGGTGTAACAGCGATCCTGCATTGTTTTGCAGGCGATGCTGAATTCGGAAGATGGGCGATCGAACGGGGACACTTCCTCGGTCTGGGTGGAGTGTTCACTTTCCCTTCCAGCTCCCTGCGGGAGATGGTGGGAGAGTGGGATCTCGATCACATCCTGCTTGAAACCGACAGCCCCTTTCTGAGCCCGGTACCTTACAGGGGAAAACGGAACGAACCAACGTACGTCGCTGATACTGCTGCCCTGGTCGCAGACACCCTCGGTATGACTCATGACGACCTGGCTGAACGAACCACCGCCAATGCATATCGTGCGCTTGATATCCCGATCGCTGCCGGTTCGAACGACCCGACAGACGCCGGATCATAAGGCATGGGACGGCGACGCCCACCTGCGCTCGGTCAGCATTTCCTGCATGACCCCGCTATCGCCGAAAGGATCGTGGATGCCCTCTCTCCGGAGGGAAGATCCGTTCTCGAGATAGGACCGGGAAAAGGGATTCTGACACGACTGCTGGCTGATCGGGCTGAACGGCTCACCGCTGTTGAGATCGACCGAAGACTGGCGGAGGATCTCCGCCATGATCCGCATCTGGCAAATGTCTCCATCATCGAGGGAGATATCCTCAGTCGACCACTCCACCAGTGGCAGGACCCACGCCCTGATGGTCAGTTCCTCCTGATCGGGAATCTTCCCTACCAGATTACCAGCCCGCTCCTCTTCGCCTGTCTCGATAATCGGGAATTCATAGACAGGGCGGTCCTGATGATGCAACGGGAAGTGGCGGCAAGGCTCTCTGCCAGAGAAGGCAGTCGAACCTATGGTGCGATCAGCGTTCTGGCGGCACTGTTCGCGAGCACCGAGATCGCGCTCACCGTCGGAAAGGGCGCGTTCAAACCTCCGCCCCGGGTCGAGTCGGCAGTGGTCAGACTCACCATGCTCGAGCGACCATTGGGTGGAGTGGGAGAACCGGGAGGTCTCTCCCATGAGCGGGTAAAAAAGGTGGTAAAGGCAGCATTCTCCCAGAGAAGGAAGATGCTCCGCAACAGTCTCAAGGGGGGGCTTGCCCGGCTCGATCCGGAGGAGATTGCAGAAGGGGCGGCGGCTGCGGGTATCGATCTGGACCGGCGCGCAGAGACGCTTTCCCCTGAGGAGTTTATCGAGCTCGCTCGTGCCCTTCCCGACCCGGATGGTGTATGATATGGGTACAGACATGGAGTCTGTCGGTTTCACCAACAGGTTCCAAGGAGTGATCGAATGCAGGAATTAACTCTCTCGGTTCGCGATCCCTGGATGACCCCGCGTCTGGGCGCCAGCGTAAAAAAGATGTCTGTGGCAATCAGGGCAGTTGTTTTGGGATATCTGGCGTATGCGATATTCGGGCACCTGTCGTATCTGGTTATGGGCAGGCCAGTTGCAGAGACCTGGACCCTCTACAGGTTCTTTCCTCCCCCTCCGGGTATCGGATCAGGTATCGGATCGATGCTCATCTGGGATATGGGGGCTGTGACAGCTGTTCTCAGTCTCATGATCGGTGGTACCGGTATCGCCAAGATCACCTACCGGCAGCTGAAAGGGGACAACTTCTACGGCAACAGCGACGCCTGGAGGTATGCTCTTGCCAGGGGGCGATCCACTCTGGGAACACCATTCATCAACGCTGTACTGCTTGCACTCATCTGCCTGGCCCTCTGGGTCGTAGGGTGGATATCTTCGATCCCCTTTGCCGGCCCCCTCTTCCTCGGCCTCATGGCCCTGCCCACCTTCGGGCTCGCGCTCCTGGCGGTATATGTAGCAGTGGCATTCCTCCTCTCCCTGCTGTACACACCATCGGTGATAGGTGCAACAGGTGAGGACGCGCTTGAGGGAACGATACAGGTGTTCGGTCTTCTCTGGAACAATCCGTGGCGAACGGCCGGGTATACCGTCACCGTTGTGTTAACGGCTCTCATGGCGGCCTGGGTCCTGGCGATACTCAGCCTCCTTGCGCTCACCGTTCTGGGGGGTGTGCTCAGCGCTGTCATGGGACCGTCGTTCGATACCATGGCGGCGGGCACGATATCCTATCTGCCGTTGAAGAGCCTCTTTTTCATCGACCTGCCGATGTGGATCTGGCCTGGTCCCCTGATGAATCTGCTACCGGCGGTAGATGTCATGGCACTTCCACTGACCGGATCACAGGGTGTCGCGGTCTTCATCGGTGGTATCTCACTGGTGATAGTGAGCGGGGTACTGCTCTCGTATGTGATCAGTTGCCTGGCCAGCGGTTTCACCGTCTCTTACATCGTGCTGAGACGAATGAAAGATGGTGAAGATCTCCTCGAATGGAGCGATGACGTAGATGAACTGGAGTACCGGGAGGTCGGAGATTGAAGAAACTCACATCGCTGGTTCTTGCGACCGGGAACACCCATAAGGCGGATGAGATCAGAGTACTGTTTCGGGATGTGAATACCCGTCTGGTTTCACTCGGTGAACTGGGTCTCGATGTGGATGTGGTCGAGGATGGGGATACGTATGTGGAGAACGCGCTGATCAAGGCCCGGGCCGCGGCCAGCGCGGCAGGTATGCCCGCCATCGCTGACGATTCGGGGATCGAAGTGGATGCTCTCGATGGCGTCCCGGGGATCCGGAGTGCCCGCTTTGCCGGTGAAGACGCCACCGATCTCGAGAACAACGAGCTTCTGTTGAAAATGCTGGAACAGATACCGGAGCAGGAGAGGGGCGGCAGGTTCGTCTGTGCCGCCGTATATGTACCCGCATCCACTCAGCCTGGCGAGGAGATCGTGTGCATCGGAGAATGGCCGGGACGCATCGGTTTCGCTCCGAGGGGGGAGAGCGGTTTCGGGTATGATCCGCTCTTCATCATCCCTGAGGAGGGGGCCACGGCAGCCGAGCTGGGCCCTGAGTACAAGAGGGAACATTCACACCGGTCCAGAGCGTTCACCGCTCTCGCTGACCATCTGAAGGCTTTGAGCTGACCCGCCGATACCATACATTCATACGTTGTCCGGGGCGTGGCGCAGTCCGGTAGCGCACCTGCTTTGGGAGCAGGGGGTCGCCGGTTCAAATCCGGCCGCCCCGACCACTTCCTTTTCAATACATCAATTATTGCATTTACTTGAATATCCGGTGTCCCACGAATGTGAAGAGTGTGGTCAGCCCGGTGTATGCCGCGAATCCGCGGAGATCATAAAGTGCGTTCTTATCCGGATCACGCTTGTCGAGGTCGGTCCAGTACCACATGCCCAGCAGACTGCCGACCAGACCGGAGAGGTATGTCGGTAACCCGTTCGTCTTCACTGGACTGACACGGGTAATACCATTCTTGGCATAGAGTGGTGTGAGTCCGTTGTAGAGAAGAATGTTGAACACCACTTCACCATTCTGGACTTTATTATCGGTGCCTTCATTCCAGAGCCAGTTGGCCTTGCTGAAATTGTACTCCTGATGGATGGCAAGATCCGCTACCCAGGCAAAGAAAAATCCGATCATTGAGCCAACCCATGCGCGACCGATCTCACGATCGGTCCGGCGCCAACCGTATTGCATGGCACCGGATGCTGCGTCCCGCATGGCGTCCGGTCGGAGCGATATGAAACCAATGTTTGTGCGCCCGGTCGATGCTGAGAGTGCTAACGGCCCCAGTTGTGCCTGATAATAACCGGAATGCAGAGCGTACGAGTCGCCCGACAGGCGTACCGCCTGCTGTGCGTCTGCGCTCGTGGTCAATGCCAGGAACGTCAATATTGTTAATAGATATGGAGCTTTCCCTCTCATCCGCTGCTCACCTTCCACATGTTGATGATTCGGTTATGCATGGAAAACGGAACCGGTGTGTAATTGTTTACGGGGGAGAGTATGCAGTGGAAGTGTCGAGCGCAAGAGTTACGACTATCTGAATTATGGTGATCGACGTGATCACAACAGCATTGCAACAGAATGATCTACTATACATCTTTCACTTTCTGGCGCCTGTAGCTCAGCTGGATAGAGCAGTGGGTTTCTAACCCGCCGGTCGCAGGTTCGAGTCCTGCCAGGCGTGCCATGGACATGATCATGGAGAGAGTAGCTCAGTCGGTTAGAGCACCAGGTTGTGGCCCTGGGGGCCGGGGGTTCAATTCCCCTCTCTCTCCCCATTGAATGCGTCCCCATCGTCCAGTGGTTAGGACACCGGGCTTTCAATCCGGCAACGGGAGTTCAATTCTCCCTGGGGACGCCATAACTACCCTGCACGCGCCCCACCTCTCAACAGGTGGGGCGTATCCATGAAAGAGGCCAGCAGATGTCCACAGACGAGAATGCACCAGGTCTGGCACCGGAAGTAGTCCTTGAAACGTTGAGCGCGATCCAGGACCCAGATCTTGGCAAGGATATTGTCTCACTCGGTTTCATCAAGAATCTGGAAATCGACGGGGGAACGGTCTCGTTCACCATCGAACTCACGACTCCGGCCTGCCCCGCCAAGGACCTCTTCGTCTCCCAGGCCAGGGAGCTGGTAGGTCAACTGGAGGGTGTGGAGAATGTGGAGGTCTCCCTCTCGGCCAGCCAGGCACAGCCGCAGATCCAGCCACAGAACCTGATTCCCGGGGTAACTCACACGATTGCCGTCGCGAGCGGCAAGGGTGGTGTAGGCAAGTCGACCATTGCCGCCAATCTCGCTCTGGCTCTGGCCAGGGAGGGGGCGAGTGTCGGCCTGATGGACGCTGATATCTACGGGCCGAGCATACCGATCATGTTCGGTATCAGGGAACGACCCGATACGACCGGAGAAGGGAACGAGGGGAGCAGGATCATTCCGCTCGAAAAGCATGGGATAAAACTCATGTCCCTGGGGTTTCTCGCCGATGAGCGGATGCCGGTGATCTGGCGTGGACCGCTGGTGGGCAAGATGGTCCAGGAGTTTCTGGAGCGTGTTGAGTGGGGTGAACTTGATTATCTGATCGTAGATCTTCCTCCCGGTACAGGTGACGCGCAGCTGACACTGGTACAGAGCGCGCCCCTCTCGGGTGCCGTAGTGGTGACCACACCTCAGGAAGTGGCGCTGGAGGACGTAGTGCGCGCGCTTCGCATGTTCGAACGAGTCAATGTTCACATCCTCGGACTTGTGGAGAACATGGCTTATTTCACCTGTGATGGTTGCGGGAAGCAGCACAATATCTTCTCATCGGGAGGCGGTCGCCGAACTGCCACACAGCTCGGTATCCCCTTCGTGGGTGAAGTCCCCCTCGATGGTTCAGTCTGTGAAGGTGGAGACGCGGGTACTCCGGCAATAATTGTCGATCCCGAATCAACTGTTTCACAGGTGTTCATTGAGATGGCGCGGGCCGTGGCTGCAAACGCGAGTATTGTTTCGATGCGGGAGGGAATCAGCCAGCGAGAACTTGCCGAGATATCAGAAAAGAGACAGGAAGGGTAGTACCTGGCGATGAGCATGCTCGGCCGCGCTGTTGTGGCATTGATGCCACTTGTTCCGAGACAGATCGTCGGTCGTATTTCACGTCCCTATATTGCCGGTGAGACCCTGGATGACGGGATTGCCAGGATCAGGGCTCTCGGCGACCAGCAGTGTATGGCATCACTCGATATCCTCGGGGAAGAAGTAGCGCATGTTGAGGAGACCGAGGCTTTCGTGCTCCAGTATCTGGAAACACTTGAGCGGATCGAAGCTGATGGGGTCGCTTCGAATATCTCGATCAAACCGACAGCCCTCGGGTTGAATCTCGATCCGACTCTTTGTGAAAAGAATCTGAGGCGTCTCCTCACAAGAGCCAGAGAACTTGGGAACTTCGTACGTATGGATATGGAGGACTCGAGTACGACGAGCGCCACCCTTGATCTCTATCGGAAACTCAGGGATGACTTCGATAATGTGGGAGTAGTACTGCAGGCGTATCTCAAGCGGTCTCTCAGTGACATTGAAGCCCTGAAGGCATTGAAGGTGAACGTCCGCGTCTGCAAGGGGATATACATCGAGCCCCCGGAGATCGCTTTCAAGGATCGCCAGCGGATCAGGGATTCCTTCATGGAGATGGTTGAAACGCTTCTCGCTGGTGATTGTTATGTCGGCATCGCTACGCATGACCGTCAGTTGGTGGAACGATCGTTCGAACTCATCGAACGTCTCCGTCTTAAAAAGGATGCGTATGAGTTTCAGATGCTTCTCGGAGTTTCACCGGGTCTACGTCGAGAGATCGTGAAGGCGGGGCATACCATGCGTGTCTATGTGCCCTATGGCGCGCAGTGGTATGCGTATTCCACACGGCGGTTGAAGGAGAACCCCGCCATTGCCGGGCATGTATTCAGGGCGCTCCTGAGTTCGAAATCGTAGGTCGCAGTATCAGGTACGGTATCAGGTAAAGGATTTCATCGGTAATACGTCTAACATGAGGGACGAAAAGACCGGGCTCTCCATGACAGATTTCATCAGAGAGCAGGAGTGTCAGCGAAGCGGCAGGAGACAGAAGAGAGAGTATTACTTGACTACTGACCCTGCTGATACATAGCCTTTAGGGTTATGTTCTGGAGGAAGTGATCTTGGACCGGAAGGTTCCAACAGAGGATTGTGTCACTTTCACCCCGAGCTGATAACCATTCGGGAGGAATGTCGTATGAAGCGTACCATTCTGATGGCCAGTGCCATCGCCATGCTGGTTACTGTTGCGAATGTACAGGGCCAGGGGATTGAGAATGTCGAAGCGGCTGAAGCCTACAATCAGGCGAGAACCCTCTACCAGGAGGGGAATTATGATGAAGCTAAGGAACTGCTTCTCAAGTCTGCAAGGCTGGAGTCGGGTAACTACAGGGCGCACTACCTGCTGGGCCTGACGTATCAGCGACTCCGTCAGTCGGATGATGCCATCAGCCAGTTCGAAGCCGCGGTCAGATTCAATCCGAATTACTATCAGGTCTATTCTGCAATGGCTTCGGTGTATCTCAACAACAAGAATGACGTCGATCAGGCTCTGGCCAACTACATCAAGTCGGGTGAAGTGTCAGAGAGTGTCGGAATGCCGTACTGGCAGGCTTTTTTCAACCAGGGAAAGATCTACTTCGATCAACTGAAATGGAATGAGGCCCTGCAGGCATACAGCAAGGTCGCTCAGTACCAGCCGACAAATAAAGATGCTTTCCTATTGATGGGCCGCGTCCAGGTGGAAACGGGTGATTACGAGAATGCGATCATGAACTTCAGCCAGGCTGCGAACATCGAACCGACCTGGATGGACCCGTACTTCTTCCAGGCGAACGTCCTGAACCGGCTGGGGCAGTATGACGCGGCGATCGTCGCGGCTGACAAGGCCCTCGAACGGATGCCGGGTGATGGTGGAAGTCTCTTTGAAAAGGGTATGGCGCTCAAGAATCAGGAGAAATGGGACGAGGCAATAGCCGTTCTTGAACAGGCAGCACGTGATGCTCAGTGGCGTCAAAATGCCAACTACCAGGTCGAAGTCATCAAGAATCGCGACAAGTACGTGGATATCCCACCGGACACGGGAGCCACGATCCCTCCGATACACTGAGCCACATCAGTTCGTATACGACATCTGAACATCCGGATGCAGAAAGGGCGGCCAGAAGGCCGCCCTTTTCAATTTTCCAGCTCCATAAGATGTGACAGAGGACCGTTACCCTTTGGGAAAGTCCCGCGAATCCTCCGGTCCCGTTATGTAGAGCATCGGTTCACTCTTCAGATCGATTGTGCGACCCTGTTCCAGCGCGGAACCATCTGCAGTGTAAAGGACCTGGGTAACGGGGCGCAGAGGGTAGCCCTTATTGATAGTGACAACACTGCAGATCTCACCTGAATTCAGCTTCACGAATGAACCTGCGGGAAAAATGCTGATCTCATCGATAAAGGCCTTCACAACATCTTTGTCGAACAACTGTCCACCCAGCCGGATGAGCTGCTGGAGAACATTGAAGGGGATCATGTGGTCACGGAAGGGTCTCACATGGGATATCCCGACCCATCGAGACGTTCGTGTTCCTGGTACGCAATAGTCTCCAAAAAGGGATAGGCGCCAGTATAACTGGTAAGCAGCTGCTTTCCATATGCCGGATGCTGTTTGATCTGGGCATATCCTGACTGATCGAGCTTACCCTGTCTTGTTATCAGGCCCTCAGGCAGCTGTGTCATGCCGATATCGTGGACCATTGCTCCCAGCGTCAGCTCGTACAGTTTGTCGCCTGGCATCTTCATCCCCATCCCTGCCCGCATCGTCAGGAGGGCAACATTCACCTGATGACAAGCCAGGTAATGATCAGAGTCATCGAATTCCGCCGTATGCTGAATGGCCTTGAGGCAGAGATCGCCGGAGCTGGTTACACTCTCGATGATCTGTTCGACGATCTGTGCGATCCCGGAGATAGGCGGTTCAGATCTGCCGCGATGTCCTCGCAGGAACTGCAATGTGATCGCTACAGCGTCCTCATACAGGGTGATGATATCCGAGCATGCTTTTCCATCAACAGCGATCGTTGCAGGTTCTGGTGGGAGTGCTGCCTTAGATTTGGGAATGACAGGCTTAACAACACCCGCAGGAATGGTTGGCTGTGACGAAACCATATCGGCCATTCGTGGAGGCCCATCGGATGGGCTCACATTGATGCGCCCGGTAACCGGTTCGTTGATTTCGGGTTCAGCGACAGGAGGATCGACAGATTCCGGTACCTGATCGGCTGATTCAGAAATATCTGCAGTGGGTGCAGCAGGTATTGGATCAGGAATCGTTTCAGGTTCAACGGTCCCGGTGAGCAACGGGAAGAGAAGAGATTCGATTTATCGGTTCCCGGCCGGGTAACCGGGGCGGTGGAGAGTTCTTCGATGGTATCAATCAGATCTTCAGCTGATATCGGTAACGAGTGCAATCTCAGGTTGGGGACTCCGTCGAACAGCCCCTTTTGTTCTGCATCGGGCAGTATGACGATCCGGTCAGGGTAGTCAGATGTTGCGATATCCCGAAGAAAGGATCCGGCTTCCTCAATCCGGCCATCAACCATGATCACAACGCGTCCCGCCACCTTCAGTCGAACCTGCAACTCGGCTGGAGTCGGAAAGTAACGGATGCGATACCCGCGATCCTCGATTGCGCTCCGGATGAGATCGACCATCACCGTATCGTCAGAAAGGATGAGGATCTCGGGAAGTGACACACTCGGAGGTGGTTCCTCTTTCCGGGTAGGTCTCGTTGTCTCCGGACCTGATGGAAATGCATCACTCAGACGAACCATCGGAATCCTCTCGCGCGGCTTCTGATCTGTTATCCATAAATAACATGAATCGTCCGATGACAGTAAGGATAATCACTCCCTGAACGAGAGCCAGACCGGCATACAGTCCACTGGTGGTGCTCAGAATAATGGCACTGAGTGACAGGATAAGTGAAATAACACAGATGAACATCACCACGTCAAACCGGTTCAGGCCGATATTGAGCAGACGATGGTGGATATGATCCCTGCCGGCGTATTCCAGCCATCCCCGGAAGGTGCGGATCCTCCCGTCTGCGAACCGGGTGATGGTAATGAACGTGGTATCGAAGATCGGTACGCCGAGGATCAGCAGGGGAACCACGACATTGATCGCAGATGAACCTGCACCTCCCCAGTCACCCACCAGGGCGATTGATGCCAGTGAAAAGCCCAACAGGGTCGCGCCTGAATCACCCAGATAGACCGAGGCCGGTCTGCGGCGAAAATTATGGGGAAGGAATCCGACGCAGGCACCACATAACGCGGCGCAGAGGAGGAGGAAGAACGACTGACCGCTGGCGACTGCAACCAGTCCCAATGATCCGGCAGCTACCACGGTCAAGGAGGCAGCCAGCCCGTCGATCCCATCAAGGAAGTTGATGGCATTGGTGAGGCCGATGAGCCATATCGCGGTCAGCGCGATCTCTGCCACATCGCCCCATAGTGCTTCAGGTAAAAAGGTGATTCGAACACCCGCCGAGATAACAATGGCCGCTGCGCCAAGCTGAACAAACAGTTTCAGGGTTGCGGGTAGTTCCCAGAGATCATCCAGGACTCCGATCAGCAAGAGGGGCCCAAGAGCTATCATCAGGGCCCTGATCCCATCATCCTGAAGGTGATACCCGTAGTGGAAGTTCACTGCCAGGAAGCCGGCATAAATAGCAATACCGCCTACCAGAGGTATCGCCCCCTCGTGGATCTTGCGCTCATTCGGCCTGTCGACAAGCCCCATCTTTGTTGCAAGCAGTGACAGGGGCTGCACGAGGGTGAATGAGACTGCCGCCGCCAGGGAAAAAGGACCAAGCCATTCCAGCCATCGGGGCAGGTTGATCATTGAGTTAAAAACGAAAAAGAGGATTACTCCCAATAGGGCGATGACAGTGGTTACTACTTGTCTCAGGTTCACCCGATCAGCCCCTTGTCTGCAGCAGCTCCAAGCACATTCAGCACGCGAGCCTGCTGATCATCTCTCAGCGCAGGATAGATGGGAATGCTTATCACCCTGTTCCACGCCTCCCTGGTGTTGGGAAGAGACTCGTGCCCCAGAAGACGATCCAGGGTCACCGGCACCGGACGTCTGCAATGTACTCCATGATAATTACAGAATTCGAGCATATCGGTGATATCGGTCGGCGACCAGCAGAGGTAGCGATACCATGATGCGGTAGCTCCCGGTGCCGGTGGTATGGGGATGAGGCCCTGTGACTGTACCGCCTCGTGGTACCGGCTGGCGATCGCGGCTCTCCGTTCGAGGAATTCCGGCAGACGGGACCACTGTACACGGGCCAGGGCTGCCTGCAGGTCACTCATCTTGAAATTGAACCGGGGTGCCCACTCTGACTTCCCGTCGTAATCGCGAAGGTCACGGGCCCGCTCGTTGGTTGCGTTCCTGGATGTAGAGAGCATCCCTCCTTCACCGGCGCAGAGCATCTTCGTGGCGTAGAAGGAGAGGATCGCGGCATCGCCGGTACTGCCGACAGGCAGGCCCTCCCGGAGCGCGCCGATGCTCTGGGCGCAATCCTCGATCACGATCGGTACGGCCTCTTTCCAGGATGCTGTGTCGAGCGGATAGCCCCAGGGATGAACCACGATAGCCGCATCGATCGGACCATCAACGGAATCGAGGGCAGCAGGGTCTGGCGCGATTCCGCCTTCTGCCACGTCGAGAAGTACCGGTTCCGCTCCGGCCCACTCGATCGCGTGCAATACCGCTGAGCAGGTGAATGCCGGCAGTGCCACCCGCTTCCCATCGCGCAGGTCGAGGCTCACCAGCGCCAGCAGGAGCGCCTGACCGCCCGATCCTGTAGCAGTTGCGCCGGGATGGGAGAAGTACAGGGCGATCTCGTTCTCGAGGGAGATGACTTCAGGTCCGCCTGCAGGATGACCACCCCTGATCACCTGCAGGAGAGCTGTCTCCTCAGCATCACCCAGTGTTGGACTGGAGTGAGGGACGATATCAGATATTGATGAGGAGCCGCTGACTGTTGAATCCTTCAGCATGTCGAACCCTCGCCTGAATCCCGCGGAATGTAGCATTGCTCATTGCCATGTCGATGATCGTGGTTTCCTCGATATGCGTCTTGGTCATCTGGGAAGCATGGATTCGGAGGAGTTCGGCCTTCTCGTCCAGGACCCCGGTGATATCGACATAGACGTTCGGAGTGAATCCCTGTGATGTCGGTCCTTCATAAAAGAGGAAGTTCGGAATATACCGCGTTGCGGATAGAGTACAGGCAGTCAGATTCCGGTGATCCTGGTGGGTATCATCTCTCCAATGGGTAAAAATGAATTTAGGATGTACCTGGCCGATGATCTCTTCAACTTCGGATATCAGGTTCTGTGAGAGAGGGATCTGTGTATCGGTATAGCCTCCCCAGAAGAGTTCTGCTGCTCCCAGTGTTTCGGCGGAAGCCTCCATCTCCTGAGCCCGCGTATCACCAGAGCCTCCAATGGAGCCATGTGTAGCGACGTAGAGGTAAACCCCGTGCCCGGCTTGTGCGTATTTCAGCAGGGTACCACCGCAGCCGTACTCGATGTCATCGGGATGGGCTCCGATGGCCAGGATGTTAACTGTCTTCTCCATGATCCTGTCCTTCGCAAGCGCCTCAGCGACCATTTGCCGCGCGCATCAGCGCGAGGGCATCCGGACCGCAATTACACAGCAGGTCTACAGTCGACATCGCGGGGAGGAAGTCCCCGAATGGTTGAGTGTACACCGGGTGAGTGAAATCGTGAATGCAAACCTCGATGCCGCTGCCGTGCCATCTCTCCATCTCCATATACTCCGGGCCCGCTGATCCCGCCAGGTAGGTATCCGCGCCTGTCTGCCTGCATAGTGAGATGAGACGTTCATCCGGGTGTTCGGGTGCCGGATCCATCTCACTCGCCCAGAGGAGGGGGGTGTCGATCCCCATCAATTCCATGAAGACTTCTAGTGTGGCCCGGTTGAGAGGGGCCAGGCGCTCCCACCCCTTCTCCCAGATCCTATCGAGATATTCCGTTACCCACGAATAGTGGGGTGCTGAGCCGTAATGGGTCCGCAATGCCTGTTGATGCTTACGGCTCCACGATTCCTGGTGTGGGTCGATCACTGTTTCGGACAGCAGTTGGCCAAAGTCATGAATGACCGGTACGGTGACCCAGGATGGTCCCTGGGCGGTCTTGAACCGGTTCCGGTTCTGCCACTCGCTCTTCTTGAACTGAACCGTATCGAGCAGGATAAATATATCGGCTTGATCTATCTTGTCGAGATACCCGGCCCAGGGGAGATATTGCGGTTGATGGATCGAAATGATCATCGGTCTGTCACCGGAATGGGTTCGTTACCGTATCTTATGAAGATCGGATTAGAAAGCAGTCGATGCCCGTGACTCTCAATCTGTAATCGATAGAAAGCACCACTCTCACCCGGGTCGTAAGGAGGTTCGATATAGGTAAGGTTCATTGGGGGGGTGCCCACGACACTGTCTACAACCACTCCTGACCGGATAAGCCGTACGGTTGCTGACTGTGTCTCAGTCCCGGTGAAGCTCCACGCCGCCTCGACCGAAACTGGTCCCTGGTAGTCCAACTCCTCACCCATCAATGCGGTTGCGTTTCCCGACAGTACCATGAATCGATCAAGGCTGAGTCTTCCATCGAGGGTCGTTGCCCGTACCGCGTATCCCTTTCCTTCCTTCAGAGCATCAAGGATCGCCCTGGGTGATCTGTCGGGCGAGCGCACGATAGAGAGCACTTCATTGACTCTCTTGGCATCTCTACCCTGCATCTGTTGTGGATGGAGTGCGAGTTCACCCCAGCCCCACGGCGCAAAACGGCGCTCACCTTCCAGGTACGAGATCAGCGCCTGATCCCACTGGTTACCCGGTTCGTGCGCCATCGTGCCGGAGGCGGGATAGATCGAACCAAAACTCCTGTAATTGCTTGTTTCAAGAAGGACCTCAGGGTGCCAGCTGGTGTGGATCCCGACACCCATGTATGTATGATTGTCGGACGTCTCCACCTGGGTCCACATGGAGAATCCACCCAGTTCATTCACGTGATCGATCAGTGTCTGATACGGTTTGAAGCCGGTGTCAGCCCGATACGGACTGAACGGCTCAAGGCTGGGAGGTCCCGACCAGATAAGAAGCGCGACCGGGATCACTGCCAGAAGTGCCCGCACCAGATAGAGCTTATTCAGCACATAGAGGAAGAGAGAGAGGCACACTATCAGTACGATTGCCCAGGGAAGGATCTTCCACGACCCGAAAAGTGAAGTGTGCAACCCGAGGACCGGCAGTTCCTCATAGTCTTTCGGCTCAGGCAGGTCGAGGACGAGGATGTTCCGCTGCCAGTTCCACATGGTCAGGTCGCGACTCCACGGCGCTCCAGTCCAGTAGTAGTACGGAGCCACCTCTACCCCCGCCAGCAGTGTGATTCCGGGTACGGCCTGATCTGTCCTTTCCACTTTATCGAAATACTCCTCGGATCCGAGGCGCTTCACTGAGGGTTCGGTGCGGAAGAACTCGCGGAAAGACCGCGCTTCAGGGTTTTTGAGTCGGAACGACCAGAATGACCTGATGACAGGAGGACTCCACTCCCATTCAGTGATGAGCTGTTCGGTGAGAATGACAACATCCACACCCGCAGCCAGAGCCTGCCTCTGCAGATCCTCTACCGAACCCCAGTCACCGGCGATCACCCCGTGAGAATGAAGAAGTACGTTCCATTCCTGCTCGGTCTCCTGGGGAGAAGATCGACTATCTGAGTGTACCGGAGTGGGTGCCAGCGGCAGGTGCAGAATGGCAAGCAGGACTATCAACCATAACATCGGTACCGAATGATAGTGATGGGTCCCGTGGCTAATACTCACCCTCCAGGGTGCGGGAGACATCGTAGATGACCATCTCATCAATTTCATCCAGTTGCCGGGACGCGCCGAGGAGGAGCGCCAGATTACAGATATTGTTGATCCGGCGCGGGATGCCCCCACTCAGATCATGGGCAAGTTCGTATGCTTTCTGTGTGAAGAGATCCCTCTTGGCACCGGCGGTCGTGAGTCGATGCCTGATATAGTCGGCTGTGTTCTCTTCGGTGAACGGTGCCAGATGCGCTCGCATAGCCAATCGCTGGGAGAGCGGCTTGTTGAGGTCCACCTTCAGTCCCAGTTCCGGTTGACCGACCAGGAAGAGACTCAACAGCGTCTTTCCCTCATACTGGTAGTTCAGGAGGAGGCGGATCTCTTCGAAGGTCTCCTTCTGCTCGATGATATGCGCTTCATCGATGATGAGAATGGTCTCCCGACCATCACGATAGTTATTGATCAGCGCTTCCTCCAGCAGCTGGATAACGTCGGCTTTGTTCTCCGGGACAGATGTGAGACCCATCTTGATGAGGATCATACGGAGTAGCTCGAGATCGTTGAGCTGGGGATTTGAAACCACGATGAACCGGTAGTTCGACTTGTCCAGACGTGACTTGAGGAGGTGGATGGCCAGCGTTTTTCCACAGCCGAATACCCCGGTAAGGAGAGCCGCACCCATGTCATTCTGTACGCAGAAGAGCATACGACTCAGAGTCTCTTCATGCTGTGGTGAGTGGTAATAGAAGTCAGGATCCGGAGTGTTCTTGAAGGGCATCCGGTCCAGACCCCAGTTTTCCAGGTACATAGTTGCGGTCCCTGTCAGTAATGGCGTGGAGTTTCAGGCTTTCTCCCCACTTCCTTTGTAACATACCAGCTTTCGAATAATACAGCAGAATATGAATATTTCGGAGCATGTTCAACATTAGTTCATGCATTGGATGATGCCGACTGCTCTTCCGCTCGATCCTCATGAAGAAAGCAGTGATTCGTAAAGCGTGATATGCTGATGTGTCGTCACCTCTGAAGTATAAACGGTACACACCCTCTCATAGGCAGCTTCCGCCAGCATGTCCCGCTCTTCCGACGACGCGATGAGAGAGAGGATCTCCTTCGCGAGTACTTCGGGATCTGAAGCGGGAACGAGTCGACCGGCATTCCCGGCGTCAAGCACGCTCGGTACCCCTCCCACAGAAGTGGCTATGATCGCCAGCTTGGCCGACATGGCCTCCAGAAGCACACGACCGAATCCCTCGTTCAAGGAGGATAACACGAACAGATCCGCCAGTCCGAGAAGATCGGCCATATCCTCCCTGAAGCCCCACAGACGGATCCGCTCACCGCAGTCCGATTCCCTGATCATGCCGCGGAGTCGCGCCTCCTCGGGGCCGGCACCGAATATCCAGCACTTCCAGTTATCCGCTCCGATGCCGATCTGTGCGAGTGCGCTTATCAGGGTGCCCTGGTCCTTGACCGGTACCAGTCTCCCGGAAGTAACGATAAGGACTTCGTCATCCTCGATACCATGATCCCGGCGAAGAGCGGTCCTGGATTCAGTGGCAGGCGGAGCGTAGAGGGTATGGTCGATACCGATCGGTATCTGGATGTGCTGCTCCGGTCTGCCGATCCCGGTCTCGATGTAACTCTGCGACTCTTCTTCCGTCAGTCCGATGATGACACTGGTCCACCGTGAGGCAAACCGGTCGAGAACAGAAAAGAACCGCTGTTTCCAGCCGGTGAAGTAACCTTCGAGGATCGTTCCCCTTGGTGAATAGACTATGAGAGACACCCCTGCCAGACGCGCTGCGAACCTGCCGATAAAGCCCGCTTTGCTGGTATGGGCGTGCACGATTACCGGTTTTATCCGACGGATCAGTCGCCACAGACTTATAAGAGCTGCCAAATCATGCCAGAGATGGGGATCGCGTCTCAGTGAAGGGATCGTATGAATGGGGATCCCGAGCGCTTCAGCCTCGGGGAGCATGTCCTCCAATGGAGACGGCGTGAGTCCGGTGGCAAGCTCGACAGGGACACCTGCTTCAGAAAGACCTTTAAGCAGGAGCAGAAGGCTCGTTGGCGCCCCACCGGCTTCCAGCCGTGTGATGATATGCAGAATGGGTCCGCTCAAAATGTCTTTCCCTGTTCAGATTTGAGTTCCTGAACAGCGGATAGTACGCGCGCAGTGCTGATAGATCGAAGAGAGAGGGGAAGTAGAATGTTGCGAAGGACTGCATTAGGGACCTTCAAGGAACCCGAGAGGACACGATACCTAGTTTCGGGGAGCCATGGATGTAACGTTCTAACCGGTAGATTCCCGAAGAGAGCAATCGTTGGCACACCCGCTGCGGCAGCAATATGCATAGGTCCAGAGTTGTTGGTGATCAGCATCTCAGCCCCCGAGATAATTTTTACAAGACCCGGCAAATCAAGCTCTCCTGCGAGAGAAAACGCTCTTGGGCCGATAATCTCAGCTATCTTTCTACTAGTGGCTACTTCAGAGGCCGAACCCAGTATAACAATGCCGAGCTTCTGGTCCAGGAGGGCTCTGCCCACATCAGCGAATCGTGAGGCGGGCCATCGTTTCCATGAGGTATAACCGCCGGGGTTGATGCAGAGATATGGTTGTGGCAGGATAACCGGACCCTCAGGCGTACTCTTAAAAACAAATTCTGGAGCAGGTGCTTTAAGGGGAGGGACGCCCATGACAGTCGCTGTCCTGCAATAGCGGATCACGTTATGATTGCCTGCCATCGACTGCTCCGGCATTCCCCGGGTATATGGCAGAATAGTGTTCCGGTATCCACGTCCGACTGAGTTGCCAACTCTGAGATTTCGCAGGAGGAACCATACACTGAGCAGGCCCCGTAATGAACCGATTTCATGCAGATTGACCACGATATCGGGTGAATAAGTCGCAACATCACGCTCGAATGTTGAAATGATCATTCTGGAAGCACGAGAGAATAATGACCGAGGCCATCGAACTCGATTCAGATCCAGAGTAATGACCTGCGATCTGATTCCGAGGAGTGGGACGATCGGCAAAGCGCGAGGTACTACCGCAAGCAGCGTATTCCCGACACCAAAGTGTTGCTCGATCGATTTTACTGCAGGGGATGCGAGTACGAGATCACCGATTCCCGCAAGCATCAGGATCAGAATCCGTTCACTCGGGCGTGAATTCTCAACAAGCATATTGATCATCGAGGCGTGGATGAAATGAGACCGTGAGATACTTGAGGGGTAAGCGATTCCGACTTCTCATCCACTTTTGTATCGGGATTATTGAAGATATGGAGAAAAGTCACAATTCCGGCCAGAAGCCAGAATGGCTCCATGATACGCACAATGATGAAGGTGTTTGATCCCAACGCGTGAAATGCCAATCCGGCGAGTCCGGCAAGGAATCCGATGCAAATACCCTGCTCCCATTTATCAGCCGCCGACTTGAGCGCGGACCATCCCTGAATGAATAGGGAATAGATGAGCCAGAGAAACGTTGCCAGACCGAGCAGTCCCGTCTCGATCAGCACCCGGGGGTACTGGCCATCGATAAATCCATAGCCTGTAACACCATATCCTATCAAAGGATGCTTCGGAAAATCGGAGAGAATATCCTCATACGACTTGAGCCGGGCAGAGGTAGATGTATCGAGTCGTATATTACCGAGTTCAACCTGGCCCGTAGATATCCGTTGCCCACCGAATGTATATTCAATCCGCTCAGTAACCGATGATGGTGCGAGGAGAATGAGTGCAAGAACGAATGTGACGGCTGAGAAACCAGCGATGATTTTCTGGCGACTGAGCATCACAATGACAATAGCAACTGCGAATATCCCGAGATACGAGGCTCTCGACAGTGTAAATAGGAAAGGGATACCAAGAATGGTGATGCCGACAGCATAGCGGATTCCCTTCCTGAGGCTATCCGAAGAAACCAATAACCCAGCATACAGTGCTATTAACAGTACCAGGTAGCCGCCAAGGGTATTCGGCTCTCCTGATTCCCCTTCGAATGGAGCTGTGACCCTCACACCGAGAGGTATCTGGATGCCTGCATATATTGCAACAAGTATTCCTGTGATAAAGAGAACCCGAATCAATCTTCGGGCTTGGGCTTTGTCATGGATGAAGTTAACCACCGCAAAATAAACGAAAACATACTCAACATACTTTAACACATAAAAAAATCCCGTGATCGGACTCACTCGGTCGAAAAGCATTCCGATGGTAGTACTCACTATGGCGATCAGAATATACGCCATGATAGGTCTATTGAGGGGAGTGCTGAGGAAGAGGCCAAGTTCCTGATACACTGCTCCCCTGGCAAACCACGCGAAGGCAATAATCAGAAGAAGAAAATCATCCAGGCGCAGAGTGACTCCACGCTCGGTTGTTGCGCCACCGCCAGTAAGGTTGCTCGCGATAATCTCGGGGCCGAGCAGCATTGAGAAGATAAGGATGTAAATCCCCACCTCGGGCCAAAGAAAGCAGATGAGCAGGATCAGCAAACCAAGGGTTATAGCAAGACCAGTTATATTTCCGGTATTGGCTATTGCCTGAGCGGATACAATACAGAGGATACCTACGAACAGTGCCAGACCGACACCGACTACGCGATCGGACGAGGAAAGCGTTGGCATATCTGCTTTAAGGGGTGGGAGGGATCACATGGCGCACACGCGCCATGAAAACCTGCCCTGTTTCGCGTATAATCTTCGCGTCTCGCTCACATGCCTCTTTATCTTTATGCAGGCCGACAAAGACACGGTACCAATCACCCAATCCCGGTACTTCTTCGGTACGCAGCCAGATTTGTTCAGTTTCGGTAATGTGCAGTTGTGTCAGCGCGGCCCTGAGCGATTCGGCATCTTCGAGGTTCCTGAAAGAGCCGACGTGCACGCTCCAGGTTGGTTTCTCCATGACTGCTGGTTCGAAGGTTGATGGTTCACTGATAGGCAGAGATGTGGACGGTGCCATCGGAATTGAGGTGGGTACATCTTCGATTGCCTGTACCGTTGATTCGGAACAAGACCCAAGAAGCATGGATACAACAAGAAATATTACTGCAGCAGCAAGAGCTATCCAGGCCCATAGTGGAATCTTTCTGAACCAGGATTCCTCCCCATCTTCCTCGCTTACCTCGATTTCCGGCTTATCAGAACTAATATCTCTGATCACGTCTCCCGAGTGTTCTTCCCCCTCTTTGGACGTTTCATTATCATTCTTGTCAAAATAATCAATTTTAACCCAAGACGTTTCATCTTTCGTTCCGCTGATTCTGTACGACTCCGACCTGTCACGTTCCCGTTTTTCTACGTAGTCCTGCTCTTCCTTTTTGAAGAGACTCTTCACCATGCCGAGAAGCGTCTTCTTCTCTTTCGTTTCCTCACCGTAGTACTTGGTCATGTACTGGCTGTAAGGAGAATAGCCGCCGATCTCTGCCTTCACGTCGTTCATCGCCAGACCGAGTACATGAGCACCAACGTTTGAGAGATGGAATTTTGCTCGACGCAGGGCGTTTCGGGGAACTTTTCCGACCTGATAAATCAGAACTGCCCAATCGACCTGGCGACCAACGATCGCCGCGTCGGTGACCGGCAGGATCGGTGGACAGTCAACCAGGACCATGTCGTATTCTTCACTCGCCTCCTCGATCATCTGGGCGAAACGGGGCGAGCTCAGGAGCTCTGATGGGTTAGGGGGGATACCACCGGCCGTGACGATGCTCAGATTATCCAGTCCGGGCATCTGCATGATGTTCTGCAGGCTGAGCGGTCCCACCATCATGTCGGTGATTCCCTTGACACAGTCGCGCCACTCCTTCTGACCGGTCAGAATGTCGGTCATACCGCTCTCAAGAGAGAGACCGAATGACTTGTAAACAGTGGGGCGGCGCATGTTGCATCCCATGAGAAGAACACGATTACCGGCCTGGGCGACTGTGATGGCCAGGTTCGCCATCGTAGTAGACTTGCCCTCCTGCAGACTCGATGAAGTAATTACAAAGGTATTTTTGGTTTCGATCGATTCTCCGGTGCCGCCAATTGCAAATTGAAGGTTTGTCCGGAGGGTTCTGTAGGCCTCAGCGGCAGGTGACTTGGGATCGTACTGAGTAATGAGTCGCGCAAACATCGTGAGGTGGGGATGACCTTCAAGCTCAGGGTTCTGCTCCACGAGCTGCTCGCTCATCCTCTCGACCGGAAGATGAGGAATCACCGCAAGGACCGGTACTTCAATGTATTCCTCCACATCTTCGATGGTGCCGATAGAGGTGTCCATCGTCTCGATGACGAAGGCGATGACAATACCGAGCATGAATCCCAGCAACAGACCGATAACGGTCTTCAGACCTTGTCCACCGCCCAGATCCGATGCAGCCGTAGTGGGGTAACCTACAATGGAGACCTCATCGACAGTGCCTGCGGTTCTGATCTGAACTTCCTGCAGACTCGTTTCCAGCTGTGTGACTAACTGGGTATTCAGGTCCACCTTTCTCTGAAGGGTAGCCAGCTCTACTTCTTCGCCAGGAAACTCAAGTAATCGGGTGTTGTATTCCTCAAGCCTGATTTCTATCTGGGTGATATCCTGCTCGACCGACTCGAGGAGTTCTCCGCGTACGATATCGATCCTCTCATCAAGGATGCGAATCGGCTCAGCGTCCTTGGTGTAGGTGAGCAGGAGCCGGTTTCGATCGGACAGCAGGGAAGAGAGTTGGGAGTCATTCTCGATGTACTGGGAGAGGAATGTTGGATCGGTTGAGATCCCGGCAGATGTGAATCCCTCATTACCCTCCATCAAGCTGAGTTTCATTATGTTGAGAGTAGCGAGCCGGTCGGAAAGGATAGTCCTGCGTTCAATGAGGGGGAGGAGAGCGGCAGCATCAGAGAGGGAGTAAGGTAGATTGCTCTGTCGGAATTCCTTGAGTTGTGTCTGAAGAGAATCGAGGTTGCCGTTGATTTGTCCCAGGGATCTTAAAATTTCTGATTCAGCGCGATCATTCTGCTCGGTTGCTTTGGTTCTGCTGTAGTTCTTGAACCCCCTGGCTGCAAAGGTAGCCAGTTGCATAGCTTCCTCTTTTGTTGCCCCTCTCGCCGTGATATCAATAAGGCCGGAATATCCTACCTGCTCCGCACTGATACGATTTTCCAGGTTGGTGATAGCGCCCCACCAGATCGAATCATTATGGGCGTTCTCGAATACCAGATCTTCCGGAATGGTATCATCCATCAGCTTGGCCGTCTCAAGAAGCACCGGCTGGCTGGAGATGAGCATGGTCTGGGTTGCGATATTATCTTCGGAACTCCAGGAGAATGTCTCCAGCATTAATCCGGTGAGATCGCTGGCCTCAGTAATCCTGACCGTTGCGGTGGCCTCCCAGGTAGCATCCGTATCCATCGACATCACAAATGAGAGGCCGCCCAGTCCGATTGAGATCGCTACGATCACAATGACGTGGCGGCGGAGGATGCGGAAATAATCGCGCAGGTTCAGTTCGTAGCGAGCCATGGATTATTTCTTGACCGAATCGATGAGAATGGTGGCAATGACAGCCGTCTGCAGGATCGACCACGTATCCCTGAAGAACGAGATCGTCGAGTCGTAGGCGCTCCGTCCGACATGAAGGATATCGCCCGGTTCGAGTCGCATATTGGCAAGCATATCTCCCTTTTTCAGGATATCACGATAGGGGACCTTGTAGAGGACCGCGTCCATCCCCCGCCCGCGTACGAGGGTGACCCATCTCGTCTGCGCCCTCGCCGTCGGCCCTCCGGCCTCGGAGATGGCGTCCAGCACCGTCATACCGGGTCGTGGCTGGAGCATACTCTGCTGAGTGACTTCGCCCAGGACGAAGATCCTGTGTTGGGTGACCGTAGTCGAGGGCACGAGAACGACATCTCCACGATCAAGGACGGGATTCTGACTCTCATCAGCGTTATAGATCGTTGCAGTAAGGTCGAACATACCCGACCTGCCAGAGATGTCAGTGATCATGATGGCGGATCGATCAGCGTTCTCGCCGAACGCCGCATTGGTCAGGATGAAGTCGAGCAGAGTAGTGCGACGTTCGAGCGCATAGCGCCCTTCGCCTGAACTGCCGCCGCCCCCCCCCCGCGATGCAACCTCTCCCATGAGGGTGATATGCGCTCCCCGATAGGTAAGGATCCTTAAAGTGGGCTGTGGACGTCTGAGAGTGGATGAGAGGATGTCTGCCAGATGCTCTTCTGCTTCAGGAACGGTCAGACCGCCGATCATGATCGGAGCGCTGGAGATGTGGGTTGGGAGTCGTACTTCGCCACCCGATCCGACGCGGACCGGATAGGTTATTGGACCATTCTCGAGGGAGAGAGTCAGTTCGATATCATCATCAGGATTGAGGCGGTAGTAAAACGCACCCTCGACGGTACGGAAAACCGCGTTGCTCTCAGGATGCGGGGCTCTCTGCCATGTTTGCCCGGCCTCAAGATCAGATGGAAGTATGATCGCCGATTCCGATCCCTGATCGGAAGGGAGGTAGGTCGTCAGATCCGATCCACCCGCACAGGCGGATAGAACGACGCCCAGGATCAGCGCAACTGTACAGACTGGAAGCGATCGCCTCATGATGCAGGTTCTCCGGAGCACTCGAATGCTCATCCGCCGAAGTCGATGAATCCTCAGAGGATGATACCCATTAATACTGACATGATAATGGCATGACAAAGTTGCTAGTATGCATACTGCTGGATCATGGTAAAGTTCGACGGAGCATCCATGACCCGTTGAGGCTGAAACTCTTACCTGTCAGGAGACCGAATCTGACATGAGACTGCTGCACGTCATAGAAGACCTCGGTGTAGGTGGGATCGAACGTCTGCTGGAGGATCTCCTCCCGCGACTGCGTGATTCCGGTCACAATGTCGAGGTGTTATGTCTCTGGCAGGGAGGAGTAGTAGCCGAGAAATTGAAACAAAACGGGTTCACGGTCCACCTGGCAGGAATGCAGAGTTACTGGAATCCAGGGTATGTGATCCGGACCTCAAGATTGATCAGGAAACTGGATGTGGACCTGGTCCATGCCCATGGTTCGTTTGCCAACATTTTTACCGGGTTTGCCAGCATGCTGCCCGGTTTTCCTCCCCTCATTATCCAGCACCACACCCTCTGGACCGGTGGTGTGTTCCGGCGGCAGGTCCTGGCTGAGAAGGGCGCAGGCAGTAAAGCAGCTCGTGTTCTCTGCGTCTCGCACGCAACAGCTGATTCGCTGACGAACGCTGGTATCGTCTCCAGAGAAAAGATACGTGTTGTCCAAAACGGGATAGAGATCGACCGGTTTCCGGTTACTGAGATGTCGGATCGCCGCCGCATCATCAGCGTAGGGTCGCTCGCCCCCCACAAAGGACACATGGTCCTGCTCGAGGCGATGGGGCTCGTTCTCCAGCAGTGTTCGGATGCGTTTCTGACCTTTATTGGAGACGGCTCAGAGAGATCCCGGATCGAGGAGAGGATCGAGGAACTCGACTTACAGGATCACGTGCGACTGGAAGGAATCGTTGATGATGTCCAGGGCTGCCTCAGCAGCGCGGGATTGTTCGTGTTTCCCTCTATAGAGAGAGAAGGGCTCGGGATCGCCTCACTGGAGGCCATGGCATCGGGACTCCCGGTCGTTGCTTCAGATTGTGGCGGCATCAGCGAGGTCATCGAACACGGTGTGACCGGAGTGCTGGTCCCCCCGGGAGATTCCAGAGCACTGGCGGGTGCTGTTATCAGACTCATTTCGGATCGGGAGGAAGCCGAGCGACTGGCCGCGGCTGGACGCAGGCGGGTGGAAGAACACTTCACAGTTGAGCAGACCTGCCGGGAACTCCTGGCCGTCTACGAAGAGGTGCTGAGTGGGTAACGGCCTGAAAGTCCTTTATTTTTCGAGTTTTGGCGACTATCGCGGTGGAGGGCAACGCAGTCTGGATCTGCTGATACAGGGGATGATGGGAAAAGGGGTCTCACCGGTTGTAGTCGCGCCGGAAGAAGGGGCCCTGCTCACTTCACTTGAACAGCAGGGCGTTGAGACCAGGATCATCGCCCTCCCACCTCTGCGAAGTCTCAGGATCGACAGGATCGCCGGGGCGATCCGGAATATCAGGAGTACCCTGGAAGAGTTGGAGGTGAACCTGGTTCACACCGATGGTCCACGGT
>JALGVQ010000225.1 GCA_025774615.1 bacterium
CGGTCCTTCATGATC
This sequence comes from bacterium, assembly GCA_025774615.1. Classification (GTDB taxonomy): domain Bacteria; phylum Blakebacterota; class Blakebacteria; order Blakebacterales; family Blakebacteraceae; genus Blakebacterum. The sequence continues at coordinate 16 of JALGVQ010000225.1, forward strand.
GCCAGGTGCTGGGAGACAGCAGACATCGACATTCCGAGTTCGTTCGCTATGTCGCCGACGCAGAGTTCTCTCTTCCCAAGGAGGTTGAGGATCCTCAGGCGTGCCGCATTGGAAAAGATCCCGCAGAATCTGGCCTGCAGGGAGAAAACATCTGGTGGTTTATTGTTTTGCATATTCATATATCTGCAACTCCTAAAGTTAAATATCAATAAATGTGATTATTATCACATGTCAACAGAATGTGCTGGAAAAAATGAGGGTCGGTATAATCTCTCAGAAAAAAGGGGGCGCCGGTCGAGCCGGCGCCCCCTCGAAGGGAAGCAGTCTGTATGCTCTCTACTTCCTGTCTGACCGATACTGACTTCTACTTCAGTCGCCTTCAGTCACCGGAGCGGATGTTCAGCCGCTTCGTGGCCGTACCTCCCTGCTGCGAGGTGATGGTGAACTCGACCCAGCCGCTGTTGCCGGACATCTCCACCAGATAGCGGAACGTCTGGCTGCTCTGTCCCTGCAGCCGGAACTCCGGATCTTCAGTCCCCACAACATTGCCGCGGGTGCGTCGATCGTTGGGGTCGATGATCGTCGATCCCTCGGGGATATCCACCCGGGTGATACTGCCGGAGGATGAGAAGGTGAGCTTGTCCTGCTCGACCCATCCACGCTCCAGGTCCCGATCGGAGATAGTCGGATACACGCGGTCGTTCTTCACCGTGACGTCTACCCAGAACAGGTCACCCGTGGACGGGGTCACCTTGATGTCCTCCATCTCGACCTTCGGGAATTGACTGGCGCAGTAGAGCACGAACTGCGAGTTCCGGAATGCCTCCGACTCGATGTAACGAGCCGGCGGCGTACGGCCGATGTGCTTGCGCATCGTTCCGCCTATCCAGATCTCACCCAGATCGGGATGGTCGAACTTGTGCGGTATGACCCATCCTTCACCGGTGAGTTCGATATCGAGCCAGAGCATCCGCTCATCCTGATCCACCCGGCCATCACCGTTCATGTCACCATCGGAATGGGAGCCCCACAGCTCGATCAGATAGGCGTACTGCCCGGCCGACATGTACGAGTTCGACTGGGCCTGACCCGATCCCGGAGGACCGGCCTGGGTCGGCCGGTAGTTCTTCATGATCCGGGCGCCCATGGTGGCTATCTGCTGTTGAACAGCCAGGTCGTGACGGTATTCCGGCGCGACGTTCCGGTCGAAGAGCTGCGCATACTGGTTCGTCTCGCGCATCTGGGCCAGCCGCTGCTCAGGAGTCAGGGCTGCCTGTCCGCGTCCCATACCGTATGGACCGGTCCGCTGGCTCTGCCCGCTGGCTGCCGCACCCTCGACCTCCCACGGCACCGAGGTCATGATCAACCGCCCGGTGTTGTGGTAGTGGAAGGCAGCGAAGATGTTCTCGTGGGTGCGCTGGAACTCCCAGGCGTTGTGGGTCTCGTTCTCCGACATCGGGTAGGGCCAGCCCGCTCCGAGGTTCCACCCGTAGGGGTAGTTCCGGTTCGGGTCGGGACCGCCGATGTCATCTTCGTTGATCCGGCCGTCACCGTCGTTGTCGAACCCTTCCCTGCCGAGGGAACGGAAACGCAGAACGTTCTCGTTCTCAGAGGCAATGGGGACGAACCGCCGACCGTCGTCGGAGAGCTTGAGATCGCCGGTCGGATCCTCGATGTACATCGATGAGAGTTCGCCGTCGCCGTCCACGTCCTCGTTCTGATCCTCATCGTAAAGACCGTCACCGTCGTTGTCCTCCGGACGGTACGGTTCCCGGGGATCGTTCTCAGTGTTCGGCCACATGACATAGGATTCATTGGCGTCCACATTGAGGCCGGGGAGGATGTAGAAGGTGGTGTTATTCAGCATGTTATAGATGTAGGGGTCGTAGTCGTATCTGGTGAGCAGATACCACGCCAGATAGAGGGAACAGGTGATCCCGTTCACCTCGTTGCCGTGTACCGCTCCGTCCACCCACATCGCTGATTTGGTGTCATGCGCACCGGTCTCCTTCGCCGTGATGGTGAGCAGGAACTGGTCCCGCCCCATCCGGCTCTTGCCGATGCTCTCGATGTCACACAGTTGAGAGTACTGGGTCTGAAGATCATGCATGATCTTCGTCCACTCCTCATAGCCGTAGTACCGCTTCCAGCTGATGGGGAAGTCCAGTTCACCGTGATACCCACCGGGCCTGTCCTGTCTCTTCGACTGTGCAAGTACCGGGTATGACCAGGCTGCCATGAGTACGGCAGCGAGAATCAAAACCGGCACACTCTTCCAGTTCATTCTCGTTTTCATGGTTCTCTCCCGGTTCATCGGAGTGTGATTTCTTTGACCTGGGTACCGCCGCGCTGCGAGGTGACGATCACCTTCAGCGGCGAGTTGCCCTCGATCGCTATCAGCCACTTCACTTCACGGGTATTACCCGCCTGTGCTTCAGGCTGGGGACCACCCATCTGAGCCAGGAACTGCTGCATCATCTGGGGTGGGATGTTCGGCGGCAGGTTCATCATCATCTGCCGCTGTCCTGCTCCGCCGGCGGCGGGAGCTGAACTCTGGATCCCGGGGATCGGCATTACTCCCTCAAGGACACCGATCGACTGGTGAGCCGTTCCCTGCAGAAAAGTCACCCTGTCCCGGTCTCCGACCAGCCAGACCGCGTCGTTGCGGTTACCTGCCAGCCGGGCACCACGGGCGACATGGGTCGCCAGCTGTCCGGTGTTCTCGATCGTCGCTGTTACCAGCACGACCTTGAAACTGCCCATTCGCTGACCGCGGTTGATGGTGGCGGTGTCACCCTGATAGGTGACGGTCGCCTCGGTGGCACTGCTGGTCTCATAGAGTACTTCCGCCGTGGCGTCGGTGATCACCACGCGGGGCAGCAGTCCGGCCTTGAAGAGCTCGAACTCCCAGTGGACGTCACAGACGTGGAGCAGTGCTTCACCGGGAAAGGCGTTGTTCCGGGAGTTGTACTGCGCGATCCACCCGCCGATCTCGCCATCACCCAGATCGGGGTGGCGGTACCGCTGCCACGGCACGAAGAAATCGCCGCCGTTGTGCTCATCCTGGTAATTGACCATCCAGCGGTCCTGCTGGACCTGGGCGTCATCACCGGTGAACTCGGGCATCCCGGGGAAGTCTTTCGACCGGTTCCACAGCTCGGTGGTCATCGAGTAGGAGCCGTACTGCGCGTAGGCCCAGTCGATGAAGATACCGTAACCGTAGGGACGGTCGGCGTTGTCGTTGTAGGGGTGGGTCCACTCACGCGGCAGATCGTACCCGCGAGCGCCACCACCACCGGAGGCACGTGCGGTCTGCTGACCGGCCGGAGCCTGACGCTGTGGTCGAGCTCCACCCTGGGGTGCTCCACTGGTCCGCATCCGCATTCCCTGCGGGGCCGTTACCTCGGGCACGGGCTCTACATCCCATTCGGCCGGATAATCGGCACCGAGCAGTTCGCAGTACTTCTTCCCCATCACCTTGTCGAAGATCGCCAGGTCCTTCGGATCGATCTGGCTGTCCGACCAGCGGGCGAAGGGACGGTAGGTGAATCCACCGGAAGTATGAAACGACTGCACCAGCAGGATATTTGTGTTGTTGGTGAAGAACTCGAGGATCGCGCGCGATTCGGGAGCGGAGGCGGCGTAGTAGCCACTGCCTGCCTTCTCGTTATCGTCGCCGTACCACCCTTCCGGATAGTTCCGGTTCACGTCGATACCCCGCTCGGAATCCTCACCTCTGCGGCCGTCACCGTCGTTGTCGCGGTCCTCACGGACAACCGAGTAACGATCCTTTATGGTCTCGGCGCCCCTAGCAAGGCGGACCATGACACGGGGATCGACGTCATCGATCACATATCCCCCTTCAGGGTCCTTGTAGCGGAACGAGGTGATGTGGCCGTCGTCGTTCAGGTCATCCGGTCCATCCTCGTTGATCCGGCCGTCATTGTCGTCATCGTTCATCATCGAGTTCTGACGCTGGGAGTTCCCCCCCTCGACGCTGTTGTAGACACCGTCAGGGTTGACGATCGGACAGACGTAGAAGACGCACTCATCGATCAGCGTCTTGATCGCGGCATCTGAACCATATCCGGTAACGAGTTTGTCGATGATATAGAGACACACTTCGGTACCGGTGTATTCGTTGCCATGCGTACCACCGTCCATCCATTGACCCGGCTTCCCGTGGTACGATTTCATGGTTCTCATGTTCGAGATCACCAGGACATACATCGTCCGCCCCATGGTGCTTTCACCGATCTCGATGAGTTCGGTGATATTCGGGTATGCCCGGGCGACATCCTGCAGATAGTCTACCGTTCCGGTATACCCGTGGTAATCATCGAATGAAATGGGCACCTTCTGTGCCATGGCACCAGGCGCTGTACCCAGCAGGGTCACTGCCAGGATCAGCACCGAGCCGGC
>JALGVQ010000226.1 GCA_025774615.1 bacterium
CCATCAGTACATGGACACGCTGAACGGACCGCCCGACTTCCTGGAAGTGCCGAAGTCCCCGATCACCGGGACCGTCTTCGAGAACGCCAGATCGACGAAGATGGTGCACCTGATGGAGTTCACTGCCGACCTGATCCGGAACAACAAACTGAAGCTCGATCCTTCACGGAACGACCACATCAGGGTCACACTGCACGACTCATGCAATCCGGCCAGGGCGATGGGCATCCTGGAGGAGCCCCGGTACGTGATCAACAATGTCTGCAACAACTTTTTCGAGATGCCGGAGAATACGATCCGGGAGCAGACATTCTGCTGCGGTGGCGGGGCTGGACTGGGAACCGACGAGAACATGGAGATGCGTCTGCGTGGCGGTCTCCCGCGGGGCAACGCCGTCAGGCACGTTCAGAAAGAGCACGATGTCAACTTCCTGGCTGCCATGTGCGCAATCGACCGCGCCACCCTCGTCACGGTCTGCGATTACTGGGCGAAAGGCGTGAGTGTAACCGGTATCACCGAAATGGTCGTCAACGCCCTGGTCCTATCGAACGAAGAGAACCGTACGCTCGACCTCAGACTGGAGCCGCTCCACTGGTTGGAACAGGGAGACAAGGCAGGGGAAAAGACCGGGGATGGTGCCGGGGATGATACCGGTGAAGGGGAAGGGGGTCAGGACGATGAGTGACCGCAAATTCATCTATATCGGGATAGCGGTACTCCTGATCGTGGTGCTGTACCCCTTCCTGCACGGAATGGTCGCTTCAGGTGACACGACCCAGCCCGAGCTCTATCTGCCATCCGATGCCTCCGAGTGCATTGAAGAAACGGAATACATGACCGCGAACCACATGGTTCTGCTGAATGAATGGCGCGACACAGCCGTTCGGGAAGGCATTCGGGAGTATACCTCGCAATCGGGTGAGATCATCAAGATCAGCCTGACGGGTACCTGCATCAGCTGCCATGGGCGAAAAGACGAGTTCTGCGCACGATGCCATGATTACTCGAATGTCACGCTGTCCTGCTGGAATTGCCACGTCACCCCGGAAGGGAACTGACCGATGGAGAGGAGCCGACGCAGATTCTTCAGGGATGCCGGTGCCGCCGCGCTCGGGTTGGGGTACGGACTGCCGGTGCTCGGTACTGGCTGCAGCTTCTCCGAAGAGGGAACGCACACGGAGGGGGATCCCACAAATCAGTGGGCAATGGTCGTTGATATCGAGAAGTGCAAGCGTGATGAGGTCAGGGCCGCCTGCGTCGAAGCGTGCAACCGGGCACACAACATTCCCGACATCCCCGATCCCGATGAAGAGATCGAGTGGATATGGACTGAGAAGTACGAGCATGTATTTGAAGACCAGGTCCACGATCATACCCCTCATGCCGTATTGGAAGCGCCGGTGCTGGTCCTCTGCAACCACTGCGACAAGCCGCCGTGCGTGAGGGTGTGCCCGACCCAGGCAACATGGAAGAGAGAATCTGACGGTGTCGTGATGATGGACATGCACCGGTGTATCGGATGCCGGTACTGCATGGCCGCATGTCCCTACGGTTCCCGCAGCTTCAACTGGCGGAATCCACAGGAATTCATCGCGAAGGACGTGAACGGGGAATACCCGTCTGATTACCCGACCCGGTCGAGGGGAGTGGTCGAGAAGTGCAATTTCTGTGTGGAGAGGATCCGGGAGGGACTCCCACCGGCCTGCGTGGAAGCGGCGAACGGTGTGTCGGGAGGTGAAGGGGCGCTGACATTCGGTGATCTGGCCGATCCCGATTCCGAGGTCAACCGGATCCTGCATGACACGCACACGATCACCAGAAGACACAGTCTCGGGACAGGCCCGAATGTCTATTACATCATCTGATGTCGACATGAGCTTCATCTGGAAGAGAACGAGGTAGCCGGTATGCTGGAAGCCGCATTTCGGGGGAGCAAGCGATACTGGATCCTTCTCGGCGTCTGGTCCACCCTGATCCTGATCGGGGCCATCTCCTTCAGCAGGCAGCTGACCGAGGGACTGACGATCACCGGAATGAGCCAGGATGTAAGTTGGGGGATCTATATCGCGCAGTTCACCTTCCTGGTCGGGGTCGCGGCATCTGCCGTGATGGTGGTTCTGCCGTACTATCTGCATGATTACAAGGCATTCGGCAAACTGGTCATTCTGGGTGAAGGGCTGGCCATTTCAGCGGTACTGATGTGCCCCCTCTTCATCCTGGTGGATCTGGGACAGCCGCAGCGGTTCACCAATGTCCTCCTGCACCCGACAATGAATTCGATGATGTTCTGGGACAGCCTGGCGCTCATGGGCTATCTGGTCCTGAATCTCGTGATCGGAGCCACGACCTTCGACGCAGAACGCAAGGGGGGGCCGCCTCCACGCTGGGTCAAGCCGCTGATACTGCTCTCGATACCGGTCGCGGTGAGTATCCATACGGTAACAGCGTTTCTCTATTCCGGTCTCGAGGCCAGACCGTTCTGGATGACGGCGATCCTGGCACCCCGTTTCCTTGCCTCGGCCTTCGCCTCCGGTCCGAGCCTGCTGATCCTGATCTCTCTGACCCTCCGAGGCCTCAAGAAATTCGATGTCGGCAGGGAGGCGATACAGAAGCTTGCTCTGATCGTCGCCTATGCCATGGTGATCAACATCTTCTTTACCGGTGTAGAGTTCTTCACCGCCCTGTACAGCGATATGCCACACCACGTGCACGCCTTCGAATACATGTTCATGGGACTTGAGGGACAGAACGTGCTGGCGCCGTGGATGTGGACCGGCATGTCGATAGCTATCATCTGCGCGGTCCTTCTGATAGTACCGAAATTCCGCGCGAATGAACGGTTCCTGGCAATCCTCTGTGTTGGAGTGATCGCCTCGATCTGGATCGAGAAGGGAATGGGGATCGTGGTTACAGGATTTGTCCCCTCACCTCTTGGAAAGGTCGTTGCGTACACACCCACAGCGCCTGAGCTGGCGATCACCGCCGGTGTCTACGGCATCGGATTGCTGGTACTGACCATGTTGTACAAGATCGTGGTAACTGTGAGAGAACGGCAGCAAGTGATGTGATACTGTTTCGAAAAAAAGAGTGATACACATGCCATCATTCCATAGCTGAAGGGAGTCGACGATGGCAGAAAAAGCCACACCGATGCTGGACGAACTGGAAAAGGGACCCTGGCCCAGTTTCGTCACGCAGATCAAGGAAATGGCCGAAGAGAAGGAGGAGTGCAAACAGCTTCTCCATCTGCTCGAACGGTCATATGAAGAGAAGATAGGTCACTGGAAGCACGGCGGTATCGTCGGTGTCATGGGATATGGCGGAGGCGTTATCGGCCGGTACAACGATCTGCAGGAAGAATATCCGGCGATCGCTCACTTCCACACCCTGCGTGTCAACATGCCGAGCGGCTGGTTCTATACATCGGAAGCGCTCCGGACCATCTGCGACATCTGGGACAAGCACGGATCGGGACTCACGAACATGCACGGGTCCACTGGTGACATCATCCTGTTGGGTACGAAGACCGATGAGCTGGAGCCGTGTTTTGCGGCGCTGACCGAAAAAGGTTTCGACCTGGGTGGTTCCGGTTCAGATCTGCGCACACCCAGCTGTTGCTGCGGCCCGGCCCGGTGCGAGTGGGCGTGTTATGATACTCTGCATATAACCGATCACCTTACTCAGCACTTCCAGGACGAACTGCACCGACCGGCGTTCCCGTACAAGTTCAAGTTCAAGTTCGCGGGTTGTCCGAACGACTGCGTCGCCTCGATCGCCAGAGCGGATATGTCCTTCATCGGCACATGGCGTGACGAGATCCAGGTGAATCAGGAAGAAGCCCGGATCTACGCCGAGAACGGCATGAACATCGAGCGTGATGTCTGCGGAAACTGCCCCACGAAGTGTATCGAGTGGGACGGTAGCGAGATCTCGATCGATGACTCAAACTGCGTGAAGTGCATGCACTGCATCAACGCCATGCCGAAGGCTCTCAAGCCAGGCAAGGACCGTGGTGCCACGATCCTGCTCGGTGCGAAGGCACCGATCGTGGATGGAGCGCTTCTGTCGTCAGTGCTGGTACCGTTCATGAAACTGGAACCGCCCTATGAGGAGTTGAAAGACCTCATTGAGCGTATCTGGGACTTCTGGGGGGAACATGGCAAGAACCGGGAACGATGCGGCGAGCTGATGCAGCGCGTATGATCGCTCATCCGAGAGAGAACCCGTATGTCTTCTACGAGGATTACTTCGAGGAAGATGACGAGGAAGAGGAAGAGGAGTAGGAACTCCGGAGTTGAGGGTTCACTGAATCTGATCAAGAACACTTTTATTCAGGGAGATACACCGATGGCTACAGAGAGAATAACCGATATCGGGCCTC
>JALGVQ010000045.1 GCA_025774615.1 bacterium
GAGTGCCACCGCACGTGGCCGTGGCAGCGAGTCTGGTGGGAGTAGTGGCCACGTCGGTCTCCTCCAGCGCCGGGTACATGAAGCGTCAGCTTCCCCTGGTAAGAGTGGGACTCCACCTTGAGCTGACGACCCTGGCCGGTGCAATCGTCGGCAGTATCGCGGCCGGATACATGGCTGACGACGTGATCAGCGCGCTCTTCAGTCTGCTGCTGTTCTATACAGCCATTACCATGTGGCGTGGCAGGAAGATCAGGGATGCCGCCGACGATCCGGACAGCATTGCCGCGACACCGCTTGCCCTCACCGGATCGGGAGTGGCGGGGGGCATCTCGGGGATACTGGGAGTGGGTGGGGGGGTGATGAAGGTACCGGTGATGAACCTGTTGCTCGGCGCTCCCATCCACCGGTCGACCTCTACGAGTACCTTCATGATGGGACTCACCGCGGCTGCCGGGTGTGTAGCGTATTACCAGCGGGGAGAACTGCTGATCGGTATCGCCGCGCCACTGGCACTCGGCGTACTCATCGGCGGACGACTCGGTCCGAGGATAGCAGTCAGGATCGATGCTCTTGGTATCAAGAGAACGTTCGCTATCGTGCTCGTCATCGTGGCGATCAGAATGGGTTGGGGGCTGTTCTCATGAGTCGGCAGCCGGGCACAAGAGTATCTGAGTCACAGCTCACTGATGGTCTGGCGAGAGTCTATCAATACGGCACTATCGGAGTACTCCTGCTCCTTCTGCTCGGGCTTCTCCATCCACTGACAGGCTGGGAACCGGCCCGTCTGATCATGACTGCTGGTGTGGTTGCGCTCCTGGCCCTGCCTATCGTGACCGTACTGTGGGTGGGTATGAGGGCTGCAGCGCGCAGGGACAGACACCTGGGGCTGATCGTGTTGGGGATTCTTCTTTTGCTGATCACGGCAAGACTCATGCCGCTGATCATCTCTTAATCTGAAGTTCTCCTTGACGCTACTTTATCTTGTGAAAAAGATTGAAGAGAATCGAACCCACCGAAGGGGTGCATCAATTACCCGCAGTATCGTTTCAATAGTAATGAAACGATACCTTGACTAAATGGTAACTACCTCGTATATAAGCAGATAATCGTATCATCGAAAGACTGGATCGTTTCATGCCGCTCACTGACCACGATATCCTCGACTACCTTGCCGACCATCCTGCCGCAGGCCGGGAGGATATCCGACACCATGTAGCACCGGATGTAAGCGGACCGACAGTCTGGCGTGCCCTCAAGAGGCTTGTTGATGAAGGCCGGCTTGAAGTGACAGGCAAGGCCCGTGCTACCGGCTACAGCCTGGCAGGCGCCGCAGTTGTCCGCGCCCATCTGCAGATACCCTATAACCGTCGAAAGCCGACGAATTACAACAGGGAATTCCTGGACCACTATGTACCTGACAAGAGCTTCTACCTGGGTGAGGCAGATCGACAGCACCTGCATGAAGCCGGCCGGCCCATAACACCGTCCCTTCCAGCGGGAACCTATGCGCGTCGCATCCTGGAAAGACTCCTGGTGGACCTGTCCTGGGCATCATCACACCTGGAAGGGAATACTTACAGTATCCTTGAAACTGAACGGCTGATCCGGTTCGGGGAAGAGGCAGCTGGCAAGGACCGCAAGGAAGCGGTGATGATCCTCAATCACAAGGAAGCGATTCAGTACGCTGTCGATAACGTCACCGATATAACGATCAGCCGGCCGGACATATTCAACCTTCACGCTTTACTTGCCGACGGTCTTCTTACCGATCCCGCCATGGCGGGACGGCTGCGTCGCATGCCTGTCGGCATTACGCATTCAAGCTACAGGCCACTCGGCGAGCAGTTTGCGATCGAGGAGGAATTCGACATCCTGATTCAGAAAGCAGCAGCAATCTCGGACCCGTTCGAGCAGTCATTCTTTCTTCTTGTCCAGGTCCCGTATCTGCAGGCTTTCGATGATATCAACAAGCGGACTTCACGTATCGCTTCCAACATCCCGCTCCTGAAGGCCGACCTCGCCCCCATGTCGTTTCTCACGATGGACGAAGGCGACTATATCGACGGCCTTATCGGTATCTACGAGTTGAACAACGTTTCACTGCTTCGCAATGTGTACATCGACGCCTATTTGACCTCAGCTGAGAATTACAGGGTGCTGCGCGCCGAGGTTGACACACCCGAGAAGGCCGCTCTGGTGTACCGTGATTTCGTTCGCAAAGCCGTGCGCCGCAGTGTGCTGGAGTGGAAAGCGTTCCGTCCTGAGTACATCATGATCATGGCCGTTGAAGCCGGTATCCCTGAAACGGATCGTGAGCAGGTCGTCTACTATATCAGGGATGAGTTCTATGGCCTGCACGAAGGCAACATCATCCGTTACCGGTTGAACCCTGAAGACCTTGCCACCCTCAAACGGGAGTGATTGCCGGATCTGAAATACAGACAGGCTGATTACAGTCACACTATAAAAGGGAGAGTGATGTTATTGGTCGGATGGATTAATTCGGGGGGACAACGCTGCTTCAGGGCTTGAGCACGACCTTGCCGAATTGCGAGCGATCTGCCAGATAGCGATGGGCATCAGCAGCTTCGCTCAAAGGGAATACCCGGTCCACCACTGGCCTCAGTTCACCACTTCTAACACCCTCGACGACCTTGAGCAGCTCACCCCGACTGCCCATGTAGGAACCGATCAGGTGCACCTGTTTGACGAAGAGGTAGCGGAGGTCGAAGGTGACCTTGCCGCCGGTAGTCGCCCCGCACGTCACCAACCGCCCGCCCCGCGCCAGGATCTTGAGATTTTGTTCCCATACCTCTGAGCCCACGTGCTCGAAGATCACGTCAACGCCTCTGCCGCCGGTGAGTTCATTGATGCTCTCGGCGAAACCGGGGTCTGAATAGTCGAACGCCGCGTCAGCTCCCAGTTCGAGACCTTTCTTTCGCTTCTCAGGAGTGGAGGCGGTGGTGTAGACGGTTGCCCCGGCCTGTTTCGCGATCTGGATCGCCGCAGTGCCGACCCCGGATCCGGCTGCGTGCACGAGCACCGATTCGCCCGGCTGAAGATGTGCCTGGGTGTGGAGCATCCGCCACGCGGTCATGAAGGTGAGAGGGATCGCCGCCCACAGAATCGGATCGTCGTCGGGCCCGAGAGGGATACAGACATCTGCCGGCATCGCCACTTCCTCGGCATATCCTCCCTGACGCTGGTAGCCGAAGATCTGGTAACCCTCGACACAGAGGCTGTCGAGGTCCTTCAGGCAGTATTCGCATTTCCGGCAGGAGGTCATGGGTGCGAGCACTACGCGCTGACCCACATGGATCGGATCACCGTAGAGACCCCTGAGGGCAGGCTCACCCCCCGGGCCGGTCAGGCCTGTTCCAGCGGCGCCCGATCCGACTTCGAGGATGGTGCCGGCCATCTCACTGCCGAGCAGGTGAGGCAGGGGGATAGGCGGGCCGGGCAGACCCTGGCGCACCCAGATGTCGAGGTGGTTGAGCGCGACTGCTTCCACGCGGATCCGGACTTCACTGGCACCGGGAACAGGAACAGGCAGGTCGACCACTTCGAGAACGTCAGGTCCCCCGTGATCGTTGAAGACGACAGCCTGCATGATCTAGAAGGGAACTACGTTCGTGTCTTTCCGGTGCTTTCGGATGGACACTAGAAAAGGCTCTTGAAGGCGCTCCGGGCAAGATCGAGCAGACTCTGCGGGAAGATGCCGATGTAGAGTACTGCCGCCGCGAGCACGCCAAGGGTGATATCGCTGATCCGGGAACGCCGCCAGGGCACGAACGATTTCTCAGCCGGTTTCATGTACATGTTGACCACGACCCGCAGATAGTAGAAGACGCCTACCACGCTGGTGAGGATACCTATCACAGCCAGTCCGGTGTATCCCGACTGTACCGCGGCTCCGAACACATAGAACTTTCCGAAGAAACCGATCGTTGGCGGTATTCCCGACATACTGACCATGAAGATGGTCATGGCGAGCGCGAGACCGGGGCTCTTGCTCGCAAGGCCGGTCATATCGACCAGTGTTTCTCTGCGGTCCTCACCACCACCGATGATGATCAGCACACCGAACGCACCGAGAGTCATCAGTGCGTAGGAGACGAGGTAGAAGAGCACGCCGGTGCCGCCCTGGAGAGAGACACCGGGGTCACTGCCCACGATCGCCGTGAGCAGATATCCCACATGAGCGATGCTAGAATAAGCGAGCATGCGCTTGAGGTTCATTTGCATGACCGCCGCGAAGTTGCCGACGATCATGGAGAGTAGTGCCAGCCACCAGATCAGGTCCTGCAGGACCAATGCTGATGTGGCCAGCATGAGTCCGAAGATCTTCACGATGGCAGCAAACCCGGCCGCCTTGATCGCGGTGGCCATGAAGCCGGTCACCGGTGTTGGAGCAGCCTGGTAAGCGTCGGGCGCCCACATGTGGAAGGGTACCGCGGCCACCTTGAATCCCAGACCCACCAGAAGAAGTATGGCTCCGACCTGGAGGTTGAAGGGGATGGCGTTGCTGTGTGCGCTGACGAAGACGGTGATCTCGGCGAACCGTGTGGTGATCACCGAGCCGTAGATGAAGGCGGTGCCGTAGAGCAGGAAGGCGGAGGCGAAGGCACCAAGCAGGAAGTATTTCAGGGCGCCTTCGGAACTCCTCTTGTCTCCCCGGTTGAGGCCGACCATGACGTAAGCGCAGAGGCTCATGGTCTCGAGGCCGATGATCAGGGTGATGAGGTCGGCTGCAGAGGCCATCACCATCATCCCGACAACACTGAACGGTATCAGGCTCCAGTACTCACCCGGGAAACGGCCGCGTCTCTCCTCATGCGACATCGAGAAGAAGATGGTGATGATCGCGGCGACGATGAAGATGCAGTAGAAGTAGATCGAGAAAGCCCCGATCTTCCAGGCCCCGCTGAACGCGACCTCTTCGGTTCCCCACATGCTGATCGATACGACCAGGCCGGCGAACAGCCCGGCAATGGTGAGCCAGGGGACGATCCTGTTCCCCGGTTCGACGAAGAGATCCGTCATCATCACGACCAGTGCGGTCGCGAGAACCACCAGGGCAGGGGCAACGGCTGACCAGGAGTAGAGGCCCTCGAACATCACTTCACCATTTCCGCTGAGTGCAGTTCATCCGATTCCGTGGGTTCGGTATCTGAGGCAGGCTCTTCAGCTTTCAGCTGTATCTCCTGTTCCTCACTCTCCACGGTTGTCGGTGTCTCGATGACATATCTGACGGGCTGGCGCACGGAACTCATGCGCTTTTCAATCTTTGCCGCGACCGGCTCAAGGGGGCGCAGAAACGGTTTTGGGAACACCCCGATGAACACGATGAAAAAAAGCAGGGGAACCATGGTGACGATCTCACGCAGGTTAAGGTCTTTCAGAACCTTGTTCTCCTCCTTGTCGAGCGGGCCCCAGAGGATTCCACGAACCATCCGCAGGAGATAGAGAGCCGCGATGATGATGCCCGGTATCGCCGGTATCGCCATCCAGGGGCTTACCTGGAATGCGGCGATGAGGATGAGGAACTCACCCACAAACCCGTTCAGGCCGGGCAGGCCGGCCGAGGAGAAGGCTACAACGAGAAGGAAGGCTGCGTAGATCGGCATCACCCTGGCGAGTCCACCGAACTCACTGATTTCGCGGGTGTGCCTACGCTGGTAGATGTAGCCGACCAGGATGAAGAGCGCGCCCGTTGAAAGACCGTGGTTGACCATCTGCAGGATGCTTCCCGAGAGGCCTTCGGCGCGGAAGGTGAAGATCCCCAGAACCACGAATCCGAGGTGCGCGACCGATGAGTAGGCCACCAGGCTCTTGATGTCCTTCTGGACCCAGGCGACCAGCCCCCCATAGATGATCCCGATGATGGCGAGCGTCGCCATCCAGGGCACCGCGATTGTCGCCGCGATGGGGAAGATGGGGAGCGAGAACCGCAGGAGACCGTAGGTGCCCATCTTCAGCAGCACACCGGCCAGGATGACCGACCCGAACGTGGGCGCCTCGACGTGTGCGTCAGGGAGCCACGTATGGAACGGCCAGAGCGGCACCTTGATACAGAAGGCGAATGTGAAGGCCAGGAAGAGCCACATCTGTGGCCCGAATGGGAGCGCAATCTGTTCGAGCGCCGCCAGGTCGAAGGTGTAGATGCCGGTGAGACGGCCATGCAGGAAATAGAGGGCCAGAATGGCGATCAGCATCAGGAAGGAGCCGACCAGCGTGTAGAGGATGAACTTGACCGCGGCGTACACCCGCCTCGGTCCGCCCCAGACTCCGATGAGCAGGTACATCGGGATCAGCATCGCTTCCCAGAAGATGTAGAAGAGGAATAGGTCCCGTGCAATGAAGACGCCGATCATTCCCGCTTCGAGCATCAGGATGGATGCTGTGTATCCCTTCATCTTTTCGGTGACCGACGTCCAGGTGCCGACCAGAGCGATGGGGGTCAGGAAAGCTGTAAGGACTAACAGCATCATGCTCATGCCGTCGATGCCGACAAGGTAAGCCGCGCCGATCCCCGGGATCCACTTCATGTTCTCAGCGAACTGGAACGCGGCGCTGTCAGGATCGAAACTGAACCAGATCGTCAGTCCCATCGCCAGCACGACCAGGCTGACAACGAGGGCGATCCCCTTCATCAGGGTGTGCCTGTCCTTTGGCACGATCGCAATGGCCAGAGCGCCCAGGACGGGGATGAGGATGGTCCATGAGAGCCAGTGGGCCCATATGGATCCAAAGAATGTCAGATCTTGTGCGTTCATCCGTTCCTCTGTCCTTTACCCGTTGCCGTGCACTATCAGATCAGCAGCAGGATCATGAGGATGATTGCACCACCGGCCATGGCCAGTGCATACGATCCCACATGTCCCACCTGCAGTCCTGCGATCCAGCGTGCCAGTGTGGTTGTGACCTGTCCGGCGCCGTTGACGGTGCCATCGATCACCTTCACGTCGAATACCCGGTAGAGCCACTCACTCGCCTTCTGAAGAGGTCTGCCGATGACCATGAAGTAGAATTCGTCGAAGTAGAACTTTTGCCGCATAGCCTTCCACAGGCCCGGCGCTGCCGTCTCCGGTACCTCGGGATACGGGTTTTCGCGGCCGTACCACTTGCGCGCGATCCAGTAACCGGTCAGGGCGAGCAGGACCGAGACCACCATGAGTACGACCTGGAGACCGCTGTTGCCATGAGTGGCCTCTTCTGCGTGGCCGCCGACAGCTTCAACTGCGTGTGAGACCGCTCCGGTCGCATTGCCGATGAATTCCTGAATCCACGCTCCACCGCCGAGCACCTGGGGAAGGCCGACGAAGCCGCCCAGCGCCGCCAGAGCAGCCAGGATCATCAATGGTACGGTCATGGTGTACGGTGATTCGTGAGGATGGACATCATCTGGTACGCGGCTCGTGCCCCAGAACGTCAGGTAGAGCAGTCTGAAAATGTATATCCCGGTGAGAACCGCGGCGATCGCCCCAAGCGCCCAGAAGAGGGGATGACCGTTCGGTCCGGCCCATGCTTCGAACAGGATCTCGTCCTTGCTGAAGAACCCGGAGAAGAAGGGGATCCCGGCCAGCGCGAGTCCGGCGATGAGCATGGTGGCGTGCGTGATCGGCAGATGCTTCTTCAGACCGCCCATCTCGCGCATGTCCTGCTTGTCAGCCATGGCGTGGATGACGCTGCCCGCACCGAGGAAGAGAAGTCCCTTGAAAAAGGCGTGTGTCATGAGGTGAAAGATGCCGACAGAGAATGCTCCGGCCCCCAGGGCCAGGAACATGAAGCCGAGCTGACTCACGGTGGAGTAGGCCAGCACCTTCTTGATGTCATGCTGAGCGATGGCGATAAATCCGGCAACAATGGCAGTAAGCGCACCGACCAGCGCGACCACCACCAGAGTGACGGGAGCCATCTGAAAAAGCACGCCCATGCGAGCGACCAGGTAGACACCTGCCGTCACCATCGTGGCGGCGTGGATAAGCGCCGAAACCGGTGTCGGGCCCTCCATGGCATCAGGCAGCCAGATATGCAGTGGGATCTGTGCGCTCTTGCCGGTGGCTCCAACGAAGAGAAGCAGGGTGATGATCGTCACCGCCGCTCCACCGCCGGCGAGTATCTCATGACTGTTATGCAGGATCTCCTGGATCTCCAGGGTACCGAAGAGAGCAAAGATCCCGAGCATTCCCGAGATGAAGGCAGCGTCACCGATCCGGTTGACTACAAAGGCCTTACGTCCGGCATCGGCCGCAGAGTCCTTTTCGAACCAGAACCCGATCAGCAGGTAGGAACAGAGCCCCACGCCTTCCCATCCGATGAAGAGCATCGCCAGGCTGTCACCAAGTACCAGCAGCAGCATCGCGAAGGTGAAGAGGTTCATGTAGGTGAAGAAGCGTCCGAATCCCCAGTCACCATGCATGTAGCCGATCGAATAGACATGGATCAGGAAGCCCACACCGGTGACCACCAGGATCATCACTGATGAGAGCTGGTCGAGCCAGAGGGTGGCGTCGATGTGGACCGGGCCGGTTGATATCCACTCGAACAGGCGGACACTGACACCGACCCCATCAGCCCCGAGGCCGATGAATCCGGTTACCGCGATCAGCGCGGAGACGAACGCGGCACCGATACAGAGGGACGAGATCCAGCCCACGACCTTCTCCGGCAGCCTCCGACCGAAGCTGAGACCGAAAACCACCCCGATGAGGGGAAAGAGCAGAACCAGTTTGAGAGCCGTCGTCACAGTATCAGCCTCTCAGCAGTGTCAGGTCGTCAACGTCTACGGTCTGCCGGTCCCGTGCAACCTGCACGACCAGCGCGAGCCCCACAGCCGCCTCAGCGGCAGCGATGGCAATGATCAGGAACGAAATCACCTGGCCGTCAAGGCCGGGGATAAAACGGCTGAATGCGACCATTGCCAGGTTCACGGCGTTCAGCATCAGTTCGATACTCATCAGGATCATGATGGCGTTGCGTCTCAGCAGGACGCCCAGGACACCAAGAGTGAAGAGTATGGCACTCAGGATCAGATAGCCGGTGAGGGTCATGTCAGTTCTCCTCCCCGGTTTCTGTCGACGCTTCGTCAGCCGTTCCGGGCCACAGTTCGGGCGGCAGTTTCAGCTTCGGCCACTTCGGCCTGGTGGTCAGCATCGCGCCGATGATGGCGACCAGCAGGAGAATGCTCAGCAGTTCGAAGGGGAGGAGGTATTTCGTGAAGAGCAGCTCACCGACGGGTTTGATGTGACCGAAATCACCCGCTACGTCCATGCCGGGAAGCTGCTGCATGCGGGAACCCCTCATCAATACTGCTGCTATGAGCACAACACCCATGAGTGCTCCCACGAGTCCTGCGACAGCTCTTTTATACATCCGCGATGAAAATGCTCCCTCAACTCCGACGTTCAGGATGAAGAGCACGAAGAGGAAGAGCACCATCACCGCACCGGCATAGACCATGATCTGGATCATGGAGAGGAATGTGGCCGATAGCTGCATGTAGAGGATCGCAAGCGCGAGCATCACCACGATGAGAGAGAACGCGCTCTTCACCGGGTTCTTGTTCAGGATCACCATCCCGCCAGCGGTGATGGCAATTGCCGCCATTATGAAAAAAAGTGCCGTTTCCATCTATCGTGGTCCCAGGTCCCGTCCCGCCTATTCCTTGAACAGGAGGGGAGATCCCTCCGATTCCATCAGGCGGTCCTTGCCGTAAATGAAGTGGTCGATGTCGTTATCGGATGTCTCCCAGTCTCTCGTGAGGTAGATCGAGCCGCAGGGGCACGCTTCCTCACACATGCCGCAGAAAATGCACCTGAGCATGTTGATCTCGAAGACCTTCGCGTATTTCTCTTCGGTGTAATCGTCCTGATTTTCGGGCGTTGCGAGCGCTGGTTCGATGTGGATCGCGTTGGCCGGGCATACATACATGCAGAGGAGGCAGGCGGTGCAGCGCTCCCGACCCTCCTCGTCCCGCTTCAGCACGTGGAGCCCCCGGAAACGGGGAGCCGCTACAGGTATTACATCGGGGTACTCGATCGTCCAGCGGTGACCGAAGAAGTGCTGGATGGTCACCCGCATCCCCTTGAAGATCGCCGGCAGGTAGAGACGTTCCATGAATGACATCTCCCGGCGGAATCCGTGCTTCGGTTTCGGTATCTCTACTGCCATCTACTCACCCCACCCTTCAGATCAGGATGACCAGCGCGGTCACGAGAATATTCAACAGCGCCAGCGGGAGAAGTACCTTCCACCCGAGACGCATCAACTGGTCGTACCGGAATCGCGGTATGGTCCACCTGACCCAGATGAACACGAAAATGATGAAGAACACCTTCACCGCCATCACGGTCAGTCCGGCCAGGGCGTACAGGATGGGGGAGTTCTCGAGAAGGTTCAGGCCCGGGAACTGCCATCCGCCCAGGTAGAGGGCGACCATGAGGGCGCTTGCAGTGATCAGGTGGGCGTACTCGCCCATCTGGAAGAGACCGAGCTGCATACTGCCGTACTCGGTGTTGTAGCCGCCCACCAGTTCCTGCTCGGCCTCCGGAAGGTCGAACGGGACCCTGTGCGTTTCGGCAAATGTGGTAACCACGAAGATCAGGAATCCGAGCGGCTGCTTCCAGATGAACCAGCCGAAGAAGCCGTCCTGCTGGCCCACGATGGTTGACATGTGGACTGTGCCCGCCATCATGATGAGGCCGACCACCGCCAGCCCCATACTCACTTCGTAACTGATCATCATCGCCGACGCGCGCAGGCCCCCGGCGATACTGTATTTATTGTTCGATCCCCAGCCGGCCATGATCACGCCATAGACGCCGAACGAGGCGATGGCCAGGAAGTAGAGGACGCCGAAGTTCGGATCTGCGATCTGCAGCGGGATCACCTGGCTGCCTATCACCAGATCAGGACCGAAAGGGAGCACTCCCACCAGCAGCAGAGCTGGTACGAATGCTACTATCGGAGCGAGGCGATAAAGGAAACGGTCCGCGAATTCCGGAACAAAATCCTCCTTGAACATGAACTTGAAACCGTCTGCCAGCGGCTGCAGCAGGCCCCATGGACCCGCCCGGTTCGGTCCGATCCGATTCTGCATGAACGCGGCGAACCGGCGTTCGGCGAATGTGGTATACGCTACGGCTCCCATCGTGCAGCCAAGGATGACTGCGATCTTCCCCGCGTCGATCAGGAGTGTCAGGGTTGTCTGGTTCATGCGTCCCCCCTGATCTGCAGCAGTGTGCCTCCGGTTGGTATGGTACTGAAGCTGAGCCCTTTGAAAGCCGTGACCGTTCCGGCCAGGGCGGCGAAAGCCTCAGCCGTGTCTTCACACGGCTCACCTGTTCCACATTCGGTGATGAGGTGTGAGAGTATTCCGATCTCGGTCAGCGCGTCATCGGGAAGCTGGAGGGCCTGGTCGAACCTCTGCAGGCGTCCGTCGCCATTGACGAAGGTACCGCTCTTCTCGAAGGGGATAGTTCCCGGCAGAACCAGGGACGCCGCTACCGAGGCGGGTGATTCGCTGCTGGTGATCGTGACTATCTGCGCTACTCCCCCGAGTTTCCCGGCGATCTCATCGGTAAGGTCGGCGCCCAGGATGAAGAGGGTGGTGACCGAACCGGACTCGATCCTGGTCAGGATGTCATCGAAGGTGGACGCATTCTCGAGGATCGACTCTACACCGAGGGTGTTCGGGTTCGGATCCTTCCGATGAAGGAAATCATTCTTGTCAGTGGGGTCGATACGTCCCTGCGGGCCGTACCACGGGGCAGTAACGCCGCCCATTCCCCTGATCATGCTGTCGAAGAGGAACGCCTCTTCACAGGTGGCCGTTGCCGAGACGATCCCGGCCAGGCCATCGCCTGCCGTCTTGAGGGCCTCGACGGCGGTGCCGAGAGCCTTCTCCCCATCAACCGCTTCACCGGCTTTCAGGCGGGGAGAGAGTATCCTGTTATCGAGGAGTGTGTCCCATTCGTACCGACCGATATCGCACATCCACCAGTCGTTGACATCTAGATTCGGGCGTGGCCTGACTCTGGCGACCCGGTTCTCATAGCGGTCGACATACAGGTTGCATCCGGCACTGCATCCGGTGCAGATACCAAGGCTTGCTTCGAGGAAGAAGACCCGTGAATGGTAGAGGAACTGCTTCGAGATAAGCGATCCGACCGGGCAGACATCGGCCAGGCAGCCCTGGTAGTTGTTGGAGAGGTTGTGTTCCAGGTACGTGCCGACATCGACGTCGGCCCCGCGGTTGTAGAGCGCGAACTCTTCGCCCCCCTCGATCTCCCGCAGGAACCTGATGCATCGGGTGCACTTGATGCACCGGTCGCCGAACATCATCAGTCGATCGCTGAAATCCTTGAGCGGGTAGGTGCGTTTCACCATCCGGTGACGGGTCTTGCCGCTGCTGTACTCGAAGGTGTTATCCTGGAGCATGCATTCGCCGGCCTTGTCGCACCAGGGACAGTCGAGCGGATGGTTGAGGAGCAGGAACTCCATGACGGCCTTGCGAGCCTCGGTCACGTTCTCGGCGCTCGATACGATCTCCATCCCATCGGCGGCCGGGATGATGCACGATGGTTCCAGTTTCGGCCGGCCATCCACCTGCACCAGACACATCCTGCAGTTTCCGGCAGCAGAGAGACCGGGGTGGTAACAGAAGTGCGGAATCTCGATTCCCTCACTCAGCGCGGCCTGCAGGATCGTCGAGCCCTTGGGCGCAGTGACCTCCCAGCCATCGATCGTGAAGGTCACCGTCTCATCGCTCTCCGGGAGCCGGACGACCGGCGCGATCCCTTCGCCCATATGAGCCTTCAGCGTCTTCCTGGTGCCGGACATCACTCGCTCCCTCTCGCTGTGCTCACGGCGACCCTTGCTTCGAACTCGCTTCGGAATTTTTTCACTGCTGTCGCCACCGGTCCTGCCGCGCCGTCACCGAAGGCGCAGATGGTGTTTCCGCAGATGTGATCGGCTACATCGATCAGCAGGTCGAGATCATCCATCGTACCAAGACCGTCGGCGATCCTCTGCAGGATCTCCACCATCCAGCGGCAGCCCTCCCGGCAGGGAGTGCACTGACCGCAGCTCTCATGCTTGTAGAATGTCGCGAGGTTGAGCACCACATCGACGATGTCATCATCCTCATCGAGTACGATCGTGGCGCCTGAGCCGAGAAAAGTCCCGAGTTCGAAGGCGGCCTCGTGGGTCATGATGACGTCGTCGATCTCAGAGGCCTTCAGGATCGGTGTCGAGGAACCGCCTGGATAGAGGGCCTTGAAGGGTTTCTCGCGCGACGGCCCACCGCATAAGTCATCGAGAAGCGCAGACCAGGTGACCCCCATCTCGACCTCGTATACACCCGGGTTGGCGATACGACCGCTGACACTGAAGAGGCGGGTCCCGGTGCTCTTCTCGGTCCCGTATGAAGCGTACCAGGCTCCCCCGTTGTTGATGATCGCGGGTATGTTGGAGAGGGTCTCCACGTTGTTGATGATCGTGGGGCACCCGTAGAGCCCGACGATTGCGGGGAAGGGGGGGCGGACCCGCGGCATGCCCCGCTTTCCTTCTATCGAATTCAGCAGAGCCGTCTCTTCGCCGCAGATGTACGCTCCGGCGCCCATGAAGACGGTGATTTCGCAGTCCCAACCACTGCCCAGAATGTCCTTGCCCAGCAGGTTCGATTCCCGTGCCTCTTCTATGGCGGACCGGATGCGGACCGCCTCGCGGTCGAATTCCTGTCTGAGGTAGATGAACGCTTGATTGCAGCCGATGGCGTAGGAAGTGATGAGCACTCCCTCCACCAGCCGGTGGGGTGTCTGACGGAGGAGCCAGCGGTCCTTGAAGGTGCCCGGTTCCCCCTCGTCGCCGTTACAGACCAGGTAGGTCGGTTTGCCGGTGTCCTTCGGAGCGAAACCCCACTTCACGCCGGCAGGGAAACCTGCGCCTCCCCGTCCGCGGAGGTTGCTCGTCTTGACCTCCTCGTGGACCTCTTCAGGCGTCATGGTCTTCAGGGCCTTCTCGAGGGCGGTATACCCTGCGCCCTTCGACCGGTATTCCTCGAGCGTGACCAGTCCCTCGACCGCTTCGGGGGTCATGAGGATCGGCTCTCGATTTTCTACTCCGCGATAGACGTCGGCGCTCATGCTCCCACCTCCGCCTCTCTGTCCGGGTCTCCGCCGGGGACTCCGGCGCCACCCTCCGGGTGCCGTCCGGCTCGAAGTGATTCAACGACCGCTTCACACTGTTCAGGCTGGAAACTCTCGAAATAGTCGTAGTCGACCTGTACCGCCGGGCTGTTTCCACAGCAGGCGAGGCATTCAACAGCCAGAAGAGAGATCAGGCCGTCGTCGGTCGTCTCCCCGATCGTGATGCCCAGCAGTTCCTCGAAACGGCTGACCACGTCGGTAGCGCCGGCAAGCTGGCAGGAGATCGTCGTACAGATCATGATGAGGTGTTTGCCGATCGTGCCGGTATGCAGGTTGTGATAGAAGGTGGCCACACCCGCAGCGACCGCCCCCGAGACACCCGCTTCATCGGCAGCCAGCTCGATAGACTCCTTTGTGAGCGAGCCGTGATCCTTCATTGCAAGCTTCAATGCCGGGATCAGGATGCTCCGGAGTTCTGGATATTCGGCCCGCATCGAGTCCAGGGCCTTGCGCGATTCCTGTGAGTATTCCAGAGCCATCAGCAATCGAGCTCCCCGGCGATGATGTTGAGACTTGATATCGTGGCAATGGCATCTGAGATACTGCATCCCAGTAGCAGCTCGGCTATTGAACTGTATGCATAGAAACAGGGCCTTCTGACGTGGACGCGGTACGGTCCGATCCCTCCGTCACTGACGATGAAGAATCCGAGTTCCCCGTTCGCTGCCTCGGTGGAGTGATAGAATTCACCGGCCGGAACAGGAACACCATGCATGATCAGCTTGAAGTGATGGATCATGCTCTCCATGCTGGTGTAGGTGTCCTTCTTTTCCGGTAGAGATATCTGCGGGTCTTCGATGCAGTACGGACCCTCGGGGATGTTCTCGACCGCCTGGTCGATGATCTTCAGACTCTCGAGCATCTCCCGGACTCTGACGGTATACCGGTCCCAGGTGTCACCCTTCTCCCCGACAGGTATGTCGAAATCAAATTCATCGTAGCACATGTAGGGATTGGCTTTCCGTACATCATACGAAACACCGGTCGCTCGCAGGTTCGGGCCGGTGAAGCCGTAGGAGAGGGCGGTTTCGGAATCGATCGTACCGACATCCTGGACCCGGTCCATGAAGATGCGATTGCGCGTAAGCACCGTGTCGAAATCGACCCAGGTCTTCGCAAAGCGTCCCACGAAATCCCGAACATCATCCACGAAATCGACCGTTACATCCTGCTTTAGTCCACCGATACGGCCAAGCGTGGTTGTCAGGCGCGCGCCGCAATGTTTCTCCAGAAGGGTATAGAGACGCTCGCGTTCCTCGAAGTACCAGAGGAACCCGGTATAGGCTCCACAGTCGACCCCGAGGATCCCCATGCTCACGAGGTGGTCCATGATGCGCGACATCTCGTTGAAGATCGTCCTGATGTACTGAGCCCGTGTGGGAACTTCGATCCCCATCATCGCTTCCACAGCCACCAGCCAGCCGATGTTGTTCATGGGGGATGAGACATAGTTCATGCGGTCGGTGCAGTTGAGGAACTGATGG
>JALGVQ010000227.1 GCA_025774615.1 bacterium
GGTGGTTCAGGCGGGAACAACTGGGATGCGCCGGGCGAGTACCGACTGCCGAGTGGCCGGTACATCAAGTTCGGCACCATGGACCTGCGGCGCTACGACGGCGTGCCGTATGAGTGGAACGGTGTTCCACCCGACGTCCGGGTGGTCAACACGATGGCGGCCATCCGGGCCGGCCGTGACCCTCAGCTCGAGTACGCGATCGATATCCTGAAGTAACGCTGTATCGGTTCAGTTGCCTCCATCCTTCGAACGATCGTGCGGCACGATCTCCTCGAGGTCGATCTCAGCGAGCAGGCGGTTGAATGCCGCCAGGTCGGTGTCGATGGTTCCTTTGAGGATATCGAGCTGGACCTGGAGTTCCGCCGAGAGGATGGCAAAGACCTCGTACGACTGGTCGGTCGGCCGGTAGTCGCCGCTCATCACCACCCCGAGAAGGGCCGCGATCTTGTTGTTCAACTTGATCGGGTAGTTGAGCGGATCCTGTCCGCTCTGGTTCCGCACCTGGTAGATCTCCCCCTCCGGTCCACTCAGCTTCTCCTTGAGGGCTTCACCGGCCCGCACCAGTACCTGATTGTTCCCTGAGGCTTCGATCGCGGCATCTACCTTCGTTTTGATATCCCGGATCATGAAGACGGCATCGTTGGCGTTGCTGGTCCGTTCGCTGATGCGCATCGCCAGGTCGAACTGCGCCCGCAGGTCGGCGTCGGTGGAGCCGCTGCGCGGATCGGCCAGCCACCGGAAGGTCGCCGTGTGCTCCTCGGTCCGGACGCGGCGCCTCTCCTGGAAATCGACCATCATCCTCACCCGGTACTCCCCCGGGGGTGCCGTGATCGGACGCGCTCCGGCAGCCCACATGATCATTCCGTCGAATCCCCGGAAGGAGGGATATTGCAGGAAAGCTGAGAAGCGGTACATGCCGGCGGTCTTTGAAATGTTCTGACCCGATCCGCTCTCCAGTGTCGTGAGGACGTTCCCGTCCATATCGGTGATCTCGAACCGGACCGCCTCTGCATCAACGGTCAGTCCGTAGGTGACCACTACGCCGCTCATCGGATTCTGACCCACGGTGACGCTGGTTCCTCCACTTCGGCCCCGGAAGCGACCGCTGCCGCCTCCCCATCGGGTCCGGTAAGCGTTCTTCGGCTGGAGGAGGAAGGATGGTGCATCGGGTGACACTTCGTCGAACTGATGAAGCGGTGTGATGTCATCGAGTACCCAGAAGGAGCGACCGTGGGTGGCGGCGATGAGGTCGTCATCCTTCACTACCAGGTCGTGGATCGGCACCAGCGGCAGGTTCAACTGGAGTGACTGCCAGTTCTGGCCGCCGTTGAAGCTCACGAACACTCCCATTTCGGTGCCGGCGTAGAGGAGTCCCTTCTTCCCGGGATCTTCCCGTATCACCCGGATGAAGGTGGTGCGGGGAATGCCGTCGACGATCTTCTGCCAGCTTTTCCCGTAATCGTGGGTCACATAGGCCCATGGCGTGTAATCATCGTTCTCGTGGTTGTCGACTGCCAGCCAGGCGGTGGCCGGGTCATGCGGGGAGGCCTCGATCATGCTGCACAGGCCCCATTCGGGCATCCCTGCCGGGGTGATCTTCTGCCACGATGCGCCGCCGTCACGGGTTATGTGCACCAGCCCGTCATCGGAACCGGCCCAGATCAGGCCCTGGACGATGGGAGACTCCGATATGGTGAAGATCGTGGCGTAGTACTCCACGGCGGTGTTGTCGTGGGTGATATCGCCACCAGACGGTCCGAGGGTCGCCGGATCGTTGCGGGTGAGGTCGGGACTGATCTTCTTCCACGTCTCCCCCTCGTTGGTACTCTTCAGGAGGTACTGCGAGCAGGTGTAGAGCAGGCCCGCGTCGTGGGGGGAGAAGACGATCGGAAATGTCCACTGGAAGCGGAGGGCGGCATCGATAGCGCCGTGTCCCATCGGGTTGTCGGGCCATGCGTTGATGTTCCGGCTCATCCCGGTCCGATGATCGACCCGTGTGAGGAGTCCTCCGTAACTGCCGCCGTAGACGATCTCGGGATCGTCGGGATCGATCGCGATGTAGCCGCTCTCACCACCGGCGGTCGATTCCCAGTCGTCCTCACCGATACCGAATCCCGAAGTGCGGCTCGCGATCCGGACGGTACTGTTGTCCTGCTGGGCACCATAAATCCGGTAGGGGAAGTTGTTGTCGGTCGTGACGTGGTAGAACTGTGCGGTGGCGTTGTCCTGCGCCGTCCAGGTCCGGCCGCCGTCGAATGAGACGTTCGCGCTTCCGTCATTGGAATTGATCATCTTCTGCGGGTCGTCGGGATTGATCCACAGGTCGTGGTTGTCACCGTGGGGCACCCCGATCGTGGTGTACTTCTCACCGCCGTCAGTCGACCTGTAAAAACCGGTATTAAGCACATACATCGTCTCCCGGTCCTTCGTGTCGGCGTAGATGCGGGTGTAGTACCAGGCACGCTGACGGAACCGGCGCTCATCGTTCAGCAGTGTCCACGTCTCACCGGCGTCATCGGAGCGGAAGATGCCTCCATCCTCGGCTTCCACGATTGCCCATACCCGGTCAGGATCGACTGGTGAGAGGGCCACTCCGATCTTGCCGATCAGGCCCTGCGGCAGGCCGGGATTGCGCGTGATATCGGTCCAGTTGTCTCCACCATCACTGGTTTTGAAGAGCTTCGATCCCGGTCCGCCGCTGTTCAGGGAATATGGTGTCCGTCCCGTTTCCCATGTGGCGGCATAGATAGTCCCGGGATCGTTCGGGTCCATCGACAGGTCGACCGCTCCGGCACGGTCGCTCACGAAGAGGATCTTCTGCCACGTAGTGCCGCCATCGGTCGATCTGAAGACCCCGCGTTCCTCGTTCGGTCCGTAGATATGGCCGAGCGCCGCAACGTAGACGATATCGGGATTTTCCGGATGGATCCTGATCCGTGATATCGTCTGGGTCTCGGTGAGTCCCATGTGTGTCCATGTTTTTCCGGAGTCAACTGATCTGTACACCCCGTCTCCGTGTGAGATATTCCCCCTGATCTGGGTCTCCCCCATGCCGACGAAAACAATGTCGGGATCGGTGAGGCTCACCGCGATGGCTCCGACCGATCCGGTTCCGAAGAAGCCGTCAGAGACATTCTCCCACTCCTGTCCGGCATCGGTGGTCTTCCAGACTCCTCCGCCGGTACCGCCGAACCAGTATTCATCCGTCCTGTCCGGTACCCCGGCAACCGCGGTCGACCTTCCACCCCGGAAGGGACCGATCGAGCGCCAGGAGAGGGCCTCCATGAGGGACGGGTTGACTTCCTGCGCGACCGCCCGTGGTGTTCCGACAAGGAGGGGCAGGAGCAGAAGAGAGGTGCAGGCCATGAAAAGTGAACGATTCAACTTCGAGGAACGGTTCATGACAGATCTCCGGAGACTGGTTGGTGTGGCGGACATCCCGTTCGGGACAGTGGTATAGCAGTGTACATCCGATAAAATCGGATGGATACTGAAGTAGTTCACGAGGCGAAAACGAGATATTTTCCGCGATGTCAAGGAAGTCAACGGATTGCGCGGAGGCATACTGACTGTATGCCGCACAAGAAACCCGGCAGACTGACGCCGAGATCGAGGAAAAGAGCCGTTTTCGTACGGGAACTAGCTATAACTCAGGTCCACAGGAAAGTTCAACTTCTCCCGACAGATCACTGCTACGGCCCTCCTGTGACTGGTACTGCAGGAGATAGAGGCAGTGGTAGAAGCCCCGCATCGCGAGGAGTTCCTGGTGAGTACCTGATTCACGGATCTCACCCTTGTGGAGAACGATGATCCGATCGGCCTTCTGGATCGTCGAGAGACGGTGGGCGATCACGATGGTCGAACGATCATTCATCAACTTTTCGAGCGCGTCCTGGATCAACACCTCAGTGTCGGTGTCGATACTGCTGGTGGCCTCATCAAGCACGAGCACCGAGGGATCGAATGCCAGCACGCGCGCGAACGCGAGCAGCTGACGCTGCCCTGTGGAGAGAGTAGCGCCACGCTCGACTACCTCGGCTCCATAGCCCCCGGTCAGTCGCTGGATAAAGGGATCGGCGTTGACGTGGCGGGCGGCCAGCTCCATTTCCTCTTCGGTGATCGTCTCTTTGCCCAGGTTGATGTTTTCACCGATGGTGACACCGACCATGTCGCGCAACCGCTCGAGATCCATCTCCCGGATATCGACCCCATCGATCAGGATGCGCCCCTTCTGGATGTCGTAAAACCGGCTGAGAAGACTTGTGATGGTGGTCTTTCCGGCACCGGTAGCTCCGACGATCGCCACCGTCTGGCCCGGCTCGACCGTGAAGGAAACGTCCTTCAGGACCCAATCAGAACTCCGCTCGAAGGGCTCCTCGACCAGTTCGATCCCCGGATCGTCGATGGTGCGTTCCCGGGTGATCTCTCCCTCATACCTGAACCAGACGTTCCGGAACTCGATACTGCCCTGAAAGGCCTCGATGTACCGGGGTTCTTCGGGAGAAACGATCGTTGCCGGTTCATCCATCAGCTTGAAGATGCGTTCACTGGCGGCCATCGCTGACTGCATGATGTTGTACTTCTCCGCTAGATCGCGCACCGGACGGTAGAATCGCTGGACATAGAGGATGAA
>JALGVQ010000228.1 GCA_025774615.1 bacterium
GGTCTCAGCCAGTGAGGTAACACAATTTTCCCGGCAGTTCGCAACGATGATCGACGCAGGACTTCCCCTGGTTCAATGTCTCCAGATTCTTCAGGACCAGGCCGAAAACCCCACGATGTCGTCTGCTCTGAAGAAGATCACTACAGACGTCGAGGCTGGAAGCACACTCTCCGAAGCAATGGCCAAGCATGACAAAGTATTCAACTCTCTCTTCATCAACATGGTGGCGGCTGGTGAGGTAGGGGGTATCCTCGACGAAGTACTGCTTCGTATTTCGGGTTACATGGAGAAGGCTGACCAGCTCAAACGTAAGGTCAAGGGGGCCATGATGTACCCTGTTGTGGTCTTCACGGTTGCCATGGGCGCTTCGGCGGTGCTTCTGGTGGTGGTTGTCCCCACGTTCGTCGGCATGTTCGAAGGCTCCGGTGTTCCTCTCCCGTTGCCGACAAAAGTTGTTATTATGATCTCCGATTTTCTGAAAGCGAATATCATCTACATGGGGCTTATCGGCTTCGCGGGCTTCAAGTTGTTCCAGCGCTACTATGCGACCGATAAGGGTGAGCAGGTCATAGATAACCTCAAAATGAAACTGCCGGTCCTGGGAGATCTTACCAAAAAAAGTTCTGTGGCACGTTTCTGCCGTACACTCAGCACCCTGCTTGCATCCGGAGTGAGCATCCTGGAGGCACTCGAAATAACTGCCCGCACCGCCGGCAACCGCATTGTTGAAGACGCTCTGATGTCGGCTCGTGCCAGTATCGGTGGCGGGGAGACCATCGCCGCGCCCCTGGAGGAGTCGGGCGTCTTTCCCCCGATGGTCATGCAGATGGTGAACGTCGGGGAGCAGACGGGTGAACTCGAAACTCGACAATATGCTCGGAAAGATCGCCGACTATTATGATGAAGAAGTCGACGCGGCGGTCGACGCTCTGACATCGGTCATCGAGCCGATCATCATCGTCTACCTCGGAGTCGTCGTCGGAGGGATGGTGATGGCAATGTACCTCCCGATGTTCGACATGATGAAGGTAGTGGGCTGAGGTAACCCGGCATCCTCGTTCCCCACGGCAGATAATGACAATCCTCGCAAGGCCAAGAAGCGTCCGCTTCGTCCAGGGACTGCGATTCGGTGTCGTGGTGGTTCTTGCCGCCGGCATCTGGTTCTTTCTGCGGGACAACTATGGTGCAGATGCCTTCCTGGTTGTCGACCTTCCCCTGATCTTCCTGCTCACCGCGAACGTGCTCTCCACCCTCTGGCTGCTTCAGCAACAACGGAGATCAGGTACTCTTGCCGAGGAGCAGCTCTATCTGCAGGTCTTCCTCGATGTTCTGGCGATGGGACTGGTGGTGTTCTACACGGGCGCCACCAGCAGTCCACTTGCGCTGATCATGCTGGTGCCGGTTGTCCTTGCGAGCGCATACCTCTACCTGCGAGGCAGCCTCTTCGCCGCGAGCCTCTCGCTCGTCGTACTTGCCGCGCTCTTCTGGCTGGATGCCATGGGCTGGCTGCAGAATTACGGTCCGATCTACAACCAGGAAGCAATCGCCTTCCCCCTTGCCGAGCAATCCGATCTGATCCGGGACTGGTTGATCATCGCGTTTGCCCTCTTTATTGCCGCCGCGATCAGTGGTTTCATCGCCCAGAATCAGATCGGCATCATCAGGGAGTTGGGTGAGCTCACCAGGCGCCTCGAGCGATTCCGGATCAACACCGCCGATGTGCTGGGAAATATCGATTCAGGGATCGTGACCGTCGATGCCGACGGCAACATCATCTTCATGAACCGCGCGGCGCTCGAGATACTTCAATACCACGGTCCGAATCCGGAAGGACGACAATACACGCTCGTGCTTTCCGGCGGACTCGAGCCTCTCAGCCCCTTCATCAGTGACCCTCTCACCGGCGGTCCGGCGAAACGGAGGAATGAGGTCGTCATCACCTCCGGCAGCGGCATTGAGATACCGTTGGGGATCAGCACCACGATCTTGAGCGGTAACGAAGGGGTACGTGGTGTGGTATTGATCTTCCAGGATATCACCGAGGCCAAGCTGCTCGATGAAAGGATCCGCAGGCAGGACAAACTCGCAGTCACGGGTGAACTGGCCGCTGGTATAGCCCATGAATTGAAGAATCCGCTGGCGAGCCTCAGCGGTTCAGCGGAGGTCCTGAGGGAGAGCCTCAGACCGGAAGGTGAAGATGGACGGCTTCTCGATCTTGTGGTGCGGGAGTCGGCGCGGATAAATGAGAGCATCGAAAATTTCCTCAACTATTCACGGATCCAGCAGTCCGACATCAGACCTCTTTCGCTCCGCACTCTCTTTGAAGAAGTAGCCGTCCTGGCCGGAAACCATCCTTCCTGCGAAGCAGGTAAGGAGGTTCTGGTCGAACTCGATACCGAGGTCCTCATCCTTGCCGATGAGGGACAGATGAAACAGATATTCCTGAACCTGGTGCTCAACGGGCTTGAAGCCCTGGAGGATCCCGGAACCGTCGTCCTCAGACTGCCGCCGGAGAATGAACGGAAAGTGGTTGACGAAAAGCTGATGGAGGTATGGGTTCAGGACAGCGGGCCCGGAGTGTCGGTTGATGAAACAGGAGCAATATTCGAACCATTCTACACCAGCAAGCGCGGGGGACATGGTCTTGGACTTGCAGTCGTTCAGAGGATCGTCGAGGCCCATGACGGGTATATTGTATACGATCCGGATTCTGCCGGAACCTCGACGTTCAGGGTATTTCTGCCAGGAGGAGAGACAGGATCGTGAGCGCTCATATCCTCGTTGTAGATGATGAGGCTTCCATGCGGGAGTTCCTCACCATAGCGCTGGGCAGAATGGGACATGAGGTCACCACCGTAGATTCCTCCGAACAAGCCCTCAAGGAATACAAGAGTGGTACCTACGACCTGGTCCTCAGTGATATACGGATGCCGGGAGGGTTGAGCGGTGTTGAACTCCTGGGGCAACTCAAGGAGACCGATCCCGCGATTCAGGTGATACTCATGACGGCTTATGCCTCCGTCGATACCGCAATCAGCGCGATCCAGCTCGACGCGACAGACTACATCGTCAAGCCGTTCCCGGTCGAAGAGATCAAGATGAAGGTCGATCGGGCACTCGAGAAGAGGAAGCTTTTCCAGGAGAACCGGTACCTCCGTCAGGCGATGCAGGGAACCGCGGCTCCCGATAACATCCTCGGTTCGAGCGCGGCGATTATCGAACTGAGGGCGATGATCGAGAAGGTCGCCCCGACGTCGAGTACGGTCATGATCACCGGTGAGAGCGGAACGGGAAAGGAACTTGTCGCGAGAGCTCTGCACAAATCGGGTTCCCGTACCAGCGCGCCGTTCGTAACCGTAAACTGCGGCGCCATCCCCGAAGGACTGCTCGAGTCCGAACTCTTCGGTCATAAACGGGGGGCCTTCACCGGCGCCATCCAGGACGAGGTGGGCCTCTTCAGGATCGCAGACACCGGCACCCTCTTTCTTGATGAGATCGGCGATACTTCACCTGCCATCCAGATCAAACTCCTTCGGGCGCTCCAGGAACGTGAGGTTCTTCCGGTTGGTGCGACAAGACCGGTGAAGGTCGACGTACGGGTGATCGCTGCGACCAACAGCACTCTCGATGAGCGCGTGAACAGTGGCACCTTCCGTGAAGACCTTTATTACCGGCTCAACGTCGTACCCATTCACATCCCTCCACTTCGCGATCGCTCCGAGGACATTCTGCTTCTGGCCGAGCACTTCCTGTCGATCTACGCGCGGGAGAAGATGATCCTGTCCGAGGAAGCCATCACAGCCATGGAAGGGTATGCGTGGCCCGGCAATGTCCGGGAACTTGAAAATGCCATCGAGAGTGCCGTAGTGCTCTCGGAGACATCCACTATCGAGCTTTCGGCGCTCCCGAAGAACATTCATCAACCCGCGGAGGAACAGATCGGCGCTCTCCATGAACCGGTCGGCTCTCCCACACTTGAGAGCATCGAGAAATCCTATATCCACTGGGTGTTGAAGCAGGCGAAGGGTGTCAAGAAGACAGCCGCCGAGATACTCGGCATCGACCCGAGCACATTGCATCGCAAGATGGACCGATACGGACTGAGGGGAGAGCATGAGGAAGAGTAGTTACCGACACCCTCAGGCAGGAATCCTGATCATCCTGGGTCTCATCGGAGTGTCGGGTCTTCTGCTGCCTTGTGCGGGTGAGGCCCAGGAAATATCACGGGAGGAATTCCAGCGTCTTACCGCTTCACAGAACGAGACCTTCCGAACATATCTGCAGCTCTCCGAGCGTGAACTGCCCATCAAATGCGGTTTTCCGATCATCATGAACACGATCTCGCGAATGGGGCGCGCCACAGGCACCGTACAGGTCGCCAGGCCATTCCTGGAGAATGAACAGACATGGCGGAGTCCCGGAGGAGCTTTCCTCCTTCACTACACCATCAACAGCCCCAACAACCGGTGGGATGAGATATCTGACGACGACCTGGATGGGGATTCCCTCCCCGATTACCTCGAAGCGGCTGCTGCTTCCCTTGACAGTGTCCAGGAAGGCTATTCCCAGCTCGGCTGGCGAACACCGATCAGCGACGGTAATCTGTACGATGTCTACTTCAAGGATCTTGAGGCCTGGGGCTGGTTCGGCTACACCCAGCCGGACGATCCGATCTCGCTTACACCGCCCTATACCTCCGCGTCATTCATCGTCCTGGAGAATGATTATCCCGAGGTGTTCTTCGGCCATGATCCGGTCACATCGATGCGGGTCACGATCGCTCACGAGTACCATCATGCGGTTCAGTTCGCTTACCATCTTCCGCTGGTGACTGAAGAGCTCCCGAGATTCGCCTGGTTCGCCGAAGCCTCCGCAACATATCACGAGGAAGTATTCTACGACCGCTCACTGCGGACGGGACAGCGGGAAACCACATGTACGGAGCAGTCCTGTGGGTGCTCTATCTGGAGAGCGTTCTCGGTCCCGACACCAACAGCAACAGGTCGCTGTGGACCCTGATGGGGGAGTGGGCGTTAACGCCGATCGAGGCACACCGGATCCTGCTTGAAAGGGAAGGAACCTCACTCCTTGAAGCGTACGGTGAATTCACTTCCTGGATCCTCCATACCGGTGACCGGGCCGTTCCGGGTGAGTACTTCGAGGAGGGGGCGAACTACAGTCAGGTGAGGATCGACTCATTCGACACGGGAGATTTCGAAGATAGAGAAGTAACCCTTCCGGCCCTGGCCACACTCTACCGACTGCGACCGGCCGGCACGGCCGATGGCGGTATCGCACTGAGGGTGCTTCCAATGGGAGAATGGAGTCCTGAGAACCCGCTGGAGTGGGGCGCCGGAATAGCCGGTCTTGATGGCAGCGCGCTGTCCGATGTCAGGGTCTCCACCGGTTCTTCCACGACTCCCGGCAGTGGAGCCGGCACGGAACTGTTCGACTGGCAGACGTACGATTCGGTGATCCAGTGGTCATTCACCGGAGACAACATAAGCCTCACCACAGGACTCTCACTCGACAGAACCGCCGGGACCGAGACAGTTCAAAGTGAACGGCTCACGCTCGCAGCCGATGATCAGCTCACACTGTTCCAGAACTATCCCAATCCATTCCGGACCGGTACGCACGACAGAACGTGGTTCTCGTTCTCGATCGGCAGTCCTGGTGACATCGTACTGGAGATCCTCAGCCTGAGCGGCAGGACTCTCTGGTCGGAGACCATCTCTTTTTCTGCTGCCGGTCGCTATTTCACCGACGAACTCGGATACGGCTGGGACGGCAGAGATGACGCGGGTCACCAGATGCCATCAGGTGTGTATATCCTCACAGCGCGGACCAGTCACGAAACCCGACTCATCAAGTTCTCCCTCATCCGATGATCGTATTCAATACCGGCAGAAGACTCTTTTCCGGACTCCTTCTTCTGGCACTGACTCTTCCTCTCTCTGCACCGGCAGCGCACGGGCAGCAGGGCGGTGAACGAATCGCCACGCTGGTCCAGGTCAAACCTGATGAGCCGATGACACTCGTCTTCCCGCCCTTCCTCCATGCCTGGGGGATGCAGAAGTGCGGCCCGGTTCATCTGCGGGTCTACATGCTGGGCCGAACCCGGTTCGACGATCCGCAGGGACTTGCGGTTACCGTTCTCGACGCCTGGGATGATCCCGCTGACGATAGCGACGACAAGGAGGTCACCGCCTATGGACTGAATTCCGGCCGGGGGGAGATCATCTACAATACCAGCATGTTCTCACTGGGACTGTACGGATCGAAGGGTGAGGGGGTGGGGCAGTTCCTGCAGCCGCATGGTATCGATGCCGATCCGATCGGTAACCTTGTGGTGGCCGACACCGGCAACAACCGGGTCGCAGTACTTTTCAATAACGGCAGCGTACTCAGTCACCGGCGACACCTCTCAGCCGTCTCGCCTACCGACGGTCTCGTCGAGCCATACGATGTGGCGCTGACTCCCGATAACGGCACCTGGGTCTCCGATAGCGGTAATGCGCGTCTCCTTCTGTTCGACCTTGAAGGTGAGGTCCGCAAGAGTATCGAAACAGGTGCCCTGCTCGACACACCCGGCGCCCTGGCGCTCTCCCATCCTGATCAGCGGTGGTCATATTTCCATGAATTCGCGCTCTACGTTGCAGACCGGGAAGAATCGGTACTGATCAAGCTCGATCAGGATGGCCGTGAGACAGCCCGTATTACCGCAGAGGATATCGGGCTCAGATCGATGCGGATCGCCTACATGACCACTGACTTCTACAGCAATGTCTGGGTTACCGACAGTGAGAACCATACGATCCATAAATTCGATCGCAATCTGAACCACCTGGCCACCTTCGGATCGAAGGGAAGGCGTGACCGCCAGTTCGAGAGTCCCAGGGGGATCGATATCTGGCGCCGGCTCGGACAGACGTTCATCGCTGAAGAGAAGGGGGCTCAATACTACTGGGTGGGCGCTGATGCCACTGATGTCGGAGCGGTGCAGAACGGGACGAACCTGAGGATATCCTATTCACTGACAGAGCATTCCTACCTCACTGTACGTGCCCGCTATGCCGGCGGTGGTATCGAGGAACTCTACCGGCGTCGAATCCGTAGAACAGGAAGTCGGGAGGAAGAGATCATTCTCGATCAGGATCGACCTCTGAGCTGGATCGAAATTGTCGTGGAGCCGACCTACTCCTCTTACACCTACCGGGAGAAGGTGTTCCATCTACGCTTTCCCGGAGGCGAGTAGGGTGTCGGCATACCCGCGACACGAGCTTATCCGCAAGGCGATCCATATCAGCATGAGCGTTCTTCCGCTCTCGCTCTTCGCTCTCGGTAGGGACCTTGGTACGATACTGATCGCAACAGCCCTTACCGCGGCTATTGTGATCGACGTCGTCCGGTTACGAAGTGAGCCGGTGAGGAGGTTCTTTGAACGGGTATTCGGGAAATCGCTGAGGCCACACGAGAAGTACGAATTGACTGGTTCGACGTTCATGGGTATCAGCGCTCTTCTCTGTGTGGTACTCTTCACGGTACCGATCGCGGTCACCGCGCTTCTCTTCCTTACGATCGGGGATTCGGCGGCCGCGCTGGTCGGGATGAAGTGGGGCAGGACCACACTTGTGCCCGGAAAGACGCTCGAGGGCACGTTGGCGTGCCTGGTCAGCTGTTGTATCATAGGAATCGTTGTTCCGGGAGTTCCCTTCATCGCGGGGATCACCGGAGCTCTGGTCGCTTCCACCGTGGAACTGCTCGGTATCGGAACGCTCGACGACAATTTTGGGATCCCGATACTGTCAGCACTCGCTATGTGGATCGTAGCCTCAGTGGCGGGGTAGAAAGATGCATAAAACTCTGATAGCGGAAGATATCGAGCGGATCGCCGACGTCCTGGGCCTCGAGGCCAGATTCGAGGCCGACCACTGGACACTGCTGCTCGATTCACCTGAACATCAGCGACACATCAGGGTCGAGATCTATCCCGATATAGCGATCGGAAAGGACACCGGTTCGCTGGTCAGTGTCTATACGCACAATTCCCATCTGCAGCTCCATTTCGTAAGCGGGTACGTGGTGAGTACACTGCTGGGAGAAGTTACCTTCATCGCCGAGAGAGAAGGGTGGGTGAGCGGTCTGACCGTGGAACGTGAAGCGGCCTGCTCACTCTACGCCAATGTGGACAATTCCGTTCTCAGTGGGGATTTTACACGA
>JALGVQ010000046.1:0-15140 GCA_025774615.1 bacterium
ACTATACGACCTTCGCGCGCAACAGGTCATGGAGGTGAACTATACCCACAGGAGTACCTTCTGCATCGGTGATCACCAGCTGGGTGATCTGGTGGTCCTCCATGAGAACCACCGCGCTTGCCGCAAGCGCGTCCGGCTCGATGGTCTTCGGTCCCTCTGTCATCAGGTCGGCAGCGATCACCGCGCCAAGATCGAATCCCTTCTCCAGCGACCGCCGGAGATCCCCGTCTGTGATGATGCCCTGCATACGCCCGTTCTCATCCACAACACAGGTGGTTCCCAGACGCTTACTCGTCATTTCGAGAAGCACTGTATCAGCGCTGGCATTGAGCGTCACGATCGGGAGCTCTTCACCGGTGTGCATCAGGTCGGCGATGGTAAGGAGAGAACGTCCGATCGATCCATGTGGATGGAGCAGGCGGTAATCGCTCGGACCGAATCCTCTCAGTGAGAGGAGCGCCACAGCAAGAGCGTCTCCCAGTGCGAGGGTCGAGGTGGTACTGGTTGTCGGAACGAGGTCCATGTTACAGGCTTCTTCGGTGCTCCCGATATCAAGGATGTACGTTGCCTGACCGCCGAGGAAGGAATCGCGGTTCGACGTCATGGCCACGATCGGGACGTTCATCGATTTCAGGATGGGCAGCAGGTTTTCCAGCTCTTCGGTGTTCCCGCTTTTCGAGATGGCGATGATCACATCCGATCGGCGTACCATCCCGATATCACCATGGAGCCCCTCGACAGGATGGAGGAAGGCGGCTGGTGTGCCGGTACTCGTCAGGGTCGCGGCGATCTTCCTGCCGATGATCCCTGACTTTCCCACTCCGGTTATTACGACCCGGCCGGGGCAGTCATGCAGGAGTCTCACGACCGTGGCGAACTCGGAACCGATCTTCTCTGAGAGGTCGGCCACTCCCAGAGCTTCCAGTTCCACGACGTTGCGTCCCCACTGTACGATCTCATCGTCGCTGATTTCCCGGGGGCTTTTCTCCGGTTTCTGTGCAGTCGGTGATTCTTCGGTCATGGAGTGGGAACACCTCCTTTAGCGGCGATAATCATCTCGAGGAATTCACGCACCGCGCCATATCCGCCCTTTGCGACGGTGACAACATCGACGATCTCCTTCACTTCAGGACGGGCATTGGCTACCGCGCATGAAACACCAACCTGCTCCATTACCTGTATATCATTCAGATCGTCACCCACATAGGCCATCGACTTCGGATCTATCCCGCTCTCCCTGATGAGATCCTCGAATGCCGTTATCTTGATCTTCTGGCCAAGGTAGACCAGCTCGATCCTCAATTCGCGAGCGCGATGCATGACCACTTCACTGTTCCTGCCGGTGATGATCGCATAGGAGAGACCGGCCCGATACCCGCGGAATATGCCGTACCCGTCCTGCACATCGAACCTGAGCGCTTCTCTGCCTTCTGAATCGACAATGAGGGAGCCGTCGGTAAGCACACCATCCACATCGAAGATGACCAGTTCGATATCAGCCAGACGTTCCTGGATCTCCTTCACGCTACAGTTCCTCTCCGGGTGTCGGCAGAGCACGGGCTTCATCACCCGTGACCGTTCTGCGGGCGGCGTCTATCGCAAGCAACTGCACGAGTATCTCGCGCATCTGCGCAGGTGTGACCTGTGAATCAGCATCACAGAGGGCCGAGGAGGGATCTGGATGCACTTCACAGAAAACGCCGGCAACGCCCGCTCCGACAGCAGCCCGGGCCAGAGGTGCGGCGAACTTCCGCTCCCCTCCCGATCGTTCACCGGCCGCTCCCGGCAGCTGAGTGGAATGTGCCATATCGAAGATGACCGGTGTGCCGAGTCGTCCCATCTCGGCCAGACCACGCATATCCACCACCAGGTCGTTATGACCGAAGGAGGTCCCCCGTTCGGTGACCATGACATCGGTATTGCCCTCACCGGTGATCTTCTTCACCAGCGCATGCATCGCTGCAGGGGCCACGAACTGGCCCTTCTTGATATTGACCGGTATTCCGGTGCGGGCCACCGCTATCGCAAGCGGCGTCTGACGACAGAGAAAGGCGGGTATCTGTATCAGGTCGACGATTCCCGCTACCGCTTCCACATCACCTGTCTCATGGACATCCGTGGTGACAGGAACACCGAACTCCTTCTTCACTTTCTCCAGGACCTCGAGCCCCTCATGGAGTCCCGGCCCCGAATATGAGGCGCCGCTGGACCGGTTTGCTTTCTGGTAGGAGCACTTGAAAATAAAGGGGACCGAGAGGGCCTCAGTCATCTCCCTGAGCGTCTCACAGGTCCGCATAGCCAGGTCCTGAGACTCAACGACATCAGGCCCGGCGATCAGGATCAGGGGCGAGGAGCCGCCTATTTCAAAACCACCCGCTTTGATAGTGGACACGCTGCTCTAACCCTCCTGCTTTTTACTGTATTCCCGCGCAGCCCTGATGAAATCCCTGAAGAGAGGGTGCGCGCGCTGCGCCCTGCTCTTGAATTCGGGGTGGAACTGACCTGCCACGAACCACGGATGATCATTCAGTTCGATCATCTCTACCAGCTGGTTATCAGGGCTCACACCTGAAATGACCATCCCATGCTCTTCCAGGGTGTCACGGTATCTGTTGTTCATCTCGTAACGATGACGATGCCGCTCACTGATAAGCGGCGTTCCGTATGCTTCGAAGGCTTTTGTTCCCTCCTTGAGCTGGCAGGGATAAGCTCCCAACCGCATCGTCCCGCCCATATCCACGACCTCTTCCTGATCAGGCATGAGACTGATGATCGGATGCTCGGCCAGCAGATCGAACTCCATCGAGTTGGCCGTTTCCAGTCCACAGACATTTCGTGCAAACTCGATCGCCGCCGTCTGCAGTCCGAGACAGATCCCGAAGAAGGGGATGCCGTTTTCACGGGCATACCGTATCGCCTCGATCTTCCCCGGTATACCGCGCTCACCGAATCCGCCCGGCACGAGCAGTCCGTGACCACCGGTAAAGGTCTCAGCCACATTCTCCCTGGTGATACCATCTGTCTCAATATGCTGCGCCACGACACGGGTGTTGTTCGGCACGCCCGCGTGAATGAAGGCCTCATCGATCGACTTATACGAATCTTTCAGGTCGGTATATTTGCCGGCCACCAGAATCGTGATCTCATCTTCAGGTTCCTTGACCCCCCTGACCATCTCTGTCCAGCTTTCGAGATCGGGGGCTCCAGTTGCGATATCGAGCATATCGCAGACGAGTTGGTCGAGTCCCTGCTCATGGTAGATCAACGGTATTTCATAGATACTCTCAACATCGAGGGCCTCGATGACGGCGTCTGTCTCGACGTTGCAGAAGAGGCTGATCTTCGACTTGATGCCCTTTGTGAGTGAGTGTGAAGTGCGTGCCAGCAGTACGTCGGGCTGGATACCGATCTCACGGAGTTTATTGACACTGTGCTGTGTCGGTTTGGTTTTCAGTTCACCGGCTGTAGGGATCCAGGGAATAAGGGTCAGGTGCATGTAGAGCGAGTTCTTCCGGCCGACATCGAGACGGAACTGGCGGATTGCCTCCAGAAAAGGAAGACTCTCGATGTCACCCACGGTGCCGCCGATCTCACATATCACAACCCTGTACTCTGCATCTTCTCCAGCCGCCTTGCGGATGTGTTTCTTGATTTCATCCGTGACATGAGGTATCACCTGAACTGTTCCGCCCAGGTAATCACCTCTCCTCTCCCTGTGGAGGATCCTCTCGTAGATCTGCCCGGTAGTGGTGTTGTTCTTCTGCGACATGTTGAGGTCGAGGAAGCGCTCATAATGACCCAGATCGAGGTCTGTTTCAGCACCGTCATCAGTCACGAACACTTCACCATGCTGGAAGGGATTCATCGTCCCGGGGTCGACATTGAGGTA
This sequence comes from bacterium, assembly GCA_025774615.1. Taxonomy (GTDB): domain Bacteria; phylum Blakebacterota; class Blakebacteria; order Blakebacterales; family Blakebacteraceae; genus Blakebacterum. The sequence continues at coordinate 3,890 of JALGVQ010000046.1, forward strand.
GGGATCGAGCTTCAGGATCGTGACGTCGATACCTCGAGCTTTGAGCAACGCCCCGAGCGCGGCCGAAGCAACTCCCTTCCCCAGCGATGAAACAACTCCGCCGGTGACGAAGATATATTTGACCTCCCTGGCTGCCTCACTCATGCAAGTTCCTCCCGTACACGCTCCAGGTCTTCAGGTGTATCGACTCCGTGCGTTCGGTAAGTAGTTTCAACGACTCTGATAGGAAAACCGTTCTCAAGCGCGCGTAACTGCTCCAGACCCTCCCACTGCTCGAGTGGCGAAGGCGGAAGTGATGCAAACTTGAGGAGGAAATCCCGACGGTACCCGTAGATCCCGATATGCTTGAAGTATGGCTGAGCGCCTTCATGCGGCTGCCGACGCACGAAGGGGATCTTCGATCGGCTGAAGTAGAGCGCTCTCCCCCTCAGGTCGGTGACCACCTTGACCACATTCGGGTCACTCGCCTCATCATCATCCATCGGATGGCCCAATGTGGCCATCGGGGCAGCTTCATCTCCTGAAAGGGCATCCACAAGGGCATCGATCATGAGGCCGCGAACCTGTGGTTCGTCACCCTGGACGTTGATGACGAGATCACAATCGGTCTGCTCGCAGACCGCTGCCACACGATCGGTACCGGAGATCAGATCCGAATCGGTCATGACCACTTTTCTGCCATACTGCTCCGCGACCTCGCGGATGCGATCATCATCGGTGGCGATGATCAGTTCATCCATGCTCGTTGATTCGCTCATGCCCCTGGCCACCCATTCGATCATCGGCAGGTCGCCGATCATGGCCAATGGTTTACCCGGCATGCGTGAACTTCCATAACGGGCCGGGATGACACCCACTGTTCTCGGCATCACAAGACCCTCAATTTCGCGTATCTTGCCATCAGGCGCCTCGTTCCCGCTTCCGTGAAGGCTACGATCAGCCTGGTGTTTTCTCCATGACCGGTGACTTCAAGGATACGGCCATTGCCGAGCGTGGGGTGTTCCACATCCTGACCCGGCTGGTACATGCCGTCGGCGCTCTGGTCCTCTCCCTCATAATCAGGCATGATGTCGGATGCCTCCGATCGGTCATGTCTCGCAACTGCCCCACGGGAACGCCCACTACCGACCGACCCGGTCACAAGACGCATCTGATCCACAGATTCAAGGATATCAGCTGGCAGCTCCCCGAGAAATCTGCTGGGGAGTCTGTCGAGCACGCTGCCCCAGCGACGTCTCCGCCTGGCCCGGGTCAGATACAGCTCCTCCATCGCTCGCGTCATCCCAACGTAGCACAACCGCCGTTCTTCCTCCAGGGCATCGGCGTCATCCGCCTCACGCAGAAGCGGACAGAATTCCTCCTCCATACCTGTGATGAAGACGATCGGGAACTCCAATCCCTTGGCCGAATGGAGGGTCATCAGGGTGACCGCCTCCCCTTCATCCTCCCACTCATCGATATCGGTCAGCAGGCTCACATCCTCCAGGAAGCCCGGCAGATCAGCCTCGTCGCCCCACCTTCGTGTGTATTCCTCCATCCCTGAAAGGAGTTCACCAAGGTTCTCAAGTTTTGTTTCTGCCTCGATCGTCCCTTCAGCCCTGAGTGTTTCAAAGTAATCGACGTCGTCAAGAAGATCCCGGGTCAGCGAAGCAACACCCGGTTCCCGGATCCGGCTGCGGAAGAGGGTGATGGTATCTGAGAACGCCTTGAGGGCTGCGCCCCCCCTGCCGACCTCTTCAGCCGCCTCGGCAAGCCCCTCGCCCGGTTCCCCCTCCCAGCGGGCAAGAGAGTCGAGAATCCGCTCGATCGTGACCTTCCCGATCCCTCTACGTGGAGATGCAAGCGCCCTCACAAGGCTTACGGTATCGCGGGGATTCACCAGGTATCGAAGGTATGCGAGCGCGTCTTTGATCTCGGCCCGTTCGTAGAATTTCAGGCCACCGACGATCGTATAGAGCAACCCCGCACTCCTGAGGGCGTATTCAAGCGCGCGTGACTGACCGTTGGTTCGATAGAGGAGAACGGTGTCTCTGAGTTTCCTGCGTTCCTTGCGTCGCTTCGCCTGGATGATCCTGACGATCCCCCTGGCCTCCTCCTCATCGTTAAGGAATACCAGCTCGCGTACCGGATCCCCGTCACCCAGGTCGCTCCAGAGTTCCTTCTCGTGCCGACTGCTGTTGTTGGCGATGAGCCGGGAGGCTGAGGTCAGGATGTTCTGGGTCGAGCGATAGTTCTGATCGAGGATCACGACTTTAGCGTTGGGATAATCGCGTTCAAAATCGAGGATGTTCCTTATATCGGCGCCACGCCAGCTGTAGATGCTCTGATCGGGGTCTCCCACCGCGCACAGTCCACGGTGATGGCCCGAAAGAAGTTTCACCAGATGGTATTGCGGTTTGTTCGTGTCCTGGTACTCATCGACGAGGATGTACCGGAATCGCTCCTGGTAGTGCTGCAGAACATCCGCATCGCCGGTGAGGAGCCGTACACTATTGACCAGGAGATCGTCAAAATCCATTGCGTTCCGCTCTCGCAGTGCCCGCTGGTAGGATTCGAACGCCCTCCGGACCCCATTATCCACATATGAGTCGCCGAACCAGTCAGCTTCGTTCTCCCCTGCCATCTCATTCTTGGCACGGCTGATGCGGGAGTGGACCATACCGGGTGAGAAGGTGGTCTCCGGCAACTCCAGCTCTTTGAGTACACGGCGTATCAGGGTTCGTTGATCTGCAGCATCATAGATGGAATAGTCCTGATCGAAGCCGATCATGGCACCGTGACGACGCAGGAGTCGAGCACAGAAGGAATGGAATGTGCCGGCTGTCACTCCCTCGCTCAGCGGTCCGACGAGATCCCGGACCCGTCCGACCATCTCACCAGCCGCCTTGTTGGTGAAGGTGACGGCGAGGATATGATAAGGGCTGTAGGAGAGCTTCTCGATCAACCAGGCAATTTTTGCGGTGAGGACTCTGGTTTTACCGCTGCCGGCACCGGCGACCACCAGGAGGGGAGTATCCCGATACTCTACGGCTTCGAGCTGTTTCGGATTGAGACTGATGCCCATCGACTCCCCCTGAAAACAGAAACCGGGCGGCGGCTCACTGGGGCCGCTCGCCCGGGTACGGAATGTGGGATATTCGTTTGCCGAGGGCTATGAAAAACGACCTATCGCTCTCCGCCTTCCCCTTCCGATTCCACAAATACCGACCTCCCGATGAATTCAACTATCTCACCCGGTCCGATCCCGGAATCCTTCAATGAAAGGATCATGGCGGTAGCGGTCTTCTCCTGAACGGCGATCACCACTACCCGTGCAAGCTCCTGCTCGAAAAAGCGGAGCCGGCCCCGTTCGGTCTGTGGCCGCTTCAACACATAGAGATCGCCTACCTGAACGCCCTCTTCCCTTCCGCCATCGATGAAGAGCATTTCATAGGGATGCATATTCCCGTCTGTATTCGCCCTGGCGACGACGAATCCCGTTCTGCCTCCCTGTACCGGGATGAATTCCTTCCATGGCCGGGTATCGACTTCCGGCGCGGGTATCACCCGATCCTTCTTGCCGACTTCATCGAAGACCGCAACCAGCACTCCCTGACTCGTACGGGCTTCTGTATCGACGATCTGGATGATTCCCTTGATGTGAATCTTCCTGTCCAGGCGGTGTCCCCATTCGGGATGACGCACCATCGGCCCCGCCTCGACAACCATATAGAGATCACCGGGCTGGGTCTCATCCTCACCCAGATTCAGGAAGGCCTGCGCGTAGAGCGACATGTTCATGTCGGCGCCCTCCCCGCCTACGATCTCTCCATCAGGCCAGCTGGAAGGGTTCCCCAGGTGCCCTGCCGCCAGAATCGCGTTACGGGAAGCCAGGGGATAGTACCGCTTCTCCCTGGCAACGAATCCTGTCGAAATGACTTCAGGATCATCAGAGACGGGAGGGTCCTGCACCTCAACCGGCTGTTCGACCGGTGTCTCAACAGGATCGGGCAGGGGAACCTCTATCGCCTGTCTTGCCGCTTCGACGATGCCGGTGTCCCGATCGGGCCACACCTCCTCGAAGGAGAGCACAACCGGAGTTCCACCTCCTATCGGGAACCAGATCTTCTGACCCGGATAGATCAGGTGAGGATCGGCGATCGTCCCGGCATTGGCCTGGTGTACCGTCGGCCACAGCCAGGAATCGCTCAGGTACCGCTGACTGAGATCCCACAGGGTATCGCCCTCCTGGACGGTATGGATCGTTCCCCGGATCGTATCAGCGGACGCACTGACAGACTCTGTCTGAGCCAGGGCCTGTCCGGGAGCGACAGCACATACGCAGATCACTGCGCTGAGTATCGCCCTTTTCAACTCGTTTCCCACTGTAATCACCTCAAAACGCCTCCCCGGGGAGGCAGATTGACGAACATCTCTTCACCCGTACAGGGTTAAAGAGGTTCAATGAGGGACAGAGACATGGAGAATACCCTGTTTTATACCATTACTGCAATGCGCCTCGAAATAATCCCGATCTTGTGTTTCAACATGGTCGATGGCATCATCAGTGCTCGCCCCCGCCTTTTTCGAGTTCTTCGACCGCTACCGAGGGAAAATCCTGCAGAACCGCGATGAACTCCGCGCGGACCTTTTCGAGAATCTGTTCACTCCGGCCTTCGAACCGCAGAACGATCACCGGCTGGGTGTTGCTGGCCCGGACCAGTCCCCATCCCCCATCAAATATGACCCGCGCGCCATCGATGTCGATAACTTCCACATCATCCCGCGCTTTGAACCGATCAGTGATCTCGGCAACGACATCGAACTTCTCGGAGTCAGCGCAGCCCACCCGTAACTCGGGCGTGGAGAAATATGCCGGAATAGTGTCGACGACCTCCGCCAGGGGCACATTCCAGCGACCGAGGATGTCGAGAAGTCTGGCACCGGCATAGAGCGCATCATCGAACCCGAACCACCCTTCCTCGAAGAACATATGTCCGCTCATCTCACCAGCAAGGGGTACCCCGGAGCGTTTCATCTCTGCCTTGATCAGGGAATGTCCTGTTTTCCACATGTGCGGGATCCCGCCATGTGCCTCGATATCCTCCACCAGACCCTGACTGCACTTCACATCGAAGAGGATCTTCTGCTTACCCAGCCGCTCAAGCACGTCCCGGGCGAATATGGCGAGCAATTGATCGCCGAAGATCATCCTGCCGCGGTTGTCTATGAGCCCGATGCGATCGCCGTCACCATCGAATCCGATCCCGATATCCGCGCCTTTATCAAGAACCTTCTGCCGCAGGTCAGCCATGAATTCCGGAACGGTCGGATCAGCCAGGTGATTAGGGAAGGCCCCGTCCGGTTCACAGTAGAGCGCCTCGAGTGTACATCCCAGTTCCCCGAAGAGCCGTTCGGCTGCGGGGCCGGCGATACCATTACCCGCATCGATGACGACAGACGGAGGCGATTTCAGATCCACCCGATCGATGATCGCTTCGAGGTATTCATCCAGAAGAGGTGTGTGAACAAGAGTGCCCTCACCCGTTTCGAAATCCTCATTCTCGATCAGCATCCTCAGTCCCTGGATCTCCTCCCCATGTACTGAGCTCCCCCTCGCGGTCATCTTGAAACCGTTGTATTCGCCCGGATTGTGCGATCCGGTCACCTGGATCCCTCCATCCGATCCGGTGTACTTCTCACCAAAATAAACCGTCGGCGTCGGAACCATTCCCAGATCGAGTACCTGCAGGCCGCAGGACATGAGCCCCTCCGCGACCTTCTGGTGGAGTCGCGGACCAGACAGCCTCGCGTCATATCCGAGTACTGCCTTCTCCCCCCCCATGCGGCGGAGAAGTGAGCCGTAGGCCCTGCCGATATTGAATGTCACTTCATCGGTCAGGTCGTCGGTCGCGATACCACGAATGTCATACTCACGGAAAATGAGGGGATTCATCACTGCTCCTGCAGGCTACAGACACTTGAGGACTATGAGCGTAAGGTCATCGGATTGCGCGCGGTCACCGGCGTGGGTCAGTACTTCCCGGTAGATCTCATCCCGGATCTCCCGTGCGGCGAGATATGATCGGGAGTTGAGCACATCCATCAGTCGTTCTTCGCCGAACTCCTCTTCGCGGATATTCATGGCCTCGGTGACACCATCAGTATATATCGTCAGCACATCACCGGGTTCGATGCCGATCTGTCCTTCTTCGTAAACAGCCTGTTCGACAACACCGACGAGCAGCCCCCCTTCATCCAGGAGGACCCGTTCGCCTGAACCCCGTATCAGTATCGGGAAATTGTGTCCTGCGTTCACATAGGTGAGAGTGCGTGTGGTCACGTCGTATTCCGCGAGGAAGAGGGTGACGAATTTCTCCGCCGCGGTGGTACGGAATATCATCGAATTCACCCTCTCCGCAGTCGCGGAGAGTCCCGACTGTGTCTCATAGACCGCACGCAGGGACGCCTGCAGACTCGCCATCAGCAGAGCGGCCGGAGTTCCCTTCCCGGAGACATCGCCAACCACCAGAAGCAGCTTCTCGATCGGTTCCTCTTCGGAAATCGGTGAACGGATGAAGTCGAAGTAGTCTCCACCGATCTCCTGGCTGGGCAGATTGATGGCCGAGACCTCGAATCCGGGGCCTTTCGGGAACCGGATCGGCAACAGAGCCTGCTGGATCTCGCGGGCGACTGCCATCTCTTCCCGGATCCTCTCCTGTTCGATTCGTTCCTGATGCATCCCGGCATTCTCGATGGCGATTGCAACCTGACTGCCAAGAACAGAAAGGAGCGTGAGTTCCTCGGATTTAAAACCGGTATCAGCAAGTTTCGCTCCGAGAGTGATTACTCCCACCAGATCGTGTCGCTGCTTCAGCGGGATGACAATCTGTGGATTGAGTCCTTCAAGAGGAGGGCGGTTTCCCAGTTCTTCTTCAGGGATCTCGGCTGTAAGCCGGTCGAATTTTACCGGCCCGGATGCCCGGGCCAATGCTTCGGCCACCGGGTCACCGAGACGGAATATGGCCCGGCCCGGCCCGGCTGCCGCCCGTCTGCGCGCATCGAGCAGACCTTCCTCGGGAGTCTGGTCGATCAATCCATCATCACTCTCGAGCGCCTTCGGGGGCTTGAGTTCCCATTCCCGCTGTTTCAGGGGGGGAGGACCCCGACGGACGAACCGGAATGCCCCCGTCTTGCGGTCGAGCAGGATGATCGCGGCCTCCTCGACCAGAAAGGCCTTTTCAAGGGTCTGATACGTCGCCCGCATCAGCGAATCCATATCGAGGATGCCGATGATGTTGTTCGCGCTCTCCCGCAGGATATTGCGATAATCGGTCGTATCCCTGATGAAGAAGCGGTCGACCAGCATTTCGATCCAGCCGCGCAGGGGTTGGAACGCCAGCACCGCGATCACAATGAAGACGATCTGCACGAACGCGGAGTTCGTCTCCATCCCCCCCATGAGTGACTGGTACAGGTCGGTAAAAAGAGTGTAGAGCAGGAAGAATATGCCGACGACCACACCGGTTGCGGCAGAGTAGATCATGCTGCGTTTTGCCAGGACCTGTACGTCAAGGAACTGGTGTCTCACGATCACCCACGCGATCGCCCCACAACCCGTCAGGATGCCCGTCGACAGCATCAGTGCAGTCAATCCCTGGGGAAGCTGCAGGAATGGAAGCAGTATGGGCACTACTTCCGCCACGATATAGAGACCGACCCCGATACCTATACCGACCTGCAGGATCGTCAGCTGCATCGAGAGTCTGCGGTTAGTGAGGGTCTTTCCCGTTCTCCAGAGGAAGTAGATCGCCATGCTCACGAAGAGGACGTTCACACCCGCCCAGAGCTGGATATGCGCGCTTATCAGGATCTTCAGGAGGCCGGTGATAAAGAAGAGCGCCATCTTGAAAACCGCCAGGAATGGTCCGAGCAGTCCACCGGGAGCGCGCATATCGGATATATCAAGAACTGTGCTGTCGAGGGAGAGCACGACCACCACAAGATGGAGGAAGTAGGGCAGGTAGATCAGCCAGGAGAGACGGGGATGACGCTTCAGACTGTCTGCTTCCCTGGGAAATATCAGACTGAACAGGACCAGCGTGGGAAAGAAGAATTCCCAGAGGACGGCGAACTCACGGATATTCGGTATACCGACCGGGGCCTCTCCAGCCGCCTCCAGTACACTTGCCGTGGCGGGACTGGTGAGTGTGGAACCGAGCGCGCTCATCAGCGCGCCGAGTCCCCCGAAGAAGAGCATGGTCGCCGTCACACGGTTGAGCCGCCGTCCGGTTCCTTCACGGAAAATGACTGAGCCCAACAGCATGAGCAGCAGACCGCTAGCCAGGAAAATCCCGACCTGCAGCCCCTGAAAGGGCATCGTCAGCTCTTCTTGACCAGGTTTTTGACCATCACGATAACGGTACCTGCTGCTGAGGGAACAATCTTGACCTCATCCATCAATGATTCAACAATGAGAAGTCCCCTGCCGTTAGGCTTGGTCAGGTTTTCCGGTGTGAGAGGATCATCAACCGACGCAACATCGAACCCGTTCCCCTGGTCCCTGACCGTGATCTTCAGCTTTTCCATGGAACAGTCGAAACGAAGGGTCACATACTTGTCAGGCTCGAGATTGTTGCCGTGCTCCACAGCGTTATTGACAGCCTCGGTGACCGCAATACAGATATCCTGCATAAGACTGGTGTCCACATCGCATTTCCGACCGACCTTCTCGGTCAGACGCTCGGCCTTGACGACCGCGTTCGGGTGGCTCCGGTACTTCTTCTCGATAGTCTGGTTTTTCAAGATCCGTAACTGGTAACGGCTTCTTCAGTAGATCCGTAGACGTCGAATACCCGGTCGAGCTTCGTAATACGGAGGACTTCCTCTATCTTCTCCGTAACGCTCGCCAGCCGAAGGTCGCCTCCACTCTTTCTGATGGCGGATAGTCCACCGATCAGTATCCCCAGACCAGACGAATTCATCCAGTCCACATCCTTCAGGTCGATTACGACGCTCCTGGTGCCTGTCTCGATCAGCTCGTGGAGCTTCTCATGCAGTGAAGTGGCATCAGGACCACCCATGATCTTACCCTGCAGGTGCAGAACGGCTACATCACCACTGGTAACGTGCTTGATCTGCATTCTTCAATCTCTCCTCTGTCAATTCCTGAACCGTGCCAACCCGGCGAAACACCGATCCCGGTTGATTAGTATGCAGTAATTCTCACGTCCACGTCCAGTACCCGTATCGATCGGAACCCGGAGAGGTTTCTTGTTCAGATCCCCAGTTTGTTCAACGCACCGGTGATCTTGTCGACTGCCTTCTCAAGATCCTCCATAGACGCGGCATATGAGATACGCAGGAATCCGCTGGCCCCAAACACCTCACCCGGCACCAGACCGACTTCCGCTTCCTCAAGGAGCCAGATGGCAAACTCGATGTCCCCGCTGACATCAGGCACAGCCGCGATGGCTTCCGATGCGTCGACCATGAGGTAGAACGCACCCTCGGGCGGCACATCCACACGGAATCCCGGTATACCCCTGACCGCTTCCAGCAGATAGTCACGGCGTTTCCTGAACTCCTTCAGCATCATCCCGACAAAATCTTCTTCGCACCTGATACAGGCGAGTGCAGCCGCCTGGGCAAGAGCGCTGGGATGGTGGGTCGCCTGACCCTGGAAGGAAGTCACCTTGCCGATCCACGGCTGCGGACCGACCAGGTAGCCGATTCTCCAGCCCGGCATGGCGTAGGTCTTCGAAAAAGCGCCCACAAGCGCCGTCAGGTCCGCCGCCTCATCAGAGACCGCCGCAGGCGAGAGGAATGGCCCGCCACCATAGGTGATTTCGTCGTACACCTCATCGCTGATGATGGCAACGCCGGCGTCCACACAGATCTCGGTGATCGCCCTTACTTCATCAGCCGTGTAAAATGCCCCGCTCGGGTTGCTGGGGTTGTTGAAGATCAGGCAACGTGTTCTGTCGGTGATCGCGCCTCTGAGCTCATCAGGAGTGATCTTGAAACCATTTGTACTCTTGCCCTCGACGATGCGCGGAACGCCGCCCAACAGTTCTATAACGGCCATATACGTGACCCAGTAGGGTGACGGCAGGATGACCTCATCACCCGGATCCAGCAGGACAGAGGCTGCGTTGAAAATCGCGTGCTTGGCGCCGTTGGTGAACACGATCCGATCGGGTGTGACCTTCAGGCCCTTGGTGCGCTCCAGGTAGCCGGCCAGCGCCTCTCGCACTTCGGGATACCCTGGTGTGGGGCCATATGTTGTAGGACCTTCGAGGGCCTCTTTCGCTACAGCTTCACGCACCGATGCGGGAGGCGTGAAATCAGGCTCACCGGCAGCCAGAACGATGACGTCCCGTCCTGACTGTTTCAGCGCCTTTGCTTTCTCAGTGAATGCGACGGTAGCAGACGGCTGGAGGGTACTGATCTGTTTCGATATGTACATTGATCTGCCTTTTCTCAATGAAGTGTCAGGACGGACCAGATGAGAATTTAGCTACGAGGGCTTCGGCGACAACCGGCGGCACATGCGGGGTGACATCACCACCCAACCTTGCCACCTCCCTCACAATCTTGGAATTCACGTAGGTGAATCGCTCCGAGGGCATGAGGAGGACCGTTTCCACCTCCGGATAGAGAGACTTGTTCATCAGGGCCATCTGGAACTCGTACTCGAAATCCTTGACTGCTCTCAAGCCCCTGACGATCGCTGTGGCCTGGCGCTGCCGGGCGAATTCAGCCAGCAGACCATCGAATACCTCTACCGTTACCTGGTCGATCCCGCTGGTAACCTCTTTGGCCAGTCCAAGCCGCTCATCAATATTGAACAGGGGCGCCTTCTCGACATTATGAGCAATGAGAATGATGATCTCGTCGAAGATCCGGGAAGAACGACGTATGATATCCAGATGTCCGTTGGTGATAGGATCGAACGTACCGGGGTAAATTGCCAGTCTGGACACTTTCATCCCTCCCTGTCATGCTCCAGGTCGATCCAGAGACTGAGGACCGTGTCACCGAATGCCTGTTCACGGTCAGGCAGGAGTCCCCACGGCGCCAGGGGCGGATCACCCCGGTGCTCCACTACCAAAGTACCTCCCGGCTCGATAAGCTCCAAGACGGACTCAGCAAGGAGCCTCTCGAGGTCACTGAATCGATAAGGGGGATCGCAGAAGCAGAGATCGAATCGCCGATCAGTCTTCTTCAGATGCCGGGCTGCCCGCTCGACCTCCATCCTCATGATCTCACT
>JALGVQ010000046.1:15151-30689 GCA_025774615.1 bacterium
TTCCAACTTTCTACGAAAAGGGCCGATACCGCGCCGCGGCTCAGCGCCTCGATACCTACACCACCGGTTCCTGCGAAGAGGTCGAGCACGCTCAAATCCCGCGGAGAACCGAGTACATCGAATATCCACTGTCGGACCTGAGCTGTTGCCGGGCGGGTTTCATGTCCATGCGGACTGGTGAGAGTCATTCCACGTCTCTCGCCACCGGTGATCCGGATCATGACCGGATGGCAGCCAGCGCCCCTCCGATACAGAGCGCGAATGAACCCAGGTTGCTCTCTATGAGAGGGCTTGATGCCAGGGTATCATCGATCGCTATCCGGGATCGAATATCAATCATCTCGATACGTGACTGGAACTTCCTCACCAGGGCAGCCAGAAGAGAATCGGGGTTTTCGACCGAACCGGTGAAAAAGACCTTCTCCACTGATCCGGATCCATCCCGGCCGGCAGGGAACCATCGCTGGTCCAGTTCACCCAGGACCCTCTCGATCTCAGCAGCCACCGCGTCCGGTTCGTCGGAATCCCACTGTTGGGAGGCATGGTTTGCGGCATCACCGCGCAGTGATGTCGCTCCAACGGATTCACTCCCTCTGATCAGGGTGATCTCAAGTGATTCAGCCTCCACATGTGCCGCTGCGACAACACTCCCGTCATCGTCGCGATCATTTTGAAGGGCGCACACACGGACGAATCTGGTCAGCGCCCACGGATCACAATCCCAGGCTGCCACGTGACAACCGACTCCATCGATAACCTCTTCATACAATTCGAGGATCGCCGAGGGAACACCCCACGCGTCGATCACATTCACACCATCAGAGACCGTTCGCGCAGTCCATTCAACATGAAGCTGTTGTTCAGGATCCGTCCCGCTGAAGCGGGTACCCATCTCCCACCGGACCCTCTCACGGAGACTCTCACCATCAGCGGGAAATTCTCCAGGATGGGGGAGCAGCGTCCTTTCAACGACACGACCATCCAGGACGACCACCACCCCGCTCCGCTCCACACCCTCCCGGTCGAGGGAGCGGTCGAGCACGTCCAGCATCGGAGCGATCCCTTCAGGTCGGATCAGTCCGCGGTCCATCGATGTAAAGGGAATAAGGCCGGCCCCGGCTGAAGTCAGCCGGAGGCCATCATGCAGATTGAGCAGGTTGGTGAATCGAAAGGTCCGGTCGGTGAATTTGAGCCCCAGCAAACCGTGATCGACCAGTTAACCGCCACTCCTGCCCTCGAGCCAGGAGGCGCGCTTGTTCTCGATCCTTCCGATACCGTGCTGGTCCTTCACGGTGATGGAGATACCATCATCACGCACGATCAGCAGGTACGCGGAGGAATCAATCGGTGAACGATAGGTGGTGAGCATCTGGTTGTGTGGAAGACGCTCTCTGGGGCCGACGATCTTCCATAGATGGGTTGCCTTGATCGTGTCTGCTGCGGCATAGTAGACCCCTATATCGACGGTATCGATCCGCATGGAGCGGACGTTGTTGATATAGCTCGCCAGACTCTCCATGTCGGCGGTGTAGTACTGCCTGCCGGAAAAATAGAACTCCTCAGCCAGTGAGAGATCTATCAGGTGCAGTCGCGTCAGCTTGATCTGGAATTCTGTTTCAGCCCGCTGCTTCATCGGGATGAATATCGTCGCCGCCAGAGCTGCGGCGAACACCAGGATAATCAGTTTCCAGAAAAGGGATCCCCCTTGATCTACTTGCTTCACAGACAACCTCCTGAAGGCCCGTTTGCTTGCAGGCCGGATCAATCTTCCTCGGATGAGCCCCGCGGGAAAGCCGCGCGGTATCATAGTGATGACCCCGAAGGGCGTCAACGCCATTTACCCCTGCTTCCCGGCTGGTCGGGTGCCGTTGTCACGGTCGAATCAGGAGCATCCGCATCGATCATGGCAAATGGCCTGAGAAGGTCCAGTTTCACGGGACCGATGCCGGATACTTCGAGCAGGTCATCAACCTGCCACGACCCGGTCCGGAGGGTACGCCACTCCACGATCCTTCGTGCCAGAACCGGTCCAATCCCCGGCAACCGCGTGAGTGTCTCCTCATCGGCCACCATCAGATCGATCGGACCCGTGAGTTCCTGCTCTTCAGCAGAATAGACGATCCCCTCCCGTGATCCGTTCAGGTCGAAGGTTGCCATTGAGTCGAATTCCGGTGTCCCCTGAACGAGACGGACCGGTAGTGGCGGCGGCCTCAGTTCCTCGATCGTATGCCATCCGGCACCCATGGCGGTTACCACCAGGAGCAGAATGGCGATTCTTCGTTCCGGACGGGTGAATTCATCTGTCATGATCAGTCAGCGGGGGCGGGTGAGGAGGGCGCTTGTCGAGTCGCAGCCGGTCGGGATACGGCGCCGCTCGAATGCCGCGGTTGCTGTGTGACGGGACCCTAGGGGTAGAGTACCGCCACCAGTACTCTGCCGACTGCCTCGAGACTCTCGGCACTCAGCTTGTCCCAGGTGTCTTCCCTGGTGTGCCAGTAAGGATAATCACTGATGCTCTCGGTTATATCGATCGCCGGGATCCCGGCGTCACGGTTCAGGATCCAGTGGTCATCGACAACCGTACTTCCCCGGCTCTGCTTGAACTGGGTGATCCCGAGTTCAGCGGCAAGGTCCCAGACTTTCTTTACGACGTCGGGAGCATACTGGAGAGAGATCGGTTCCTGGTGGTAATCGGCCTGCACATCACCGACCAGGTCAACCAGGATCGCGAACCACGGCTGGTAACCGGACTGTTTGGCGAAGCTGGCGAAGTGGCGACTGCCCTGGAACCAGTGTTCATACTCTGGTGCTGCTCCCGAGAGCCCGATGTCTTCACCATCGAAGAGAACAATATCGACTCCATATGCTGGTTCGTGTGCAGAAAGGAGCTCGGCCATGTGGAGCATGATCGCTGTACCAGCCGCCCCGTCCACGGCTCCATCGATCGGCTCCAGAACGGGTGGATACTCCGCGCTGGCTTCCGGTCGGCAATCGAAGTGCGCACAGAGCATGATCCGCTGGGTCTTCTCCGGATAGAAACTCGCGATCAGATTCACGCCATCGGCGCTCTCCTGGTAATGAGGGTTCCAGATCTGAAATGACTGGCGCTGAACTACCGCAGCCAGTGGTTGCAGGTATGCCTCCATCCAGTCGATCGCCTGGCGGTGCGCTTCCGATCCGGGTACCCGTGGACCGAAGTCGGTCTGGATCTTTGCGAGCGCGAGCGCCTCTTCTCCATCAAACTCCGGTTGCGACCGGGCCGATGCTCCTGTGCCGCAATATGTGCCGAGAAGCAGAAGGATCGCTGGCAGTATGGGCCGGATCCATCGCCGGGTTCCTGAAGGTCGTGGCATCTTGATCACCTGAATGTGAGGTTCATGTAGATCGCCACTTCGCGCACTTTGCGCGTACGATCCATTAACCTGTCCTCGACGTTCTCTAATCTCATGTCGAGTCCGCCTTCGATCATCTGACTGAAACTATACCCCAACCGGGGCCTGATCGACCATGTCGCAGTTGAAACGGTCGGCACGAACTGGGCGCCCTTCCTCGTGCCGATACGTACCTCGGTGGTGTCCTCACGCCGTTCCAGTCTCACCCGGGCATCCACGGTACTCGTGATCCTCAAGCGCTTTCTGATGAACGGGATTTTGATCCCCTCCGGAGCGCTGAAGCGGTACGAGATATCTATATGGTAGTCAGAGTTTCTTGTTCGGGTCTGACTCGTCCCGCCGGTCAGCTGCTCTCTGAGGGCCTCGAGAGAGTTACGGCCCGTTGAGATGGTGATACCGTTCAGGAAGAGGATCTGCACTCCGATCAGCGGTCTCAGCGCTTTGACATCATTGCTGCTGTACGGTTCGCGTACTGCGTCTTCCCCGACAGCGGTCCTCAACCAGTCGGTGGTGTCTTTCGTGCGCTGGTAGCTGGTTGAGACAGAGATCGAACTGGTGATATTCGGGAAGAACCAGAGCTGTTGCAGTCCCTGCCACCTGAAACTGAAAGCGGGCCAGGTCACACTCGACGCGAATGTCGTCTTCGACTCGCTGAACTGGTCGATCCAGCGCCACTGAGGCCTTAAATCCACAAATGCGGAAAGAGGCAGATTGAGGCCTGTATTCGCGTTGATCATGCGGGTCGACTGGATCGAGGACTGCTGGGTCGCCACCACGGCCGCCCTCGGAACATCGGGCTGCTCTTTCAACCCGAGCTGGTAGCCGACCGACGGACGGCCCATGAGATTATACTGGTTGCCGACCCTGTCGCTGGAAAGGGTGATGAGTACCGGCGTCACACGGGTCACGATGGTTCTGATGTCGTTGATGAGTTTGGGCAGGCCGGTCGCATCCACAAGCGGCCGGGGTGGGCCGAAGAACTGGGTGGGGATGATCGTATAGGTCGCACTTCCCTCAAGGTTCGTGTTTGCGCTCCTCCCCAACCGGATCTGTTCACCCTCGGGAGTGATCCTCGTGTTGAACCGCGGATCGTTGTTCTCGCGATATTCCACACGGTACTGATAGGTCTGAGTCATCCACGTGAACGTGGCCGGTTCATAGATGGCGTTGAGAAGCTGGCGTCGCTTCACTTCCCGCCCCAGGTTGGCGTCACTGAGCGCCCACCCCTGTGTGAGATCACGATCGAGGGTGAGGAAGTAGGTGCCTGTCAACGGCCGGAACGGATGGAACGCCGCGTTGAACAGCTCCGTCGCCGTGAACGCGTTCCTGCTCCTGACCTGACCGGTACGATCGGCCACTCTTTCACCCAGCTTGGTCGTATTGAGGGAATAATTCAGGATGGTCGGCAGCGGATTGAACGCGGCCTCCTTGAGAAATGCGGGCAACAATGGGACCCTCCTGAACGGGTACCATTCGAGCTCCGCGCGGGGATTCAGATCGTAACTGAACCGCCCCTGTACACGGTACGACTCGTTCACCGGATTGATCGGACTCGTGCCATCCCGCCTGCTGCCGGTTACGCTCATCGTCATCCGGTCGATCGTCCATGCCGCCAGCGGGCTCTCACTAGCGTTCCGTTTCCGTATGGAGATTGAGATACTCTGGTCTTCCTGCGAGGTGCGATGATCGTATCGCTGATCCTCATCCAGGATGAGATCTGATCCGGGAAGGTATTTGGGCAGACTGAGGTTGCTTCTGCTGTTGATCGAAAGCGGTATATCGAAACCCCACTTCGCAGGCATTAACCGATCGAGGGCTGTCACCCACTGAAGGTTGCTGACCTGTGTGGTACTGAGTGATCCTCTCTTTTCCCTCAGCCCGTGGAAGTCGGCCGTGCGTCTGCTGATCCTGAGGTCGATAGTGCTGAAGTCTGCAAGCTGCATCCTGAATCCCAGGCGAGAGGCGGTGCCGTTGTCCCGCCTTACGTCCGTGACCCTGAGTTCATCAGCCCAGATTTCACCATCGATCGGCAGTGATGGATGTTGATTCATGACACCGACCGATAACCGCTTGATATTCGTGAGACTCGGCCGTCCCCTCACTCGATACTGTCCCTCGGTCGTATCAGGTATCCCGCTCCGGGCCCCCCACTCGGCCAGCATCTCCTCCTTCAGTGTGGCGATCTCATCAAAGTTGATCACCACATGGTTCCGGTCATCCCACCCGGGATAAATGATGGTGTGGTACTCGTAATAATTATTCTCGTCGGCACCGAAGCGGAGGAACGCCATGAGGTGACTCGTATCTTCATTCGCGATCCAGCCCGCTGCCGGCTTGCCGTAAAAGAACATCTCGAGCCCCCGGTAGAGCGTGAAGTCCTCGGCCTTGATGATGCTTCTGAAAACCTCGCCCTCGACTCCGGCCGGCAGCTGTTCGAAGGTGACCGCAAGTGACTGTTCCTTGCTGAGCAGGCTGGTGATCCTGTCCCGGACTCCGCTGACTCCGGGAGGAGGAAAATATTCTCCGACGTTGTCGAATGTGTTCCGCACGCTGGCGCGTACAGTCTCCGGGGGGAGGGTCACATCACCGATCTGTATCAGCTTTTCCCTCCACTGGTTGCCAACCACATCGATGGCCGCCAGGGAAATCTCGAAGGCGGACGTATCGGGCGGGGAAGTGATCCAGACACGGATGCTCTCCACCAGGGAGAGGTCGGGAGTACCGGTCGAACCAGCGGCATCGGCCAGCGGAATCCGGTAGAGACGCCACGAATCGGTTTCATTCCACGTGGATGGATCGACTTTTCCACCGGCTACATACACGCTGTCAGGTGAATCGGGACCGAGATCGATCACCCAGGAAACGTAATTGTTCGATCTGTCCAGATACCCGTTCCGGTTGATGTCCTCGGTATCCGGTTTGCTTTGCTTGTCAGGATCGAGCCGGTTGCCCTCCGTCCCATTGACACGGACATAATTATCAGGATTGGAATACCGCCAGTTATCGTGCGAGGGATCATCCGCGTTGCGATACGGGTACCACAACGGATCGGAGTAGAGCTCGGTGAATCGGGCCTGTTTCTCCTCCAGCGTCGGATAGAGAGCAGGGTTGTCTCCGGCATGGATCAGATAGAAGCTGAGTTCCTGCTCATCGTTCAATCCATCCAGTCCGACATCTTCACCTGAATCGATCACGCCGTTCCTCACACCGTTCCTGAGGATATCTTCGGTATTCAGATCACCCTTGTCGTCCGCGTCTTCAGAGATCGTACCCATGTCGATATGGAGTTCCCCCCGATCCCCCCGTACCCACAATTCCAGATACGTCAGCTGGGTCAGGTCGGCTGCTCCGGCGGAAACTGCCTGCTGGATCCCGTTCCACCTGCGCTCGAGGCTCGTGGTATTCCATTCATAAGCACCGGCCGGCCAGGGACTCGGCTGATTGGGATCAAGATAGATGCTGAGGACGTTCACCCCTTCGCTCTTGATGTCAGTCTCCTTCTCCGGCCAGATATCCCGGCTGGAGATCCGTCGGAAGGGATTGAACCACAACAGGCGCGAACGCTCATCTGCGGTCCGGTCCACCGGAACAGCCGCAGGTGTCCATCTGCCCCTGCCGACTCCGAAGCCGGTAGCGTTTTTCACACCTTCGAAATCATCCACCAGCGCAACTCCGACCGTATTCGGATTCGGGAGACTCTGGGCGATCTCTGCCTCGAACTCAATCCTCGACATCACGTCGGTTTCGATCAGGGGGAGCGCATCGATAGCCCTGGTCAGCCATTCAGGCTCGAAATTCAGCACCGTAGTAGCGTCCCAGATGAGAGTCCGGTTCGGCTCTCTGCCGATCCGGATCCGGCGATCCATGGTCCTCTCGCTGCGGGAGAGGACCATTCCGGAGATCATGCCGACCTGCCCCAACTGGTATTCAGCCCGGGCTCCGACCAGTGTCTTCTGCTCCAGCTGGATGATCGGACTGTATTCGTAATCCACCTTCACATCAGCAGTCGGATCCTGGATGTCACTGGTCAGGAAGGTGAGTTCTCCGGTCAGGTAGTTGATCTGGTAGTCGGTACCCCTTTTCAGTCTCCTGCCGTTGATGGTGACCACATCACTCCGCTCAAGGATGTTCGTTGCCGGCAGCGAATAGGTGACCGACCGGGTGGCCATCTGCACATTGATGTAGTAACGGGTGCGCTGGGTGAGCTCGAAACGGGACACGGTATCGTACATATCCACCGTGACCTCGAGGTCATCATTCATGAACGGCTCGAGATCAGGAAAGATCAGCTCGCCCCGGGCAAGGTTCAGATTGTTCTCGTTCAGATCGATGTTCCCATCGGGGGGGGTTCCCGGCAATTCACCCCACTGATCGAGGCCGAGGATCTGCAGGTAGTCCTCGCCATCCTGTGTGTATTGATCCTCCTCGGAAGGAGGGTCGAAGAAAATCCTGACCTTCAGACCATCCGCCGGGATGTTCCTCGCACCGAGGTAGTAGACGTTCCTCAGCTCATACTTCCACGTGGCATCTTCGGGACGCGGGTCGGGGGGTTTGATGAGCTTCATGATCAATGGCGTGGTCGGGTCCTGTGGAGTAGGCATCGAGCCAATCTGGTCACCATCTGCCATGGTATACACAACTCCAAGCACCTCTTTGGGGCCAAGACTCACATTCAGGGCCAGGTACCCGCCTGCCCGGTTGACGTAGTATTCCCCCGGGTCGAGTTGGTGGAATGATCCGAAATGCGCTTCCCGGGAATCGAGAGGTGCCGGATTACCAGGATCGAACCAGGCGATCGCGCTGTCGATGGCCGCTTTCTGGGTATCATTGCTGTACTGCTGGTCATCCACGAAGACATTGATCGTAACGATCGAATCGGCCGGAACATACACCCGGTCTGTGAACCGGCCACGGTATTCCATGTCGAGGAAGTAGTATGTGCCCAGCTGTGGCTCAATATCAGGTCGGCGGATTTCCGATTCTCTCGCCCCGGCCGTGAACGTGGCCTTCTCTCCCGATCCCTTCTCCTGAGTCGCAAGAGCCGTGAGTGTGAGCGGACCCAGCCGAACCGTGCCCTTGATACCGAACAGTCCGCTCGCGCCCTGGTTGAATCCCACGAATTGTGTACCGGGCAGCTGGAAGTTGGTGTTTCCCGCAATGAGTTCCTGCAGGATCTCATTTTCATCACCCCGGTACACCAGGTTGATATTGTTCTCCAAATCGGTCAGCGCGCGGGTGTCCTGTTCGATCGAGACTTCCACCTTCGAGCCTACATTGCCGATGATCTCGAATCTCGATTCCTGTTCCATGTTGAGGGCAGGGAATCTGCTGACATACTGCGTCGCTGTCGAAACAGCGCCTTCGGTCCATTCACTTTTTCCACTGAAGCGAAGATTCCGGTTTCCACGGACCCGGATCTCGGCGCCTCCCTCACCAATGACCCGTTCCAACCCCCTCGGCACATTGATGGGAATCTCGAATTCGAGGAGCCCTCTTCTCTCTTCTTCGGTCTGCTGGGTTGCCTCAAAATTGGCCAGCAGGTTCCTTCGGGCCTGTTCCCGGCGGACCATATCAAGATATTCACCTAATCCGACCACTGCGGGTTTCTGTACTTCGATCGATCCGACCCGGGTCTGGAACCGTATCTGCTGATGTCCGGGAAGAACCTCGACGAACTGCCGGAGACCGGGAAGTTCACCGGGTGGGTAGAGCCCGCGGTCACGGAGAGGTGTGAAACCGGGGAGCCCACCCCGGGGGGATCTCGGAGCAGTCATGTTGTCGTACACGCCGACCAGCAGATATTCCCTGATACCGATCCTGGACCGGACCGGTTCTTCATCCTGGAACGCTTCGACCCCCGCAGGAGTATAAAGAAGGAGGCAGAGCATGAATATCAACAGGGACGATCTGCCGGAAAGGGTGGAACTCACCCGGTTCTCCTTGCGCAGGTACGCCCACCGGCTATAGCCGACTGGCGTACCGTTCAACTGACCCGTTCGCAAGTTTTCCGGGCAAGCCTCCAGAGAAATGGTGATACCTCATCAACTCAGAGATATCAGTTTAGAGGTTTTCCGTCCCTCCAAACAAGGTGAAAGAGTGCGGCAGGCTGGATTGCCGGACTGCCGAACCACTATATTCAGAATGTCGTGAAGATACTCAATCGATACATAATCAGGGAACATCTGGGGCCTTTTATGCTCGCCCTGACGATCCTCACCTTTCTCTTTCTCATGAACGAGTTGATAGACATCCTCGACATGGTGATCGGGAAAGGCCTGGAAGTAACGATCGTCCTCGAGCTCCTGCTCTACAATGTCGCCTGGATGCTTGCCCTGACCGTTCCGGGAGCGGTCCTTGTCTCGGTCCTCATGTCGTTCGGACGACTCTCTGCCGACGGAGAGATCACCGCGCTGCGTTCCAGCGGTCTGAGCCACCTCAGGCTCGTTTTTCCCGTCCTTGTGCCGGCTATGATGATCTGTGCCTTCCAGGTGTATTTCAACGACCGGATCCTGCCGGAGTTCAACTACCGGACCAAGACACTCACATCCAGCATCCAGATGAAACAGCCCGCCCTGGCGCTGGCCCCGGGTGTATTCATTGAGAGCCTTGAAGGGTACACGCTCTTCCTGGAGGAGGTGGATACCGAAACATCGCGCGTGGACGGTGTGACGATCGTGCAGTATCTCAATTTCAATGCCCCCGATCCGCCACGCATCATCCGGGCCTCATGGGGACACATCTCGATTGATGAGAACGATGGCGACAACCTCAACTTCGACCTGCGCAACGGTACCATCACCGAGATCCACGAGGGTCAGACCCGGGTCCAGCAGTTTGAGGTCCTGAAGACGTTCATCAACGCTTCAGGCCTGCAACTGCAGCGGGTCGACACCGGAGTTCGTGGAGATCGTGAACTGCCGATCAAAGACATGCGGGCACGGGCGGCAACCCGCGACTCCAGCTCGATACGCGCAGAGGCGCGGATTGCCGAATACACCAATCCTTTCCTCAGGCGGGTGGTTCGGGGTGAGACGGTTGATCTGCCCGATCGCGGCCGTTCCCTGCTGGTGTCGGGGCGGGTTCTCTCGGCCCACAAGGCACTCGTCGAGCATATGAAAAGTGCCGAACAGCAACGTGTCTATTACCTGAAACAGCGGAACCGCTACCTGGTGGAGATACACAAGAAGTGGGCGATCCCGTTCGCCTGTATCGCGTTCCTGCTCATCGGGATCCCGCTCGGCGTGATGACCCGCAGTGGCGGCATGGTCGCCGGGTTCGGGTATGCCTTGCTCTTCTATCTCATCTACTGGGTATTTCTGATCGCTGGAGAGGATCTGGGAGACCGCAATCTGGTCGTCCCATGGCTTGCCATGTGGCTCCCGAACATGATCATCGGTTCGGTCGGCCTTTTCCTGCTCCTGCGTGGACGACGAAGACAGACCGTCATCCACTGGTCCGAGATCGCCCGCAGGATCCCCGGCAGGCCGGGAACGTGGCTCGCAGAGAGGCTGCAGCAGGGATGAGGATCATCGATCGATACGTGATCAGGATATTCCTCACGGTCCTTTTCGGAGCGATGGTGGCCATTGTTGCCATCTTCATCGTGTTGAACCTCACCGACAACATGGAGAAGTTCATCGAGGCGGGCGCGCCGCTGAAGGCTCCCGTTCTCTACTACCTCAATTTTTCTCCGTATATCATCGTCCTGACTCTGCCGGTCGGTATGCTCCTGGCAAGCCTTTCCGCTATCGGGAGCCTGGTGAAAACGAACGAACTGCTGGCCCTGAAGGCATCCGGCGTCAGCACCTACCGGCCGATCCTGGCTCTATCATTCATTGCGCTGATCATCGTGGGACTTTCATTCCTCTTCAGCGAGAACGTCGTTCCCAGGGCGAATGAAGCGAAGAAGATGATCTGGAACCAGTACGTCAACAAGCAGGGAAGGGTGTCGTTCAACGAGACGATCAACCGGACTCTCGACCTGGGTGGAGGCACCATACTCTTCATCCGATCGTTCAATTCCGAGACGAACACAGGTGATTGGGTCACGCTCGCGCAGACTTCAGGTAACCAGGTCCGGCGCGTTGTCCAGGCCCGCAGTATCAGCTACGAGGAGGCCGAAGACAGGTGGCAGTTCAACCAGGCTGAGGAGCGTATCTGGTCGGATGGGGTCGAACGATTCCAGACACATGAGATGCTCTTCGAGGATCTCCCACAGCTGATCCCGGCAGAACTCAATCCCCGCCGAAGGAGTCCCGAAGAGATGGCCTACGGCGATCTGCTCGATTACGTCCGGCGGGGTGAGGCCCGGTCACGCAACATCACCCGGGCCAGCGTCGACCTGAACATGAAGACTGCTTTGCCCTTCTCCAGTTTCATCATCGTACTCTTCGGTGCCTCACTTGCCGCCGTCCGGAGACGCACAGGGCTCGCGGTCGGATTCACCGCCAGCATCGGTATCTGTTTCGTCTACTACTTCGTGATCCGCGCCGGCCAGGCCTTCGGTTACAACAGCGATCTTCCCCCCCTGCTCGCCGCCTGGCTCGGAAACATCATCTTCGGCACGCTCAGCCTCTTTTTCCTGTTCCGCGCCCGACACTAGGCAGACCTTCCCCTTCCCTTTCCCAATCCCTTTCCTTAAAAAAATATTGTCTCTTGACGGCCCCGATATACAGTATTAGTGTATGGGTTGACCAATACACCAACACAACGAGTCAGCCCATGCCAATCATCTTCCACATCGATCCCGCTGATTCCCGGCCGATCTACATGCAGATCATGGATGAGGTCCGGCGCGCAGTCGTGGTCGGAACAGCGGGTCCCGATTCGCCCCTGCCATCGGTCAGGCAACTCGCCGCCGATCTGCGGGTGAACCCGAACACCGTTCAGCAGGCGTATCGGGAACTGGAACGGGAGGGTCTCATCTACGTTCGTCGCGGCCAGGGCACTTTTATCGCCGCCACGACAAAGATCGAGTCAGAACGTGAGACCATCGCAACCCGTCTGGCAGGACGCTTCCTGCGTGACGCCTACCGGAACGGGATCACACCGGATGAACTGCTGGCCGCCATCCAGAAGGTGTCCGATCAGGAATTCCCGTCATCTATCGATACAACGAAGGGAGCCGCCCGATGATATCAGGCATCCCCGTACACCTTGAGACCGAACATCCGGCGATCCGGACCGAGGGACTCATCAAGGACTACAAGCGGACCCGTGCCCTCGCCGGGCTGAACCTGACCGTACCTGAAGGCGCCGTTTACCTTCTGGTGGGACCGAACGGGTCGGGCAAGACGACCACCATGAAGATCCTGCTCGATCTGGTCAGGAGCGACGGGGGTGAGGCGGAAGTGTTCGGGCTCTCTCCGATCGACGACGGCGCAAGGGTCCGCGCCCAGATCGGGTATGTGCCGGAGGGCGGGATCCCCGGGTATGAGTGGATGAAGGTCGGCCATCTGATCCGGCACCATGCCGCCTACTATCCCTCCTGGGATGAGGATTACGCGGAATCCCTCATCCGGCGGCTGGAGATCGACGAGCGGGCGAAGTTCAAGACCCTCTCCAAAGGAGAGGCACGGAGAGTGCAGCTCCTCCTGGCGCTCGCCCACCGTCCTCCCCTCCTGCTGCTCGATGAGCCGATGGACGGCCTTGACCCACTGGTGAGAGACCGGGTGATCGAGCAGATCGTGGATCATATCGCCGAGAACCCCACCACCGTGCTGGCCTCGACCCACCATATCCAGGAGATGGAGAAGCTGGCCGACCACATGGGTGTGCTCCATGACGGTCGACTGCTCGCCCAGAGCACGCAGGATGACCTCCACCGCTCTCTGCGGCGCTACCAGCTCGAAGTCCCTGAAGGATGGACCGCACCGGAGGCGTTCTCCGGTACCGTGATCCACCAGAACGGCTCCGGCCCCGAGTTGGCATGGGCCATCTGGGGAGAGGAAGAACAAATCACCGGTGCGCTCACCGCCTCCGGCGCCACCGTCAGAAGCGTATCAGCGCTGCAGCTTGAGGAAGCGGCCATCGCGCTTCTGGCCGGTACAGAAGGCACATGATGTCGGCGATCGCACTGCGAACGGCCCCGTCCCCCGGCACGATATTGACGAGCCAGGTACGGTTACTGTTCTATCACCAGAAGTGGGAACTGCTGTTCATCGGACTCGCGACAGCCGTCTATCATCTCGGAACGACAACCTGGGAAGAAACAGGTCCGTTACCAATATTCCAGAATGGAGCGCTGGGATTTTTCGGGAGCTTCATATTTCTGGTGCTTAGTGGCTACTGGGCTATCAGGATCTGGGATGGGCTGGCTATCGGAGATCGTACTACCTTCCTCTCTTACCCGGCAGATCGCACCTTTCACATACTGCTCCGTGTCGCGGCCGGCGCTCTGGTCCTCCTGGCTGTGATGACGGTCTTCTGGCTGATCGGGGCTGTGGTCAGCGAGATCCTGGCGCCCGGTGGAAGCTGGTTCACTTCTCCAGAACAGAGTGGCTGGGGGTGGATCATCTCACTCTTCGCCATCCTGAACGCCTATATGTACGGCAGTGTATTGGCGCTTCTCTTCCGTAAACCTGAGCACTGGTTCGTGTTTTGGGTCCCTGTCCCGATCCTGGTTCTTACTTATGTAACCTTCTGGTTAAGAATCGACGCGCTGGCTGTACTCTTCCAAGCAATCTTCTGGTTTCCGACGGGGATGTTCCAGGGTTTCGGACTCGCCGTGGCAACAACCAACGAGATCGGGGAATTCATGGTGCTCGATTTCCAGGTTGTCCTCATGTGGACGGTGATCTTCGCGGCTGGTCTGTTCTTCATCGCCCGGTCCCACCGGGAGGAGTGAGCTATGGATCCTACGACCGGTTTCCCCGACCGATACAGTGTACTCCTTGACTCTGAGGAGGTTGCACGATGACCACGATCGCTCTACGAGTCACTCCTACTCCTGGTTCGATCATTGTCAACCAGGCTCGCGCACTCCTCATGAATCACAAGTGGGAACTGCTCTTCATGGGGATGGTCACTGTTCTCGGCCATCTGGCTACCCTGAATGCAGCCAAAGATGAACTGTTTATCCGGGATCTCCTGCTGTTCGATGCTACTGGTGCCCTCAGTTTCCCCATACAGTTCATTCTCGTTCTGTTCGGGGGATTCTGGGCCTTCAGGATATGGGAAGGTCTCCATTCCGGTGAAAAGACGGCATTCCACTCCTATCCCACGGGTCGGGCGACACACCAGCTTCTTCGGATAGCAGCCGGTGCTGTCATCTTCATCGGTGTCATCACCTTCTTCTGGCTGCTCGGTGCCACGATAACAGAGATCATCGTACCCGGATTCAGCTGGTTCTCTGCTCCTCAATACAGCGGGTCCGGCTGGTTGATCTCCCTCTTTGGTGTACTGAATGTCTACCTCTATGCCTCCATCCTCTCTCTGATATTCCGCAGGCCGGAGATCTGGTTCCTGTTCTGGATACCGGTATCCATATCGTTGTTCATGTGGGGTATCAGCCTGACAGGTATCGATTGGCTGACAGATCTTCTGAAGGGGATCCTCGGATGGCCAAGCGGGATCATGGCAGGATTCGGGTTCGGCAGTTCGCGATCCGGCGAGCTGGTGGGCCCATATTATCAAAATCCAGACCTCGGGGCTGTGCTGATGTGGACGGTTATCTGCGCCGCCGGCATCCTGCTTGTAGCCCGCATCCACCGGGGGGATTGAACGATGGCTGAACCGATCACACTGTCCGGACACCAGCCAGTCACCTGGTTGAGAGTCTATCTGGAGGAATCCCGGTTACTTATCAGAAGATATTGGTGGCTTCTACTGGGATTCATTCTGGTTCTCACTCCCCTGGTCTACTGGCCACTGATCGCAATATATGAAGATATTCGTAATGGCATTGTCGAGTGGCAACTGGACCTGAACCATGCCTACATCTGGCCGATATTCCTCCATCCAGTAAAGCTGTTCATGCTGGCTACCGCTGCTTTATGGGCAATGTTGATCTGGGGGGACAAGAGCCCCGACCGACGCTCTGTATACTGGACGATGCCGGTGTCACGCCTGACGCATCACACTGCTCGCATTATCCCAGGCGCAATACTGCTGGTAATCACCTATCTGGTCACCTGGTATTCAGGAGT
>JALGVQ010000229.1 GCA_025774615.1 bacterium
CCGGGAGAGACGGTACCACAAACCACCTCGATGATCTCGATCTCCTTCATCGACTCAGAGCGGCAGCTCGACATCAACTCGATCAGGCTCCATGTCGATGGGAACGACCTGACTGCAGACGCGAACATCAATGGTGATCTGCTCGTCTGGCTGGCTGCAACGCCGCTGAACCAGGGGCCTCACCGGATCGTCATCCTGATGAAGGCACGGGACGGCTCGGACCTGCCGAGTATCAACTGGAGCTTCATGGTCGGACCACCTCCTGAAGGTGTCACTTCGACAGCGCTGCCGGTGGCTGAAGCACGGAAGGGTCTTCCCTCATGGGCTCTTGCACAGGGTAATGTCATCGTTGAAGGGGCAATGAACAGTGTTGGTGGCGATGGCGCTGAATACCGGCGGGAGCCTGCCGGCACGGCGAAAGTGGCACTGAATCTGCGGGGGCGCCTGGGCGGATCGTGGCGCTATAATGCTCTGGCCCGCTTCAGCAGCTACGAATCGCACACCATGCAGCCGATCAACCGCCTGGGATTCACGCTCAGAAGCAACTGGCTCACCCTCTCGATGGGAGATGTCAATCCACGGATGCAGGAATTGATCCTGTGGGGACGCAGAGTTCGGGGATGGTCGCTCGATCTGCGCGGTGGGATCGTCAATGTGAGCGTTGTGAGTGGACAAAGCCGCCGTTCCGTGTCTCCCCAGCTCTATGACAATGATCCCACGAAGATCTGGCGTCGGGGTACCTGGCAACAGGACCTGCTGGCGATACGGACCTACTTCGGATCGGGACGGGGACTCCAGTTCGGGTTTACCTTCATGAAAGCAAGGGACGACACCACTTCGCTCGATCCACTGCGGACTGCGGCGGATGTGAATGGTCTCACCCGTTCGGCCAGGCCTGATCCGAAGGATAACCTGGTCGTCGGTATGGATCTGAGTCTCAGGGCGTTCAGGGGCAAGTTCAGTGTGACCTACAACAACGCCATCAGTCTCTTTAATAATGATATAACGGGAGGGGCGATTACCCAGGCCGATCTCGATACGCTGATGATCGACCAGGGATATGATACCATCGAGCTTCCGATCGATCCGGCCGACCTGGCAGATCTGTTCATCCTGAACGCGTCAATGATTCCGCTCGATCCAACAGGCTTGACCAGCCTCGCGCACCAGGTACGGGGTTCCCTGCAGGTGGGAACCCACACCTTCGGTGCCCGCTGGCGGAGTATCGGGGGATCGTACCACACGCTCGGGTATTCCAGCCTGCCGCGAGACAGGGCAGGGCTCCGGGTCCAGGACAGTTTCCGGATGTTCAACAACAACCTGGGTGTCACCGTCGGTTGGGAATCGTTCGATGACAACCTTGATGACACCAAGGCCGTGACGACCGGAACCTCGGCGCTCACTCTCGATCTCTTCTGGCAGCAGGACGCCACGACTCCCGGCTTCTCAGTCGGTTACCGGGACTACGCGCGTCAGAACGACGCGGTGGATCTCTCCGGCGGTGGCGTTGATGAGACCACGGGTACGGTCTCGGCCGGTGCCTACTTCCCGATGCGGTTCATCCCCGGGATCGACTCCCGTCTGAATATCAATTACACAACGATCGGACGGAAAGACGACCTGAATGAGCTGACCGGCAGCCAGAACGATTTCTACATGGTCGGGTTCACCAACCGGTTCACGAACCGGCCGACCGAGTTCTCGGTGACCTACGGGATCAACACGAGCGAGCTCACCGGATACACAGACGCTCTGACCACATTCAACCGACTGCTGCTGAAGGGTCGCCACGCGATCAACCAGAATCTGTCCGCCCTGGCCGACATTGTCATGACTACCGCCAGCAGTCCTGAAGCGGCAGGCAGCCTCGGACTCGATTACAACCGGACAGAGATGACCGGTGGAGCCGAGTACCACTGGTCCACAACGTCATATGCCAGTCTCCGCGCCGGGTATATATCGTACACCGATAACCGGCAGACGGGCTTCGACACCACACAGTTCGTCGTGCGACTGCGTTTGACTCAGGCGTTCTGATCCAGACGCTGTAGAATCGTGGCCAGCCCGAAGACTGCATCGAATCGCCGCGTCCAGCTTACCCTGCTGGGCGTGGCGGTCCTCACTCCGATCATCGTCCTGGCCTTCTCTCTCTCCCCGATCGGCAGGCGGCTTGAAAAAGCGCTCTATGACGAGTGGTTCAACCGGCGCGGGGAACTCGCTACTCCGGAAGATATCGCCATTGTGGCGATCGATGTCGAGTCGGAGGAATCACTGGGCAGGTACCCCTGGAGCCGTACACTCCACGCCAGTCTGATCAGGAACCTGGCGCGTGCAGGTGTGAAGGTGGTCGCGTTCGATGCTACCTTCGCCGATCAGTTCCCAGCGGATGACGCCCTGCTGATGCAGGTCATCGAAGAAACCGGGATCACGATCCTGGGGGCAAAGACCCAGTCGACAGTGCGGCGGCAGGGAGTAATGAGAAGACTTGAAGAGCCGAACCTGGCGCTCCGCGCTGCGCCCTACGGCATCGTGGATATCGAACCGGACGAAGATGACTCCGTCGTCCGTGAGTACCCGATAGTCCATTACTACCAGCAGGGAACACAACAGGTACCGCAGCTCGGGGTACAGGCCCTGAAGATGTTCCTGGGAATCCCGCTCGAGGATACCATTGCTGTCACCTATGGTGGCTGGCGTCTGGGGGATATCGATATCCCGCGTGGTCCCGACGGGAACATGCTGATCAATTATATCGGATTCGCGGGAAAGGTGACCCGCTACTCGTACGCAAGTGTCGTTGATGACGCGGACACGGATATCGGTGACTGGGACTTCGACGCGTTCGAGGATCTCCTGACTGATGGTTTTCTCGAGGGGAAACTGGTGCTGGTAGGCAGTACGGTTCCCGAGCACCAGGACGTGAGATCGACAGTGTTCATCAAGACCAGCGGATCGAGCGGGGCGCAGCTCACACCGGGTGTCGAGATCCATGCGAGCGCGATCGAAACGATCCTCCAGCAGCGATTCATCCGTGCAGTGAACCCGCTGATCAATATCCTTCTGATCATCCTGACTAGTGTTGGTGTCACCATCCTCACCACGCGGCTGAAAGCGCGCCTCGGTGGTTTCATCGGGATCGGTCTGGTTGTCCTTCTCTTTATGACAGGCTATCTCTTCTTCCGCCATTTTTCTCTCTGGTTGGAGGTGGTCGCTCCCATTGCGGCTACGATACTTGCCTACTCCGGTTCAACAGTTGCCCTCTATCTGGCCGAGCAACAGGAGAAGGCACGCATCCGGGGGATGTTCCAGCAGTACGTGGCTGAATCGGTTGTCGATGAATTGATCGCTCATCCAGAACTCCTCGCTCTGGGTGGTGAAGAACGGGAACTCACCGTTCTGTTCTGTGATGTTGCGGGTTTCACCAGTATTTCAGAGGGACTCACACCGACTGAACTGGTGAGTCTGCTCAACGAGTATCTGACTGAGATGACCGAGATCGTGTTCAATGAGGGCGGCATCATCGACAAGTATGAAGGTGACGCGATGATGGCCGAGTTCGGGGCCCCAATTCCGTACGATGACCACGCCTGGCGCGGTTGCATGGCAGCCTTGCAGATGCAGCGCAAACTGGCTGAGATGAGGCCTGTATGGGAGGCTGAAGGGCGGCCGGAACTCCATGTCAGGATAGGGCTCAATACGGGTATCATGCTCATTGGGAACCTGGGCAGCCGGCACGTCATGGATTACACGGTGATGGGGGATAATGTGAACCTCGCATCACGGTTGGAGGGTGCCAACAAAGCCTATGGCACGAACATCTGCATCAGCGAGATGACATTTGACCAGCTCCGTGGTGAGATGATCTGCCGTGAACTCGATATGATACGGGTGAAGGGCAAGGAACAGCCGGTACGGATATTCGAGGTGCTCGAAACAACTGATGTGGGGATCCCGGCCGGGTTCTCGGGTATGCTGGAACGATATGAAATGGGGCTCATGATGTACCGGGAACGGGAATTCGCAGACGCGCTCGATATCTTCAACGAACTCGTGCAGATGGATCCCGACGACGGACCGAGCAGGATGAATCTGATCCGGTGCCAGGAGTATCTCTCCAAGCCGCCCTCTGACGAGTGGGA
>JALGVQ010000230.1 GCA_025774615.1 bacterium
GAGTTCCCGGCACTCGAGCACGCCGGGAGGGGGTACAAGGTGCCGAACGGTGGGATCTATTCGACCGTTGGTGACCTGACCCGGTTCATATCAGGCATGACCGGTACCTCCCGCACAGCGATCCTCTCCGGGACAGGACGGAGGGAGACGCAGATCCTGCAGACACCGGTCTCGATCCGGAATGGAGATTCAACCGGTTACGGTCTTGGATTCTCTTTGAGGATCACCGATGAAGGTCTGCGCATGGTCAGCCACGGAGGATCGGTCGCGGGCTACAACGCCCATATGGTCTTTGATCCCGTGTCGACCATCGGAGTAGTCCTGCTCCGCAACTACAATGGAGGATCGGTGAATCTCGGAAGAGTGGCCAGTGATCTGCTGGTGGAACTGGTGGGTATCAGTAGAGCCTCCGGGAGCTGATCACTTCATCATGATCAACCCGACGTTTCCCTCAATCAGCAGTCGTGTGAGGTGGCCGCAGAGTCAGAGCCAGCAGGGAGGCCAGCAGGCAGGCGATCCCGGCAGGGATGAAGGCCCACATCCACGCCCGGGCATCACCCATGATGCCGCCCAGGACCGGGCCGAGGATGCCCCCAACCCCATAGGCCAGAAATACCCACGGATAGTTGGTTCCAACCGACCGGTTCCCGAAATAATCCGCCACAGCGGTCGGGAAGAGGGCGAAATTCCCCCCGAAGTTGAAACCGATCACGGCCGCTCCAAGGTAGAGCCCTGTTTCAGAGCCACCGATGAAGAAGAACACAATCATCATCACACCCTGTAGAAGGCTCATCAGGGCGATCGAGTTCCGACGGCCAAGCCGGTCAGAGACCGAGCCCCAGACGATCCGTCCAATCCCGTTCAGCAAGGCGTAGAAAAGACCCATGGCGGTACCGGTGATCACCGCCGCCCTGACCGCATCTATTCCGTTTGAAGCCAGAGCATCCCGACCGAAGAGACCGATCACGCCGATCACCATCAGTCCGGAAGTGGCGCCCACCATGAAGATCGCAAACAGCTTCCGGTACTGGGGCGTTGCCACCATCTCCCTGACCGAAAAGTCGTTCTGGCCACTCTCAGCTGAAGCGTTACCAGCCGCCGGAGTCCATCCCTCCGGAACCCAGCCGTCAGGGGGATTGACGAATACAAGGGAACCGATGGTGATCACCAGGGTGAAGATGATGCCGTACAGCAGGAAGATGCCACTTACACTCATCCCGGCACCGAACAGACCGGTCCAGCCGGGAGTGAGATCGATCGGCCCGAAGACGAAACCGCTGGTGAGCTTGATCCAGATCAGAGCACCAAAACCGAAACCTGCTACAGCCAGCCCCGTGATAAGTCCTTTCCGGTCGGGGAACCACTTCACGCAGACTGCTATGGGACAGACATAGGCGAGACCGATGCCCGCGCCCCCCAGAATTCCAACCCCGAACAGGATCCCCCAGAAACTCCCACCGGCCAGGCCGGCGATCACATATCCGGCGCCCATGACCACGCCACCGGTTATCGCCACAACACGAGGCCCTGCCTTTGCCTGCCAGCGACCAGCGATGATAGCCATTACTATGGCAAACGACGCCAGCCCGACCGAGAAGACTATCTGGGTCTGGGTCCGGGTGAACTGGAATAGTTCGTCAACAGCGGTCAATCTGCCGGTGAAGGCAGACCAGGCGTAGATCGCACCGAGACAGAGCTGCACCATGATCGCGCCGACAACGATCAGCCAGCGGTTCATGACCTTCTCTTCACTCATTACGAATTCCTCACCTCGGTAAGTGTCGTGATGAAGCGGTCGATTTCATCCTCGGTGTTGTAGTAATGGACCGGTGCCCGGATAAGGTCATCGATCCCCCTGCCCTGCATGTCGAGAAGGGTGCCCGACCGGGGTGAGACACTGCAGTTGATCTTCCGTTCGGAGAGCTGCTGGACGATCCGGCCATGGTCGGTTCCCTCGACCGTGAAACTGACGATGCCGCATTGTTCCCGCCCCAGATCACGGACGATCACACCTGGCAGTTGCGACAGTTCCGCCCGGAATCGATCTGCCAGCAGTCTGATACGCTCATAGATCGCCTCAAGCCCCCACTCCAGGGCATAGTCTGCTGCCACACCCAGCCCGATCCTGCCTGCGATATAACTCTCCCAGTTCTCGAACCGGCGGGCATCGGGCCGCATTTCGTAGCGGTCGGGTCCGACCCATTCAGCCGAGCGAAGGTCGAGAAATGGGGGATCGAGACGATCGAGGATCGATCGCCGCACATAGAGGAATCCTGTGCCGCGTGGACCTCGAAGGAATTTCCGCCCTGTTCCCGAGAGCATGTCGCAGCCGATCTCGTCGACATCCACCGGCATCTGCCCGACCGACTGACAGGCATCGAGCAGGAACGGTATTCCCGCGTCACCCGCGATCCGCCCCACCTCTGCCGCCGGATTAACCAGTCCGCCGTTGGTCGGTACATGGGTCATGGAAATGAGCTTTACCGAGTCGTCGATCAGATCCTCCAGGGCCGACACATCGACCTGCCCCATCTTATCGTCAGGGATGACTGAGATCTCGACGCCTTTTCTCTGCGCTGTCTGGAGGTAGGCGATGTAGTTCGATGCGTATTCGGCCCGTGCGGTCAGAATCCGGTCGCCACGCTAGAGGGGGAATCCATAGAAGGCGCTGCACCAGGCAGCCGTGGCGTTCTCGACAACAGCTATCTCATCCCGCTTGCAGTTCAACAGTCGGGCGAGCGCATCATACGTATGTTCGATGGCCTCCCCAGCCTCCCGCTCGGCCTCGTAACCACCGATCATCGATTCTCGATGCAGATGATGCTGGAGTGACTGAAGAACGGGGGCGGGCATCAGCGCCGCCCCCGAATTGTTGAAGTGGATTACCTCTTCGCAGCCAGGTGTCTCCGACCGCGCCCGCGCTATATCGAAAGTCATCTCCCCATATAGCCGGGAACATCCTGTTCGATGACCAGGATCGTCGTCTGGATGTCGCTGCCGACCGTGAGCCTGACCAGATACTCGCCCGGTGAGACCGCGGCACCCCGTCGTTGCCCCATCCGTCCACCCATCTGGCGCATACGCGCGATCTGCTCTTCGCTCAATTCCGGCGGGTTTCCCCGGAAATCCCAGAAGAACGTGTTGAGACCGGCATCCTGGCTCCCTTCGACGGTCCGGATCACCGCACCCGTCAGATCGAGGATCTCGATCGTCACCGGATCGGAGACATCCTCCTTCAGATAGTAAGCGATCGTTGAACCGGTCGGCGGGTTCGGCTTGTAGAACCGTTTATCGGTGGTCCAGGAGAACTCGTAGGTGGTCAGCCATTGCACCTCCGGCCTGATATCGAGAAGACGGACATCCTCTTCCAGGACCTCGGCCGTCAGTTGCTGCAGCGGCGTGAGGTTGTTGACGATCCATGCTCCCCGACCATGAGTGCCGGCGATAAGATCGGCATCACGGGGGTGGATCAGCAGGTCGTGCACCGGCACGGTGGGCATCTCGTTCATGAACCTCGACCAGGTAGCGCCGCGGTCGAGGGAGAAATGGATGGCGAACTCGCTGCCGATGAAGAGCAGATCGGGATTCAGGAAATCTTCACGGATGACGTAGCACGATCCTTCCGGGAGGTTGTTCGTGATGTTCTGCCACGTCTGACCGAAGTCATCGGTCATGAAGACATACGGATCCCGGTCATCATGTCGGTGGCCGTCATAGACGAGGAAAGCCCGACCAGGATCGTGATGGGAGGCTTCGATCCTCTTGACCCAGTACCGGGATGGAGCACCGGGGATATTGTCGTTCAACAGGGTCCAGGTGGCACCGTCATTCCGTGATATCTGGACGTTCCCGTCATTGGTTCCCACCCACAGCAAACCGGGTACGATCGGAGATTCGGCGACAGTCACGATCGCGCTGTTCCTCTCATCGACCTGAGCCGTCAGATCAGGACTGACCGCCTGCCAGTTGTCCCCGCGATCGACCGTCTTGAATAGCTTGTTGCCTCCCAGATAGAGCGTCCTGGGATTATGAGGGGAAATGAGGTAGGGCGTGTTCCAGTCGAACCGGTAGCGTTCACGCTCCTCTCCTTCCGCCGGCGCCGGTGGTCTCGGACGGATACTGCGATTCTGTCCGG
>JALGVQ010000231.1 GCA_025774615.1 bacterium
GAGGGTGCGAGATGTTCCAGAGCCAGATTGCTGCCCAGGTCAGTATGCCGTACAGGACGCCCTGCCTCGCACTCATGATTCGCCGCTCAAGGGGTAGTCGCGTATAGAGCAGGGCGAAGAGAAGTCCGAAGAAGGCGCCGATGACGAGTTTCGTCCAGATGAAGTAGAAAGGATTGAGCTGTGAAAGATCGAATTTCCCGGCCGGTGCGAACTGCGGACCGTAGATTATCCTGGAAAAAACGGCACCTGCGAGAAACAGGGCGGCGCCCATAACCAGGCCCGCCTTCAGTCCCGCATAAAGTTCACTCTTCAGATTCATGGTTACACCTTTCTCCGTATTGAATGCGATCCCTGATCGCACACGGTATTCCGGGAAACGGGTGTTGCTGTAACGAATCATTTCCCGTACGAAACGAGTTCGATGACTTCACCGTCGGGATCGAAGTAGCGGACGAAGTGATGGGGCGGATCCGCTGTGTAATCGTAGCGGTAGCGGGTAGGCCAGAATACATTACCGATCAGGCCTTGCACGCCGAATTCGATTTCCCTGCACCGGAACCTGCCTGCAGGAACGCTGATCATCTTTTCTTCGAGAACTCTGGCGTATACCGGCACACTCCGGTAATCCCGTCCGTGCCGGACAAGCAGAATCCCCTTCCAGTCAACCAGGCCGGGCGTTGCTGCCAGTCTGCGCAGCACCTGTAAAATGGTGGTACTGACGTGGACCGGTTCGCTGCATCGAAGATGCTTGTCCACACCGGTAGCGTCGTCGCGGATGTGAACTATGTCTCCTTCGCAGTCGATTTCCAGAACAGGTCGGCCTTCCATCGAGTATTCAACATAGCGGATCAGAGAAAGGTCACTCTGAGTCAACCAGAATTCGCTGTGACCGGTGCCGTCTGAGCTCCTGAAGTGAAGTGCGGGCCTTCTGTTAAAAATGATGTGAGCAGTAGTGAGGGTGTCGAGCGGCGGCGAAGAGGTATCTGAACGTATACACCTGAGTACGATGTGCTCTCCATCCGGGATGAAGGTGCCGGTGGCCTGCATGCAGGTCTTGTGCGATGGGACCGCATGTAGGAAGAAGCTCCCGACAAGGGCAAGTATGAATACGCTCGAGAGTTGGTGCGGTTCTGCTGATCTGGCCGGCGAAGGACGGGGCCCATCGGTGCTGTCGTGCATGTTCAATCCCTTCCATGTAGGGGTTCAAAATACACCGTTCCGTAATTATGCCGGCATTAGAGCGCCGATGCATTCCGGCCTGGCACCTCGGCGCTCTCGATACATCACCGTAATCACGGAGCGGTGCACTCAGTTCCCGGGACTCACTTTAATATTTAAAGTCTTTACGCAAAAAAAGCCCTCCCGGAGCATTCATCGATCCAGAAGCCGTTCAAGGTGTTCCACATAACGTATGAAAGATTTCCTTCCGGCATCCGTGATCCGATAATAGGTGATCGGTCTTCGCCCCGAGTAAGTCTTGGTGGTCTGAATGATACCTGAGTCCTCGAGACGGCGGAGATTTGCACTCAGATTGCCGTCTGTGGCATTGACCTTGTCACGCAGGAAGGAAAACTCCGACTCTTCAACGTTCATGAGGACTGTCAGGATCGCCAGGCGAAGACGCGAATGAATCAGAGCATCGATCTTCCGGTAGTCGTAGTCTGATTCAGCTGTCATCGGCTAATGCGGCTTTCCAACGGCGGCGCAGTATCAGACCGGGGATCAACTGCAGAATGATGAAGAGCGCGGCTATAACGAGTATCGTGTGCTCATTGCGCATCAGGAACATGACGACGGCGCCGGCCCACCATGCGAAGGCGGTGTTCCGGAACCACCTGTTATCGGAGAGTACGCCGAGGATGTAGCAGGCACTTCCGAACGTTGTGGCCACCACCGGCGGGATAGCCCATGAGGCTATTGCTCCGGTGTAATATCCGATCAGCGTGAGGATCGGGATACCTGCGCCCCAGCCCGTCTGGATGGCGGTCAGAATCCGCTGGGCGAAAGTGACCGCACCTGTTTCCCGGCGACTGCGGCGTCCGAGCAGCCAGGTGAAGAAGGCACCCGTGGCTATGAGGAAGAGCCACATCCATGCCGCCGGAAACGGATTTTCCAGGGCATCCAGAAGATATTTCAGAG
Organism: bacterium; assembly: GCA_025774615.1. Lineage (GTDB taxonomy): Bacteria > Blakebacterota > Blakebacteria > Blakebacterales > Blakebacteraceae > Blakebacterum. Next base: position 2,140 of record JALGVQ010000231.1, read on the forward strand.
CTATACCGAGAAGTGCAAGCACACTCCAGATGACGTACTGGCGACCGCTGTCGACCAGAAGGCGGCGGCTGTCCATCATGAGTCGTCGGATCAGAGCCAGATCATCTTGTGCCGACGTTTGGCCCACGGGGAATTCATCCATTGCTCACCTCATCCTAAAGAACTTTATTTTTTAAAGTAATATATCTTCACCATTATGTCAAGAGCCGCGAGATGATACTACCGCTTACATCCGGAAATGGTTCATTCGGCGGAATCACTGGTATGCAGGATCGCGGGATGTACTGCAGTGCCCTCGTCCTGTAACTGGAGAGCACCGCCGTCACTCACTCCCTAAAAGGAATCCATCGGGGCAGATTCCCTGAGACTGTCTGGTGATCTGACGGCTGGTGGATTTTTCATTGCGAGGGTAGTCTGATATACTGGAACCAGCACAGGATACCCTTCTCGGGACATTGCCATGAACGAACTGCGCGCGATCATCGATAACTGGAAGGAAGTCTCAGGGGGGGGAAGACGGTCGGTCCTCCTTACTCTCGTCGATGTGGTCGGCTCCTCCTGCCGACGTCCGGGGGCGAGGATGCTCGCTGATGAGGATGGATGGCTCGCCGGGCATATCGGCGGCGGCTGCCTGGAGGGGGACCTGATCGAACACGCCCGGGCCGCGCTGCAGAGCGGGGAACCCCGGACCGTCACCTATGACCTTTCTGAATCGGGAGAGCTTGCCTGGGGCCTCGGGATCGGATGCCCCGGAACGATCGTGGTGTTTATCGAGCCCTTCGATGAAACACTGGTCAACCGGCTCGAGGAGATCGCCTGCCTCGAAGATCCGGTCGCGCTCGTAACAGTATTCCAGACCGGTGATGATACCCCCTGCGTTCAGGGAGATCGATGGGTCATCAGGTCCGATGGATCGCTCGACAGTTCCCTGCCGGATGGATCCCCTGCAGAAGAGATCGCAGAGACGGCCGGGCAGGTCCTGAAGGGGAGGAAATCAATAGTCAGAGAGTTCGGCAGTGGTCCGCAGGGCTTCAAAGCGCTTGTGGAGCATCTGGCGCCACCACTGAAACTGGTGGTATTCGGGTCGGGTCAGGATACTACCGCGCTCCTGGTGCTTGCCGCCGACCTGGGCTGGGAGGCGATCGTTGTCGATCCTGGCGCGATTGTCGAGGCGCGACGGCGGGTTCCTGATACCGTACGGATCATCACGGCTGAACCTGTCACTGTCATGGATGATCTGGGGATCGATGACCGCACAGCAGTCGTCATGCTGAGTCACCAGTTCCAGCGTGACAGGGCTCTCCTCGAATACCTCTCACTGAGCCCGGTACCCTACGTGGGTCTCATAGGCGCTTTTGCCCGCAGGGACGCGCTCCTCTCGGCTCTCACCCCCGACCACCTGAGTGATCTGAGGGGAAGACTTCACGCGCCTGTCGGTCTCGATATCGGAGGCGAGGGACCCGAGGAGATCGCCCTCTCAATCGCAGCCGAGATAATGGCGGTGTTCAACGGCCGGAGCGGAGGATTTCTGAGAGATGGTAAGGGAACGATCCATGGGCGGCTGGATGATGCTGTCGAGGGCACCTGATGAGTGAGTCGATACCGGTAATCGTTCTCGCGGCGGGCGGGTCTACGCGCACGAAGAATCCTAAACAGCTCTTCAGGTTCGAAGAGAAGACCCTGCTTCGCCGGGCGGTGGAAACAGCTCTCGACTCCCGGTGTGCTCCGGTCCATGTGGTGCTCGGAGCTGAAGCGGAGCGGTTCGCTTCGGAACTCACCAGACTGCCGGTTCAGGTGACGGTGAACCGGGAGTGGGAAGAGGGAATGGGCAGTTCGATCAGGGCCGGACTGAGGGCCGCGACCGCGCGGGATGCCGGTATGGATGCAGCGGTTTTCATGACTATCGATCAGCCATTCGTGACGCCCGGGATACTGGATGGTCTGGTCGAGTTGTTCCTCG
>JALGVQ010000047.1 GCA_025774615.1 bacterium
CTCCTCATCTTTTTCCACTACCCAGGCATCCATACCCAGAACGATGGGAATGAAGGCCAGAGCAACTCCGACCATGAGCAGGGAGATCGGGATCACTTCGAATGTCTCATTGATGAACAGGGCCTCAACCGGCAACAGAAGCAGCGTGATCCCGTAGAATGCGGTCATGGTAAGAAAACGACCCCTGATGACGCGCCATTCCTTCCAGAAGATCATACCCCCACCTCCTCCGGGCCAGAGCCGGACAGCTGCACAGAATCAGCAGGTTCTTCATCCGTCAGGATCTTCTCCTCCACGATCGGCACGTAAGCTGCAGCACCTTCTCCTGATCCGAGCACTACCTCGGCGAATATCTCATCGAGGCTCAGGGTGTGGGTTTCGATGCTCAGTGGTTTGTAGGTCTGCCGAAGGTGGTTCACAATCACACCCGGCTCACCCCGTGCCGTCACGATCAGGTCACGACCGCTCGAAGCGATACGGTAGACGCCCTCCATCTCGATCGAGGTCGGAGCCGGACCTTCCAGGGTAAGTTCATACCGCTTGACGCTTGCCTTCAGTTCATCAACGGGTGATGCGATCCTGAGCTTCCCCTTGTCGAGGATGGCGACCCAGTCAGCCACCTGCTCGAGTTCCTGCAGGATGTGGGTCGAGAAGAAGACGGTGCGTCCCTCCTCCTGGATCGCTCTGACAATGTCACCGAGGAACTCCTGGCGGCTGATCGGGTCGAGTCCCATGGTGGGATCGTCGAGAAGGAGGAGTTCGGGGCGGGGGGCCAGTGCCAGCAGAAGGGAGAGCCGGGCGGTCTGGCCCTTGCTGAGGGTCTTGGCCTTCGCCTGGGGATCGAGTTCGAACCGCTTCACATACTTCTCGGCGAGGTCGTCGTCCCAGGTCTTGTAGAATCCGCTTGTGAAGCGGACCAGTTCGCTCACCCGCATCCAGCCATACATCTTCTGGCCTTCGGCCACGTATCCGATCCTTTTACGCATCTCCACCGCGTCTTCCCGGGGATTGAAGCCGAGTACGGTAGAGCTGCCTGAAGTAGGGCGGATCAGGTCGAGCAGGAGTTTGATGGTCGTGGTCTTACCCGAACCGTTCCTGCCGAGATACCCGAACACGCTACCCCTGGGGACTGCGAGATCGAGCCCGTTCAGGGCCTTGATGTCACCATAGTGTTTACTCAAACCAGAGGTTTCAATAACCATATCCATGATCAGATATCCTCCTTTGGCCCGGAACCGGCATACATTTTATCAAGTCGTTCCTGGAAGATCTCCTCGACCTGTTCCTTCTTCAGACGGAGGTGTCCGGCCTCCACCAGTACCCGGTCGAGCTTCTCCACGATCACCGTCTTTCGTTCCTGACTGGTGATGGAAACGTCACCGTCGGCGACGAAGGTGCCGATACCCTTGCGGGAGACTACGATCCCTTCGCGTTCGAGGAGCTGATACGCCTTGGCGACGGTGTTGGGATTAACGGTGAGCATCTCAGCTACCTCACGGATGGAGGGCACCTGCTCTCCATCCCGAAGACTTCCCAGGGCGATCGTTCGCCTGATTGCCTGGGTTATCTGAAGGTAGACCGGGACGCCGCTGTCCGGATCGATATGGAACCGCATGGCATTTCCTGACTATGTTAAGTGTCTACCGAACTAATACACCAGACACCAGAGAGAGGTCAAGGAGAAATAATGTTTTTTCACCAACGAATGTTCCCGTCCGATTCAGGCATACCTGTTCTTGTGAGTTTCTCACCTGCATGGGTATATTGACAGCTTCCGTCGCTGTTGCGGTTTCAGGATGCTCGGACTTTGACAGCTGGCCGTGACATGGACTCCGGATCGACATCAGAGAGAAGCAGAAAGGACCTTCGGAAGATGGCAGAAAAGCACGTCTATTCATTCGGCGCTGGTAAAGCGGATGGTACCAGCAAAATGAAGGATCTATTGGGAGGCAAGGGTGCAAACCTGGCCGAGATGTCCCGCATCCGTATTCCCGTTCCACCGGGCTTCACGATCACCACTGAGGTCTGCAACTACTACTCCAGCCACAACAGCAAGTATCCGGCCGGACTGACGGGTCAGGTCAACACGGCCCTGAAGAAGGCCGAGACGATCATGGGAGCGAAGTTCGCCGACAAGACCGATCCGCTCCTCTTTTCGGTCCGCTCGGGCGCGAAGTTCAGCATGCCGGGTATGATGGACACGGTTCTGAACCTTGGACTGAATGACAGGAACATCAAGGCGTTCGCGATGGCCGCCGGTGGAGATGAGCGGTTCGCGTGGGATTGCTACCGTCGCCTGATCCAGATGTACGGTGACGTGGTACTCGAGGTGGAGAAGGAAGCCTTCGACCACATCATCGAGACCGCCAAGAAGAAGCGGAAGGTGAAGAACGATCTCGATCTCACCGCCGCCGACTGGAAAGAGATCGTCAAGCTGTTCAAGGCGATCATCCGCACGAAGACCGGTAAGGCCTTCCCCCAGGATCCGCAGAAGCAGCTGTGGGGAGCGCTCGGCGCGGTATTCAGCTCCTGGAACAACGAACGCGCCATCACCTACCGGAACCTCAACAACATCCCTCACGATCTCGGGACCGCCGTGAACGTCCAGGCTATGGTCTACGGCAACCTGGGTGAGGGTTCGGCTACCGGAGTGGCGTTCACTCGTGACGCCGCCACCGGCGAGAAGGTCTTCTACGGCGAGTGGCTCCCCAATGCCCAGGGTGAAGACGTGGTCGCGGGTATCCGCACACCGATGCCGCTCAGGAAGGGCAAGAAGGGCAGTCTCCCCTCCCTGCAGGAGCAGATGCCGAAGATCTACAAGCAGCTGGACGACATCCGGCACAAACTGGAAGCGCACTACAAGGACATCCAGGACATCGAGTTCACGATCCAGAATAACCGCCTCTGGATGCTCCAGACCCGGACGGGGAAGCGTACCTCCCAGGCCGCGGTGAGGATCGCAGTCGAGATGGTGAAGGAAGGCCTCATCGACAAGGAAGAGGCGGTCCGCCGGATCGATCCCGACCAGTTCGAACAGCTCTTCCACCCCTCGTTCGAGACCGGTGCCGTGAGAAAGGTGATCGCCAAAGGACTACCCGCCTCACCAGGCGCCGCAGTGGGCCAGGTCGTCTTCTCAGCCGCCGATGCCGAGAAGTGGGCCGCTGACGGTAAGACGATCATCCTGGTCCGGATCGAGACAAGCCCTGAGGACATCGGTGGCATGGATGCCGCAAAGGGTATTCTCACCGCTCGCGGCGGGATGACGAGCCACGCCGCAGTGGTCGCCCGCGGCATGGGCAAGTGCTGTGTCGCCGGGTGCGATGAGATCGAGGTCGACTACAAGAAGAAGCTCTTCAAGGCCGGCAAGAAGATGATCAAGCAGGGTACCTGGATCAGCCTCGACGGTTCGATCGGAGAGGTCATGGAGGGTAAGGTACCGACCCAGGATCCCGAGTTGAGCAAGGAATACTATGTGCTGATGAAGTGGGTCGACAAGATCCGCACCATGAAGGTCCGCACCAACGCCGACACCCCGGAGGATTCCCGTGTCGCTCGTGAGTTCGGCGCCGAGGGGATCGGCCTGACCCGGACCGAGCACATGTTCTTCGAGGCGGAGAGGATCACCGCGGTACGCGAGATGATCCTGGCCACCACCGAGAAAGACCGGCGCAAGGCCCTCAAGAAGCTCCTTCCAATGCAGCGGAAAGACTTCGAAGGCATCTTCAAGGCGATGGACGGACTCCCCGTAACGATCCGCCTGCTCGACCCGCCGCTCCATGAGTTCCTTCCTCATGAAGAGGATGCGCAGAAGGTGATCGCAAAGGAGCTGGGTGTGAAGCCGGCCGAGATAAAGCGGCTCACCGAATCGCTCTCGGAGTTCAACCCGATGCTCGGTCACCGCGGGTGCCGTCTCGCGATCACCTACCCGGAGATCTGCGAGATGCAGGCCCAGGCCATCATGGAAGCGGCCTGCAACATGCAGAAGAAGGGGATCAAGGTGTTCCCCGAGATCATGGTTCCGCTCATCGGTACCGAGCACGAGTTCAACATCCTGAAGGTGGTCATCGACCGGGTGGCCCAGCAGGTCATCGAGAAGAAGGGGATCAAGGTCAAATACATGGTCGGTACCATGATTGAGATCCCGCGCGCGTGTCTGGTCGCCGACAAGGTTGCCCAGCAGGCCGAGTTCTTCTCCTACGGCACCAACGACCTCACCCAGATGGCCTACGGCTACAGCCGGGACGACTCGGGCCGGTTCCTGGCCGATTACGTCGAGAACGGCATTCTGGCGGGCGACCCCTTCCAGAGTCTCGATCAAGAGGGTGTGGGACAGCTCGTGGAAACGGGTGTCAGACTCGGACGGAGTGTGAACCCGAAGCTGAAGATCGGTGTCTGTGGTGAGCATGGTGGTGACCCGGCCAGTGTGGGTTTCTTCCACAACGCGGGACTGGACTACGTGTCCTGTTCCCCTTACCGTGTACCGATCGCTCGCCTCGCGGCCGCCCAGGCGGTCCTTGAGGAGAAGCAGGCAAGCTGGCGGGACAAGTAAGCAGACCGCCGGGTGCCGAACTGGTTGTACCATTCGCTTGCCCGGCGGGCCCCTCTGTCCGCCGGGTGAGTTTCTCATGAGGGTATTTCGGCCCCTCAGGGCTGGAAGGATCGTGTGAGCAGAGTAATCGCCATCGCGAACCAGAAGGGTGGAGTGGGTAAGACCACTACCGCCGTGAACGTATCCGCCTGCCTCGCGGAAGCGGGTCACAAAACCCTTCTGATCGATATCGATCCTCAGGCGAACGCCACCTCAGGCCTTGGTGTGGACCCCAACGAAGTCGATTATTCCATCTATGAAGCCCTCATCGAGGAGATCTCGATAGAAGACGCGCTGATAAACACCATCGTGGAAGGGCTCGATCTCGTTCCGAGCCATATCCGGCTTACCGGAGCGGAACTCGAAATGGTGGCCATGATCGGCCGGGAGAAGAAGCTTCAACAGGCGATCGAGACGGTCCGGGGAGAGTACGAATACGTCCTCGTCGATTGCCCCCCGAGTCTCGGACTGCTTACCCTCAATACCCTGACCGCGGCCGATTCGATACTCATCCCGATCCAGTGTGAGTATTACGCCCTCGAGGGACTTGGTAAGCTGCTGAACACGATCAGGCTCGTTCAGAAGCACCTGAACCCGAACCTCGACATCGAGGGTGTGCTCCTCACCATGTTCGACAGCCGCCTCAATCTGAGTAAACAGGTGGCTGAGGAAGCGTATCGCTATTTCAACGACAAGGTGTACAAGACCAAGATCATGCGGAATGTCCGTCTGGGCGAAGCGCCCTCATTCGGCATGCCGATCATCCAGTACGACATCCTCTCGACCGGGGCTGAGAACTACATCAGCCTGACCAAGGAGATCGTCGCCCATGTCGCGAAAGGCACTCGGAAAGGGTCTTGACGCTCTGATCCCGGGTGCCGGTGAAGATGCCGGGCCGGCATCGGAGGTCGAGACGAAAGCACGGCGCCCCGGAGATGCGGGTGTCGTCACCAGAATCCAGATCAAAAACATCAGGCCTAACCCCTTCCAGCCCCGGCAGGATTTCGACCGCGAAGCCCTCGAAGAACTCGCTGAGTCCATCAGACAGAAGGGTGTGCTTCAACCTGTCCTGGTCCGCGCGGCTGAAGATGGATACGAACTGGTTGCAGGAGAGCGGCGCGTGCGGGCGGCAAAACTGGCCGGTCTTACCAGGATCGCCGCGATCGTATACGAGGTGGAGGCCGATGAGGAAATGCTGGAACTCTCGATCATCGAGAATGTCCAGCGGGAAGACCTGAATGCGATCGACACGGCGCTGGCGTACCGGAGACTGGCCGATGACTGCTCGCTCACCCAGGAGCAGATATCCGAGAGGGTAGGCAAGAGCAGGGCGGCTGTGACGAACAAGATACGGTTGCTCGGACTCCCGGCAGAAGTGCAGAAGAAGGTTCGTCAGGGAGAATTGAGTGAGGGACATGCCCGAGCGCTCCTCGCCCTGCCCACGAAGAAACAGCAGGTCGATCTGTCACGCAGGGCGATCAAACGGGGGCTTTCGGTGCGCGATGTTGAGCGGCTTGTGCGAAAGCTCACCGATGAGGTTGGCGGGGAGAAGAAGAAGGAGAAGAAGGAACTCACTCCCCGGCTTCAGGCGATTCTCGAGGAGATGCAGCGCGCCCTGGGAACAAAAATCACCCTCACCGGCTCTGAGAAGACGGGTACCCTGCGGATCGAGTATTATTCTTCGGACGACCTGACCCGGATCTGCGACAGACTCGACGTCAAACTGGATTGATGTGAGCAGCCAGCCGGAGTGTTTTTCAGACTGGCTACCAGGATAGAAAGGGAGCGCGTGCCGAGAAGACGCAACTGGACCATCGTCTTCATTCCTGATGATGAGAGCGAACCCCGCCAGGTTCGCCTGAGTCGGTCCGCTATGCGTCTGCTCATGGTCCTGGTCATAACGGTCATCGTGACCGCCGGGATCGGTGTGGCAACCTACTGGAAGGTGGCTTCCACCGCTCTTGAGACATCGAGGGTCAATGAGGAAAACGCAACGCTCAGGGGACAGATCGAGCAGGTGTGGGAACTCGAGCGATTGATGGCGGACATGCTCGAGACCGACTACAAGATCCGGACGCAGATGGGAATCGAGTTTCCTCAGGACTGGCCTGGATACAACTACCAGCTCGGTCCCGGCACGGTCAGCGAACCGGGCGGGATGGTGCGCACTACCTCGGGTGAAAGCACCATGACCGGGCGTGAACAGAATGTATCTGAGGAATCAGCCATTCTCTTCGCGTGGCCGGTGGTTCTGGGGTGGCCGACGGTTGAATTCGGCCAGGGCGAGGGAACGGCCGGTGGACCGCATACCGGACTCGATATCGCGGCAAGAACGAACACACCGATCCGTGCCGCCGCTGACGGAAGAGTTACCTTCGCGGGGATGGACGACCAGTACGGTTTCCTCTGCGAGATCGGGCACAACAACCGGCTGACAACACGGTATGGCCATTGCGTAAGATTGGTTGTTCGGGAAGAGCAACTGGTCAAAAAGGGTGAGATCATTGCATATGTAGGAAGTACGGGGCGGGTCACTACAGGGCCGCACCTCCACTTCGAGGTTCAGAAGAACGGGCAACCTGTTGATCCCCGTTCCTACCTCCCCAAGATCTGAAAGGACGATCATGTCGAAGAGCCTCACGGGCGAAGGAACTATGAATACTCTGGTTGGTCACGGTACGACACTTGATGGTTCACTGAATGTGTCGAGCAGTATGCGGGTTGATGGAAAGATCCTGGGGCAGATTACCTGCTCGGACAGCCTTCTGGTGGGCAAGACAGGTGTTGTCGAGGCCAGCGTCAAGGTCAAGAACGCCACCATCGGGGGGAAGGTCATCGGAGATATCGAAGCAAGCGAAGTGGTGATCCTCGAAGGGAACAGCACCGTCATCGGCGATGTTACCACTAAAAAGCTCATTATCGAAGAGGGGGCAGTGCTCAACGGCACCTGTCACATGGGTGGTGAGACATCGGGCAAGACGGCCCGCAGGGAGGACACATCCGGGAGCCAGACCGGTCTGCAGATCCCGTCGGCATCCAGTTCGGAGTCGTCAGAATAGGCCGGGTGCTCACAGGCGCCCGGTAGTGCCTCACGACTCCTCTGCCAGATCCCCTGGTTGATCTCCCAGCCCGATCACCGCGCTGTGATTGACGCACGGCGGTCGGTATCGCTGCATCAGGTTGTGGAGAACTGTGTTGATAACTTCACCGATCAGGTGGATAACTCAGTATAATGTTGTGTAATATGGAGTTACGTGAGGTGTCTTAGTGAAGAGTTCACGAGTTATCCACAACATTCCCCATAATACCAGAGAACGGGCGGTACTGGTCGGTGTCGATCTCGCGCGGGATGGGTCCGTCCCTGTCGAGGAGTCCCTCCTGGAACTGGCCCTGCTGGCCGATACAGCTGGAGCCGATGTGGTGGATGAGCTCGTCCAGAAGAGGGACCAGCTTGATCCGGCTCTCTTCGTGGGAAGTGGATTCGTCGACAGAGTGGGGCAGCGGGTAAGGGCCCTGGACGCGGACCTGGTAATCTTTGATGACGATCTGAGCCCGGCTCAGGTCCGCAATCTGGAAAAACAGATCGAAGCCAAGGTGGTCGACCGTTCCACATTGATCCTCGATATCTTCGCCGAGCGGGCTCAGACGAAGGAAGCCAGAACGCAGGTCGAACTCGCCCAGCTCGAATATCTTCTGCCCAGACTCACCAGAGCATGGAGTCATCTCTCCCGACAGGAAGGGGGGATCGGCACACGAGGCCCCGGTGAGACACAGCTTGAGGTTGACCGGCGTCTCGTACGCACGCGGATCGCCGAATTGCAGAAGGAACTCGTTCAGATCGAGAAACAGCGGGAGACAAGACGGAAGGCACGAACAGAATTCTTTCAGATAACCCTCGTCGGCTATACAAATGCCGGAAAATCAACTCTGCTCAACCGGCTCGCCGACTCAGATCTCTTTGTTGAGGACCGGCTCTTCGCGACGCTGGATACCGCTACCCGTTCGGTGGACCTCCCCGGCGGTCCCAGGGTACTTCTCACCGATACGGTCGGCTTCATCCGCAAGTTGCCGCCCGGGATCGTCGCATCGTTCCGCAGCAGTCTGGAAGAGGTCGTGGTCGCCGATCTCCTCCTGCATGTAGTCGATATGAGTCATCCCTGGTACGAAGATCACATCTCAAGCGCGAACACCATCCTCGATGATCTGGGGGTCCTGCACTATCCGACAGTGATGGCGTTCAACAAGGTCGATTGCGCGGATGAGGGATGTACCGGTCTCATCCGGTCATCGTATCCGGAGGCGGTCGACTTCAGCGCGAAGACCGGTGAAGGGATCGAGAACCTCATTTCTGCGCTGATCGAGAAGATCAGATCCCTGCAGGTCGTCGTCGATGTCGTGGTACCTCAGCAGCATCCGGGGCTCGCGAACGTTGTACATGAACTGGGAAAGGTTCTGGATCGGGAGTACGATGAGCAGGCGGCCCGCTTCAGACTCAGAACTACCTCGGCCCGGTTCGGCTATCTTGCGGCGCTGCTGGGAGATATTCCCGGAGCCTCGGTCACTCTGGTCGAGGAATCGGCGGATGAGTCAGGGGAGGATCAATGATCGACCACTCATGGCCGGAATGGAAACCCTCACGTGGTATCCAGCCGCGCGAATGGCCATTTGCGTGCATCGGTCCGGGGCGCGTCGGATGCGCCCTGAGCCGTGCCCTGGCTGAACTCGGCTTCCCGGCGGTGGCCATCGGAGGAGGAGGCGGGGGAACAGCAGAGGCGCTGGCCCAGGAACTGGGTGCTGAGGTGATCATGGATCCGTTTACCGGTCTGGGTGATCGGGCACGCCTTATTGTGCTCACGCCTCCCGACCGGAAGCTTGAAGAAGCCGCGCTCTCCCTGCATGCAGGCGCTGAACTGGGTCGGGGGGGCTGTCTGATACAGACCTCCGCCGCGCTTCCCTCATCCATCCTCGAGTCCGCCGATCAGGAAGGGAATTTCTTTCTGCTCTCTTTCCACCCACTCAAGCCCTTTCCCGACCGGGATCGTGACCTGAGGCAGTTCATCGATATCCTCATCGGGATCGAGGGAGATGACAGGGCATTCCATTTTGGTGAGTCACTCGCGCTGCTGCTCGGAGCGAATCCGATCAGGCTCTCATCTGATGTCAAGAGCGCCTATCACGCGGCAGGAGTTCTGGCGTTGACCGGTGTCATGGCACTCGCCTGGGCTGCGGATCTGATGGGTGGGTCGATGGATCTGAAACGGGAATTCATGACAAAGGGGATCCTGCCGGGAATGCGCGCGGCGATCGACGCAGTCGAAACTCACGGCCTCCCCGGTGTCCTCACCGGCCCGGTCAGTCGGGGTGATGACCACGTCATTGCCGGTCATCTGGAAGTGCTTGCCGAGGGTAATCCCGAACTGGTGTCGCTCTACCGTCAGATCCTGCTCGTCACGCTCCGTATCGCGGAAGAGGGTGGCCAGATCGATGGAGAGACCGCCGAAAAACTGCACGCTCTGCTGGATATCTGAATGGAGATCTTCAACTGAAGGACTACTGAAGACCGGGCTCGTGGATCCCCGGCTCGATCAGAAACGGAATCCGAGCGCGACATACACTCTGCTATGACCACCCTCACGCATCCCCCAGGCAACTTCGAGGGGTCCGAGGGGACTGTCGAGCGATGCCTTGATCCCGATACCGCTTATCATATCGGTGAAAGCGGCGTTATCCACCTCTTCCCAGCTCCCCCCCCAGTCGAATCGTACTGAAAGGTGCAGAGGAGCGACCGGTTGCCAGGGAATATGGTAGCGATACTCCCCCGAAAGCAGAAGGATCTGACGTCCACGCAGTTGATCACGTGAGTATCCATAGAAGGAGTCGAGGCCACCCAGTCGGTACCAGCGCGCATACGGCATGGTGTGATCGGCGGTGCCGAACATGAATCTGGGATGGAGAGTATGCCTTCCACGGGTGTGGAATGATTCCATGGAGAGAAAGAGCCGCACATGTGAGATGTTGTCGACGGTGTGGGCATCAGAGGCAGTCACATAGGAGAATTCATGACGAACCCCTTCTGTGGGGAAGGGGGTGCGGTCCTGAGTGTCGATAACACTCCTCAGCTCGATCTCCCGGAACTGATGAGTGGCGTTGCGCGAGATGAAACCGCTGATCCTGTCTGTTTCCAGGTTCTCTGCTCTGAAACCGATGCTCAGGAGCCCCAGACGCCTGACCTGATGGCCGATCGCCGCGGCGATGTGGTAGCTTTCGGTCTGGTAAGTTCCTGTCAGTTCCTCTCCCTGCCAGGTGTGGATATCCTCAAGACCGTAGCCCGCGTTCAGCTGCCAGGTCAGGAAGGTGTGGAACACCCTGTCGACGCGGGTCCGTATACCGATCGAGCTGCGCCGACTGCCCTTCAGGGCGCGTACGCTCATCTTTCCGCCGCGGCCGAGAAGGTTCTCGTTCCGGTACTCCACGAATCCCTCGGTCTTCTGTTCCTCGAGGTAGTGGATGCCGAATCGTGCCACATACCGCGGACGTTCCTCCACGCTCACGACGATCGACAATCCATCCCGGCCGGTCCGTTCCGGTCGGATCGTCACCCGCTCAAAGAGCCCGGTGCTGTAAATGTCGTCGATCATCTGACGTATCGAATGCCGCCCGAACGGTTCGCCCACATTCAGGGGCAGGTCACGAAGTATCAAATCTTCATGAGTCTGCTCGAGCCCCTCGATGCGAATGTCGTCGATCCGCCCCTCGTCGAGAACGAACGTGAGCACTCCCGTACGCTCGGCAAAGCGTATTTCCCGTATCAGGGCGAGGGGATACCCGCGGTCCTGGTGGTATCGCTCGAGGGCGCGAATATCTGAGGCAACACTGTGACGATCGACAGGTTCCCCGACTCTGGAAGAGATGGCTCGCCGGAGTTCGGGGGGATCGTAGAGATTGGACCCTTCGAATCGGATCTCGGTCACTACGGAGCGGCTGGTGATCTCTACAGAGAGGGTGACAGGAGTTTCCGCCCCGGCCGCGGGGCGGGGGGCTGAGTAGACTCTCAGAACGACATTGCTGAGGCTTCCGTCATCCATCAGGCGTGAAGCAGTCGCCTCCAGCCCTGCCGGATCGGCACTGCGGCCGATCAGTTCACGCTCGATGAAGCTGAGTACACGATCCTGCTGGGCATCACTGCCCCCCTCGACATCGACCGAGATGATCCGGAGCGGCGGACCGTGTTCAGGATGCACCCCGGCGAGCCGTATCAGGTGACGAGACTCAGGATTGCCTTCCCACCGGGCGATCGCCGCCCGGGCCGTTTCGTATCCCGCGATGACGAGGGTATCCACGCCGGTGAAATCACTTGAGAAATGATCACCGAGGGCGGGCGCGACAATCAGATCGGCCTGGGAGAGCGAAAGGGCATTCGATCCGCGCATCATGATACTCATCACCTGGTCGAGCACTTCCACCGGACTGCTGAGATGGGAGGAGTCCCGCAGCGCGGCCGACACATCCGAGACCACGATCAGGTCGGCCCCCATGTCGCTGACCACACCCACCGGGATGGCGTCCACGAGACCTCCATCAACGAGAAGCTGATCGCCCCGCCGCTTGGCCGACAGAATGACCGGGATGGCTGTTGATGCCATCAGCGCTTCAGCAAGTGTGCCGTCACCGATGACGACCCGTTCACCCCGCAACAGGTCGGTAGAGACCGCTCTGAACGGTATGGAGAGCGCGTCGAAATCACCCGCGGCCTGGAAATCCGCCTTGAAGGTGAGGTCTGAGAACAGCGCTCCGATCCTCTGTCCGGTCATGTAACTCGTCGGGAGTACGGGCTTCCATCCCTCGAACCTGACCTGCAGAGTGTACGTTGCCCGCTCCTCCTTCTGTGGAAGGAAGAGATTCGTTCGTTCGGGAGAGTCGGTGAACAGGTCCTGCCAGGTGATCCCGGCTGCCAGTTCTTCGAGTTCATCAGGGGTATAGCCGGCTGCGTACAGGCCGCCGATCACAGCGCCGGCGCTGACGCCTGCTATGAATGAGGGTTTTAATCCGGCTTCCTCGAGGGCCCTGAGGGTGCCGATATGCGCCATGCCGCGACTTCCCCCTCCGCTCAATACAACTCCGATTGTGGGACGGACGGGGGCTGTGAAGGGGGTCCCGCGCATCTGCTCCAGCCGGGGACGGAACTCGTAGAGAAGCTCCTGCTGGGTGGAAGCGGGAGTCGGCAGGAGAATGAGAACGAGCAGAGCCAGAGGGACCAGTGAGGACAGGAGAGACAGAACAGGATGGTCAGCCGGCACGACCGCCAGGCGGCAGGAAAAAAGGAACGGTCTTTTCGAGTTGAAATAGCTCATTCAGTTGTAGAAGTTAAAAGGTTACCATGATTATCAGAGATCACATTCATCAAGAGCGCAGATGAGACTCACAGACATCCTCACAGTTGATCGGATCAATCTCGATCTCGACGTCCAGACCAAGGACGAAGTGATAGAGAGCCTGGTCGATCTCGTAGTCGAGACGGTTAAAGGTACGAACCGTGACGCTATCCTGAAAGCAGTCCGGGCTCGTGAACAACTCATGAGTACCGGTGTCGGGAACAGTGTAGCCATTCCTCATGGCAAGACCAATGCCGTCAAGTCGCTGGTGGCCGCGTTCGGGCGCTGCAGCGTACCGGTAGAGTATAACGCTCTGGATGATCAGCCGGTTTCACTTGTGTTCCTGCTGGTTGGTCCGGAGGACGCCGCAGGTCCGCATATCAAGGCGCTGAGCCGTATCTCCCGTCTGCTCAGTTACGGGGAGTTCCGTTCCCTGTTGAGCAGTGTCACGACTCCGGAAGAAGTGCTTGCCGCCATCGCGGCTGAAGAAAAACATCATTTCGAACTGAAGACATGAGTGTGCTCCAGCGGCCGGCCCTGGCATGGGGAGGCGTTATCCTCTGGGCGGGTGCAATCTGGTTCGGTTCCAGTCTGAACATCGGATCACAATCCCCACTGATGAAATTCGGTCCCGACAAGCTGGGACACTTTGTCGAGTTCAGCATTCTGGCCATGCTGGCGGCCAATGCCCTGATGACTCGACCACGGCTCTCTGCTACAGAGGCAGGACGGAGGAACGCCTGGAGGTTGGCGGTGATCATCACTGCCCTCTGGGGCGTTCTCGATGAGATCCATCAACTCTGGGTGCCGGCACGAACTTCCGACCCTTTCGATGCCGTTGCTGATATACTGGGCGGAATGGTCGGTGCCTGGCTGCTCCTTTACTGGATAAGGCCGGGCGATACCATCTCTATTGAAGTGGATGAGGAACCATGACAGAGAACAGATCGCTGCAGTCGATCCGTGGTACGCGTGATCTCCTTCCGGGTGAGACCGAGGCCTGGGATGTTGTCGAGGGCATTATCCGGGAGGTGATGGGCATCTACCAGTATCGGGAGATCCGCACTCCCCTGTTTGAGGATACCCAGCTGTTCACCAGGGGGATCGGCGAGCATACCGATATCGTGAACAAGGAGATGTACACCTTCGAGGATCAGGGAGGGCGAAGCCTCACCCTGCGTCCTGAAGGCACGGCTTCGGTCGTGCGCTCCTGGCTTCAGCACCGACTCGGAGCCCAGGGAACCGTAAACAAACTCTACTATCTGGGGCCGATGTTCCGGCAGGAGGCCCCTCAGAAGGGACGAGCCCGCCAGTTCCATCAGTTCGGAGCCGAAGTCATCGGCACAGACGCTCCTGAAGCCGACGCCGAGATCATCCTGCTCGTCCTTGCCGTACTCGATGCACTCGGTCTTGAAACATGGGCGCTCCACATAGGCAGCCTCGGTTGCCGGGAGTGCAGGCCGGGCTATCGGGATATCCTGGTGGAATTCCTCGCGGGGGTAGAGTCTCTCCTCTGCGAGGAGTGTAAGGAACGCATGAAGACGAATCCTCTCAGGATCCTCGACTGCAAGAACGAGGGATGCCGCCTGGCCACTGCAAAGGCTCCGAGCCATCTCGACCATCTCGATGAGGGATGTCAGATACATTTTAACGCGGTCCAGGCCCTTCTGAGTGACCGGGGGATCCCCTTCACCGTCGATCCGCGTCTGGTACGGGGTCTCGATTATTACGAACGCACAACCTTCGAGGTACTCAGTCCCGACCTGGGTGCCCAGGACGCCATCTGCGGCGGAGGCCGGTATGATGGTCTGGCGCAGATGATCGGGGGGAGTGACCGGGTACCGGGAGTCGGTTTCGCTGCGGGGATCGAACGGATCATGCTGGCACTGGAAGCCGCCGGTGTGGAACTCGATTTCGAGCCGATCTGCGATGTTGCGCTGGTCCACATAGGCGAGGCGGCCCGTCAGCGGCTGTTTGCCCTGTGTGATATTCTTCGCCGGGCCGGTGTCGCCTGCACTATTGAGCTCTTTGACCGGTCGGTGAAGGCGCAGATGCGGGAAGCGAACCGCCGGGAAGCCCTGCTGGCCCTGATAGTGGGAGAGAACGAACTGAAGGACGGGATGGTAACCGTGAAGAACCTGGTCGATGGTGAGGAAGAGCAGGTGTCGTTTGAAGACGTCGTCTCCGTTGTCCTTGAGAAACTTGAGAAGATGGATGATGAAGCAGTCGATGAAGAGCCACAGGACTGGTCCGAGGAGGACGATGGATCAGAACCTGAACCGGGGGAAGCGGCATGAGCGATCAGGGAGAACCAGCGCGGAACTCGTTAGCCACGTCATTCCGGACTCA
>JALGVQ010000232.1 GCA_025774615.1 bacterium
GACAGAGGGTCTTCAGGCGGAGGAGGTCTCCGAACCGGCCCTGCATGATATCCCGTTTCAGGAACTGTATCGCCGCCGAATACGACCACTGATAACCGACCATCACCTGGCCTTTCGACCGGTCGCGTACCCTGATGAGATCGTCCGCTTCCTGCACCGTCGCGCCCAGCGGCTTGTCGAGGAGCACATGGCACCCCTGTTCCAGAGCGATGATCGACTGGGGGACATGGCGGTGGATCGGTGAGGCGATAACCACGAGATCCGCGTGGTACCCCGCCGAGAAGAACTCTTCGATGGTAGCGAAGAGCGGAATCCCCTCCCGGTTGAGAACTGCGGTCATCTCGCACCGCTCGGGGTATGGCTCGACCACCCCGGCGATGGTGACCGATCCCACCGGGAATTCCTCAAGCAGGGTCTTCAGATAGAAGTGTCCGTACCCGCCGATCCCGACTATCAGGATATCTGTGGGGCTCCCTGACTGGACCGTGTCGCTCACGGACGTTCCTCCACGTGCGGGTCTGCGGGTGGCGATGCAAAGATGCCTCAGAACTTAACCGGAAGAGTCGTTCCTTACAAGCTCCGGCCCCTGCTATACTCCGTCTTCGACCGTACCAGCAGATGGGAGCAAACCTCACCCGGAACTGATTGTTCCGGGCGGTGGCAGGAAGGGATCGGATACATGGCGGTCATCGGAATCGACATCGGCGGTTCGAAATGCGCTATCGTCCGGACGGAGGAGCTGCCTGTAGAGGGTTCACCATTCCCATACGACCGCCTCGAATTTCCCACGACCGACATGGCAGAAACCCTCGAACGTATCCATGGGGCGATCGAGAAACTCGGGCCGGGTGACGATCCCCTCTTCGGCGTCTCATGCGGTGATCCCCAGAACTCCTTGGCCGGGATCATCCTCTCTCCCCCCAACCTGCCTGACTGGGACCGCGTCCCGATCACCGACAACCTGACCGGACGGTTCGGCGGCACGGCCTGGCTCATGAACGACGCCAACGCCGGCGCGCTGGCGGAGTGGATGTTCGGCGCCGCCAGAGGATGCCGGAACGTCATCTTCTGCACCCACGGCACCGGTATGGGAGCCGGGCTGATACTCGACGGCCGACTGTATGAAGGAGAGACCGGATCGGCCGGTGAGATCGGGCATCTCCGCATGGCGCCCGATGGTCCGGTCGGATACGGCAAAGAGGGATCACTGGAGGGATTCACCAGCGGCGGGGGTATCGCCCGGATGGCCCAGTCGGCCGCCCGGGACCGGGGAGGCCGGGTGGATTTCAACCCCACCAGAGATATCGATGAGATCACAGCCAGGGAGGTGGGTGAGGCTGCTCTCCGGGGTGATGATCTGGCCATCGGGATACTCGCGGAATCAGGCCGCTGGCTGGGTCGCGGACTGGCGATACTCATCGATATCCTGAATCCGGAGATGATCGTGCTGGGCAGTCTCTACAGCCGTATCGGGGAATTCCTCCGTCCGACCATGGAAGAGGAACTCCGGAAGGAATGCCTGCCCCGCTCCCTCGAGGCGTGCACGATCGTGCCCACGGAACTGGGGGAAGAGATCGGTGACCACGCCGCGATCACGGTCGCGCTTTATCGCAGTCAGCAAATGATCTGACCCATGACAGCTGATCAGCTACTCAATGTCTCGATAGTGGGTTATACTATGTGTATCAATCATCAATCATGCTGGAGCTCGTCCTAATGGACTTTAAGGTCGGTAGCACCCTGTGGCTTGAGTGTGATGTAAAGCTTGGCCCCTTCCCAAACGAACGCTTTATTCGTATCCCTTCAAATGGCAGTGAATGGTTAGGCTTCGTATCTGATTCAGTGCTGAGGAGTCCAATCGAGTCTGGAAGCACTGAGATAAAAGCAACGGTTGTTTGGATAAAAGAAGAGTTATTCGGAGCAAAACTTCCTGGATACGGCTTTGGTACATCAATTTATACAGGTTCTATCTCCAAGGTGATGGAAATTGATTCTTTCTCGGCGTGAGATTCTTACGTACATCGAGAACAAGCAACTCATTATTGAGCCTGCAATATCGGAAGATCGAATTGAACAAGTATCGATTGACCTGACACTCGGTCATAAATTCACATCATTCAATCCCCTTCCTGGTACACCATCACAACATCGTTACTGTAGCTAACGAATAGGACGATCTGTCGGTTTCCGATCCTCAGGTGATCCGTCTCTCCAGCAGGTCGGTTTCAAAGACTTCACCCGTATCGGCGTCCACCGCGAGTGTCCTGATCTCGAACCCCTGCAGTTCCATCTCATGCTCGACCCCGAGGGCGGGGATAGTGACAGTGGTGGTCCTGACTGTACCGGTCGGCTCGAATAACCGGAGGATGAGCCGGTCACATCCTTCAGCCAGCTTCACAGCCGTGAGGACGGTTGCTCCACCGGATAGAAATACACCGGGCAGTGGTTTCGATCCTTCACCGGACGGGTGACAGCAGAGCGCTGCCGGTGGTTCGTTCTTCACCAGCGCCTCCTGTTCCACGGCTTCGTATCTCTCAACTGCCGGTCCACCCTCCAGCCAGAAGGTGAAGGAACGCTCGCCCTGATCTATCCTTGGCTCGAACCGGTCCTGACGTACGATCGTCAGATCATCCTCGACCGGGTGTCCCGCGTATGCCGGTGAACGGAGAAGCGAGAGCCTGAGTTCACCATCCTGGAAGTCGAATCCATGGATACAGTCGTTGATGACGGTGAGGGCGTGCGCACCGTCATCGGAGGTCATTCCGACCCATTTCTGAGCCACCAGTTCCTCTCCCGGACGGTCGAACTCCTCCACTCCATAGGCCACCTGTCCCCGGCACGAACCGTGCAGGAACTGAGTCTGCACGGAGAGTTTGAGCATCCGGTCCTTCTCCATCCAGAAGACCCTGACAGAGACCTCAAGGTCGTCGCCCTCCTTCGGCAGGGAGTAGCGGAGCACCATTCTCGAATCACGGTACCCGAAGAGCGCCTCCACCGTCGTCCTGACGGGGCCATCTTCGATCACGCGCACCGGCGCCAGTCGGGGAACCGCCACGCCGGCGAAGCGGGCACTCTTCTCTTCCGACAGGAGTCTGAAGCTCCCCTTGATTCTGGAGAAGTCGTTCACCTTCATCCCCCACGGATCTGCGTAGTCATCCATCACGAACGCTCGGAATGCCCCATAGGCCAGGTACTCCACGCCCTCTCGCAGGTATGAATCGATCAGCCCGGTCTGCCGGTCCACCGTCACGGCGACCCGCTTCGACTGGAGGATGATCGAATCTGTCTCATCATCGGGAGTCACAGACGGAGTCGTGGATGGAATCACGGAAGGGATCTTGGATGGGTTCTCGGATGGAGTCACAGGAACCAGCCTGCAGTTGAACCTGGTCATCGAGGAGGGCGCCAGCCTGCCCCGGAATACGATCCGTTTCCGCTGATCGACCAGAATATTGCAGCTCTCCTTCTCGAGCTGGAGCGGGACCGGACTGCCCTGCGCATCGAAGAGCTCGGGCATCATGAAGACATCCGGGTCGCGATTCGGCTCAGGCGGCTGGAACTCACAGACCACTACCTGCTCGATCTCCCGGGAGTGCGGATTCCAGACAAAGATGGGGAACTCGCCCTCCTCCGCTTCACGTTCACCGGCAAGGAGCGCGAAAAAGGCCCTGCTGTGGATCGTGGAGAGTATCTCGAGACCGTGGTCCATCTTCTGCAGAGCGTACGCTTCCACTTCCACAATGGATGATCCGGGCAGGATGTCATGGAAGGCGCAGAAGAGCAGATCTTCCAGCGCTGAACCCAGTTCCTCGCGGGGGTACTCCAGCAATCCCTGGCAGGCGGCATGAGCGATTATCTTCTCGGTGGCGAGATAGCGGTTCTCAAGCCTGCGGTGCTTCTGTTTCACCAGCGCCATCGAAGTGTAACAGCCGACCGCCCACGGGTTCAGATCCCCCACGTGTCGCGGCAGGTGTGTCCCTCTCTCCTCGAGCGCCGAGAAATAATCCTCCGGCCGACCGTGGACGATCTCCCACCCCGATCCCGTTTCCTGCGCTTCA
>JALGVQ010000233.1 GCA_025774615.1 bacterium
ACCACCCGACGGGGACCGAGCACTCCCATGTGGAGCCAGACAGATGCGGTCCCGGGTCCGCCATTGAAGGAAAAGAGGAGCGGCCGTTCGGTGTAATCCTCAACGTCGTCCTTCATGTAAGCCATGTAGAAGATGCTTGCCAGCGGCTTCCCGTCGTCTTCACGGAGCAGATAGGTGCCGGCCGTAGCGGTGTAGTCGATCTGCCGACCGTCGATCCTCACCGAATGATTCGTCTCAACCGCTTGCTCCTTAAACAGTTCCGACGAATGCCCGGTATGCAGATTGGTTTCTTCCTGCGCGGAAATGAGACTAAGAGGCATGACAAGCCCGATGATCATCAGGGAAAGGATCAACTTCTTCACCGTATTCTCCTTATGCTCATGTGTCTGGGGAATATTCATCCTGCTCAGGCGTATGATGACTATTCACCTCTCGACTGGTCAGATATCCATTTCTCGGTTCCGACAAGCACGCGCATCGCGAGGTTATGCTGCCGGACCTCGACCGACTGCTGGAATTCTTCATCACTCATGTTCGGATCACGCAGGCCAAGGTAGATATCACAGGGGAACTCAGGGCATATCCCGCAATGCTCGAGTTCTTTCAGTTCGCGGCAGCAATCCCAGATCGGACAGCGTCCGCCCGACTGGTCTTCTGACCAGAACGGCTTGCCATTGTTGTTCATGCACCCCAGGCAGGGGTTGTTCAGGTACTGGCAATCGCCACAGTAGAAGCCGCAGGGGGGAGCCAGGTTCACTTCACTCATGGTACATCCTGTTCTTTCTGATTCTCCGTGGATGGTGCAACCCATGGGAGTCTGTCACGGATGAAATAATCCTGGGTCAGGGAGTAAGCCGCCAGAGAATAATCACCAGACCTCCGATAGGTCGTCGAGCTGCTTCTGCAGTTCCAGCTGGCGTTCCACGCTCTCTTCAAGTTCGATCGCCGTGTTGAGGTACTGTCGGGCGAGTGTGAGCTGGTTCGCCCTGGTGGCGATCAGCGCGGCGTGTGCGAGATTCTCCGAAGTCGGGTAGAGCCGCACACCCTCATCTGTGATTTCGAACACGACCTTTTTAATCGTGACCGACTCGAGACTGAAGTTCTGGATGTTCACTTCGAGCAGAGCAACGGTGAAGAGTGAACTGTTCGATTCATCCGGGCTGTAGTAGAGAGCGTGCGGAGAGTGGTACCAGATACTGTCCTCCAGCATCATGTCGGAATTCATATCACTGTACTGGCTCTCGGGCAGCTGAGACGTCTGCAGATCGGCCCGCTTCTGAAGGATCGACATAGTCCTGCGCTGCAGGGTCGCGAGCAGAAGTGGATGGGCAGTGAGCCGGTAGTTGCTCGACCGGGTGTCCCTGACCATACCTGCCCGTCCGGTATTGGTGACCCAGAACCAGCTGTCACCATCCGGGTGGACGGCGATATGGTCGATCCGGCCCAGCTGGGCCAGAGCCGCAGCGGCATCGACCGAGACCACAACCCCGAGATCCGTGCTTCCATACGAAACCATATCGCTGCTGTCCGGTTCGGCCGGAATGTTCAGGATGCTGCTGACATCTCCATGCCAGAAATTCTTCGTGATGAGGAAATCAGTCCCGGCCATCGAGACCGATTCGGTAATCTGCAGACCACCTACCGACTCTAGCAATCCGGTCACTCCATCGAGCTGGGCGGCCCTGATGAGCAGCGACAGGGATCCTCCACTCCTCTCCCCCAGGGCCTGGATAGCGCGGGATGGACTGCTGAGACCCTGGATCATGATCGAACCGTCGGGTGCCTGTCCCAGCATCCCGCCCGGATCCGGTCTGCCTGGCGGTGCCGACACTGTACTCAGTCGTGTCAATGTTTCGACCAGCAGGGAATCTCTCGAAAACGCATTGATCTCACTGTATATCCCGCGCGCGTTACCCTGTATGAGTGAGTCCATCTGAGCGCGCTCGCGACTCTCCCCGGTCACGGCCGAGTTGATGCCGAGTACACCGAGCTGTGAGATCCAGTCCCGACCACGCCCCAGCCTGCCGGCATAGTCATCCCGGACCGACTCGAGCCTGGTCAATGAGGTGGAATCCCCTCTGACGACCCATGAATCGAAAGCACTCCCCCACTGCAGGTGCACCGCGCCGGGGCGGGATGACGATCCTGCCGAGACCGCAACGATGATCGCCACTGCCAGCACAACCGGGATTGCCGCAAGCTGTGTCTTCCGGGATCGACCGCCGGGGATCGTACGCATCCGGGTGAGGGACCTGCGACTGACACTGACGGACGAGGAGTCCCCGGCCATAAGAAGCCTGAGATCGGCCACCACTTCGTCGGCGGACTGATAGCGGGACTTTGCTTCCTTCTGGAGCAGTTTCAGAATGATCCGTTCCAGTGCCGGATCGATATCAGCCCTGATACGGGCAACCGGTTCCGGTTCCCGGTGGAGAATGGAGTAGAAGACGGCTGAGGCATCAGGACCATCGAAGGGGGGACGACCGGAAATCAGTTCATACATCATCGCCCCGAGCGAGAAGAGATCGGTTCGATGGTCGACCTCATCACCAAGAGCCTGTTCGGGGCTCATGTAATTGACCGTTCCCAACGTTGCGCCTTCTGCTGTCAGGTTGGTCGATTTCTCGAGTCTCGCCAGCCCGAAGTCGGTGATCTTCACAACACCCGACTCTGACAACATCAGATTGTCCGGCTTGATATCACGATGAATAACGCCGTTTCGATGGGCCTCAGCGAGGCCTTCAGCCGCCTGTACCGACCAGTCAAGGATATCGGTCATCGGGAGAGTTTCACCCTCAAGCGTGTCCAGCCGGTCCTTGATGGAACCGCCGCCCACATGCGCCATCGCGATGAACAGCTCTCCCTCCTCCTCACCAATCTCATAGACCTGGGTGATATTGGGATGGTCGAGCTGGGCCGCGGCCTTCGCCTCTCTGGTGAAGCGGATCCTGTCCTCCTCCTTTGCCGCCGCGTGCCGGGGCAGAAGCTTGATCGCGACCTTCCGTTCGAGCATCGGGTCTTCAGCCAGCCACACTTCACCCATACCTCCCGCGCCGATCTGCTCTATCAGTGTGTAGTGGCCGAATTTCTTCTGGGCTGCCCTGGTCGTGGTCGTGCCGGGAGCCTGCTCTTTCTGGTGCACGATCTCCTCTGCCGGGATATTGATCTCTTCCTCACTCACCCGGTAGATCCGCAGAGGGCGCTCGATGTTCTTGACGGGGAATTCACCGAGGAAGCTGAAGTGAAGGTTCGTCTTCCCCTGGGCCAGGATATAGACGGTCTCGGTCACCACCACAGTCCCCGGCACTGCGAGAGGTTCCAGTCGGGCGGCTATATTGACATCATGGCCGAAGAGGTCTCCTCCGCCTGTCTCGAACACATCACCCGCGTGAACACCGATCCTGATGAGGAGCTTATCATGCTCATCCCGTTCGGCATTGAACTCCTTCAGCGTCTCCTGCATCGCAACAGCGCATTCGACCGCCCTGATCACACTGTTGAACCGCCCCATGATCGCGTCACCGATGGTCTTGACCACTTCCCCCCGGTGCTCCTCTATCAGGGGCATCAACATCTGGTTGTGCTCGTGCACGAGCTGGAGAGCCTTAAGCTCATTTTCGGAAGATTTCGCTGAATAGCCGAGAATATCGGTGAACATCACCCCGACGAGCCGCCTGGTGATGTTCAGGTCTTCATGATGTGATCCGGTATCATCCATGGTTTACCCCGAAATGTGGGATTGCTCGCCAGTTTCACCTGCCTGACATCCCCGGTTCCTATGGAACCTCGGATTGTATACCAACCGGTGGGGAGATTGCCAGATGAAGGACGATGCTGTCTGCACTTCAGACACTGCCCTTCGATTATCGGATAAAAACGCAACCGGGCCCACGATTTTCTGAGGAAGAGAGCCAAGCCGATTTTCAAGAGGGCCGATCGGGGTGGTTTTTGAGCTCTTCCGGGATCATTCAGGCAGATATGTAGCCTGTTTTCACTGCCGTCATTTACTCAGATCTGGAGAGGGATTGTCGGGCGGGGTATCTCTCAGGCAGGACGTA
>JALGVQ010000234.1 GCA_025774615.1 bacterium
CGGGCTGGATACACACGAGCATTACGAGACGTGGCGCACCGTTTTCGGTCCCCGGTACTATTCATTCGACTACGGACCCGTCCACTTCATCATCCTGGGCAATGTCCTCTTCCCGGAGGGAGGAACCAGTTATATCGCCGGCCTCGGTAAGCGACAGCTGGACTGGCTTGAAGAGGATCTTTCGTACGTTCCGGAAGACCAGCTGGTCGTGCTGAACATGCACATCCAGCTTACCGGTACCTCAGGAATACCTGATTTCGACACGATGTATGAATTGCTGCAGGATCGTCCGCATACCCTCTCATTCAGTGCCCACTCGCACACGCTCACGCACAGCTTCCTGGATGAAGAGAACGGCTGGATGGGACCGGAACCGCACCACCACATCAACGCCGGTGCTTCCTGCGGTCGCTGGTGGGGCGGGAATAAAGACGAGACGGATATCCCGCACACCACGAGCTCGGATGGCACACCGAACGGATATTTCGTTGTCACCTTCGACGGAAACGAGTACTCGACCCGCTATAAGGCCGCGCGTCGGCCGGCTGATTACCAGATGCAGGTCCAGGCCCCCGATGAAATCACACAACAGGAGCTGGCTGAAACTCCTGTGCTGGTGAACATATTCAACGGCAGTTCACGATCTTCGGTTGAGATGGCCGTCGGGGAATCGGGTGAGTGGGTTGAGATGCGCTTCGCGCCCCAGGTCGATCCTCTCTACGCCAGGGTTGCCAGAGAACAGAGCAACCAGAGGGCTTCGAGAAGCAATCACATGTGGGAAGGGCGATTGCCGGCCGATCTGTCACCGGGTGGGCACCTGATACGCATACGAACAACCGACATGCACGGGCAGGTTTTTACCGGTTCACGGATCATCCGGATCATCCCGATCAACGAGAACATCCCGGATCCAGGAGGCTCCTACTGAGGTTTCACCAGAACTGAGTGGATCTGGCATATCGTGTTCATTGTTCGGCCAGGGTACATTCCATGGCACGATCGCCCGGATGGCCTCTGAGCATTCTACGGCAGGATCGCCCGGGCAGCCTCGATCTGGATACCGAACCGGGGATCGCCGATCCGAATCTCTGCCAGCCTCTCCGCCTCCCCGGTATCTCCGGTGAATACCGCTATCGCCCAACGCACATCACTATTGTTTCCAGATCGGTTCCTCAGCTCATCCACCAGTCGATCAGCTGCTTCCGTATCACCGGAATCCCTGAGTGCCAGCAGTCCGAAGAGGTGATGTGAACCTGCGGATGCCCCGTTCCGTAACGTGTAATCGACAGCGCGCTGAAGAGCTTCCTGAGCCCTTCTGTTATTGCCCCCCCTGCTCCAGCTGATCCACTCCAGATAATCCTGCATCCGGAAATCTGCCTCGTACGGTTCTCCGGCTCCCAGGCGTTCGGGGTACTCCTTCGATCCCTCCAGATACCCTGCCGACGATCGCTGATCGCCACCTTCGATAGCTTCCAGGGCGAGCATGATCTGGGTCCGCATAAAGAGGTTGTGGGCCTCCCACCCGCCTTCGTATGGAAGCACGACCAGATCATCCAGGATGGCAAGACAATCGGCATACCGGCCGGAGTCGAACAGGGCGCCGGCGTGGCCCATCGATATCTCGAGCCTGTCAGGGAACCTGACCGTCGCCTCCTCCGCACTCGCCAGGGCTTCCTCCGCCCGGCCGAGTCGTCGGTGTTCGGAGATCAGATAGTGCCAACCGCGCCAGTCGGTGTCGTCGATCTCGACCGCCCGAGTGAAACGGGACACCCCCTCATTCGGCCTCAACCTGCCGAGCATCAGGTGGAAGGGCGCGAAGGTGGGGTCACCGCAGCGA
Source organism: bacterium (assembly GCA_025774615.1). Lineage (GTDB taxonomy): Bacteria > Blakebacterota > Blakebacteria > Blakebacterales > Blakebacteraceae > Blakebacterum. The sequence goes on from JALGVQ010000234.1 coordinate 1,838, forward strand.
CCGAAATGCGCGAGGGCCTTCTCCTCCCGTCCCAGACCCTGGTAGATGAGACCGAGATAGTAATGCGGCTTCCAGCCGGTCCGCTCCTGCCGGGCAGCCCACTCCAGAACCGGGATCGTTTCCGGCCGGAAGGGGAACACCAGTTCAGGGCTGGCCGCTTCCGCTCTCCCCAGATTCTGCGCACTCGTCGCCGCTGCGAGGGAAACGTCCGAAAAGAGCCAGGCCAGCCAGTAATCGACGATCGGGTGATCGGGCGCCTGCTTCAGGATATTGATGGCTTCCGCAATGAGTCCCATGCGTTGGTACGAGATGGCCATTTCCAGATAATGCTCGTGGGGCATTTCACTCCGGACCATCGACGTGAACCGGTCCATGTTCTCACTGGTCTGATCGAGCGCGTATTGCTCGAAGCGGGCCAGATGATTCAGGGGGTCGATCTCAAGGAGCTCATCCAGGATCATACCTGCCCGGTCCGGGTGCCTGAGACGCAGGTGGATGACCGCCTGTAATTCCCGGGCCCGGATATTCAGGGAATTGGCCTCCCGGGCCCGATTGGCGTATATAAGCGCCAGCTGCAGATCGCCTTCCAGCACACATATCTCCGCCAGCTGGCTGTATGCGTTGGAGCGGTACTCCAATGACCGGGCAGCCCATCCCAGCGTCTCCTTCGCGTCCACCAATCGACCGAGCCGCCGGGCGACAACTCCATAGATGTAATTGGCGGCCGGATCGTACATGACAAGGGAAAGGGCCTGACCGGCATACTCGAGCGTATTCTCGTACTCAGCCCGTCTCAGGTGGAGTTCCGCTATCCTGGTCAGGGCACGGACATGCTGCGGTTCCAGCTCCACGCAGGCCAGGTAGCGTTTCATGGCCTGGTCATACCGTCGCCGCTTCTCATGGAATTCTCCGGCCAGATAGAGCCCCTCGGCCGTACTCTCATCGGGGGGATGGAACTCGATGGGTCGGGTCAGACGATCCGCCTCGGGATCCGACGTCCAGCTGAGTTTGCCCTCGATCTCGACCTGGATGAATCCCGCCAGATCACCGACTTCGAGGTCCCTGCTGAAGACCTCCATCGTACCCGCTTTGAAATGCTCTCGATGGACCTCCTGGCCAGCAACAGATACGACCAGTTCATCGTCGAGAGACTGCAGGGGGCAGAGTCGAAGGAGGATACTGCCCGCTTCGTACTCCACGTTCAGAACAGCATAAGGAGAGGCCTTCACCAGACCGCCGGTACCATGGAACGGGAAGAGCATCTCGGTCCAGGCATCGGCCGACAGGGGCGCCAGGAACTCGTGATCATCCTGGGAGAAGTACCTGCCCGCCTGGGGCTCGCTGTACTGGCCGTGGGTGTCGGTGAGCAGGTCCTCCCAGATGGCGCCCTGCCGGGAGATCGCCCAGATCCACATCTTTTTCCCGGGCATGTCGTCGTAGAGAGCCCAATGTCCGAATCCGAAGTCGGTATCGTGCCAGTAGCCGCCGTAGAAATCTGAATACTGCCCCAGCACGAAGTGGGATTTACTCCCCCCGAAGGCATTGTTCCGGTACCAGGAGAGATCCCGGCCGGCAGCGTCCACAGGCCACGTAGTTGGAATCGCGGTGTATCCGTGCGGCATCCTCATTGTCCCCGGATAGAAGTACTGGAGTTCATCGGAAGCCCGCACCGCGTTGTTTGTCCAGACGTAGTACGACTGGTTGAGGGGAGTGGGATTGTTCCAGAGGGATCTGAGCTCGAAGAGTGCCTGACCGGCCGGGAGCCGGATCTCCATTGTCCAGCGGGTCCGTGAGGCCAGATCAAGGGTGCCGACGAAACAGCTCACACTCCCGTCAGCATTCTCCCGCAGCAGATAGTCGACCGGTGTCGCCGTCGTGGGGGCGTGCCCGACCAGCCCGAAATTGAACTCGCTGCCGCCCGAGGTCCATGGTCCCCGCATGGCGATCTGACGGAACTTGATGACGTCGTTCAGGTAAACGAATTCCTCGCCGGTAGTCTTGTCGATCGCGCCGAACACCTTCCCCCCGACCTCCGGCAGGATCTGCACCTCGACGAACTCGTTCTCAAGGGTGACGACGGTCCACTCCTGCGGGATCCCCTCATGGCTGTACCCGTTGAAGGCGAAGTAGGGGTAGATGGCTTGATTGCGTACAAAGATCGGTACCGGATCAGGATCGGAGAACGGGTAGGTCTAAGATCAACCACCACGAATGATCAGCAGCCACCCGCGTCCCGGTTCGACGGGGATCGTATCTGCCGGACTGAACGTTGCAGCATTCTGGAAGTTCTCGATGGCCGGTGCTGAGATGACCGCTGTGCCCGGAGCCAATCCCAGATCCTCCCAGTCGATATCGAGCCTCACATCCACCGGAGTTTTCTCCCAGCTGGCGATTGAGACCATGGCTCGCCCGTCTGCGACCCAGGATGTCACCAGCACCTTCGGATGATCGGTGGTCACCGGTGCTGAGGGCACCCAGTACCCGATCATCCTGCTCTCCTGGATACCGAACTCATCCCACACTCTCCAGAGCGGGGCCGGATCATTGCCGCCGTATGGTTGGCGATTGGTCATGCCATAGAGCATCCCTCGCCATGGATTCCCTCCACCCTGCAGCATCTCACCCATGAGTCCGAAGGGGATCCCAGAAACCTCCACCATCCAGAAATCGGGATCGGAATCGTAGTCGAAGTACTCGCCGAACCACAGCCGATCTATGTAGGGGAAGTGCTCCATGTAGAGGTTGGCACTGTTGGCGAATCCGTCACGCGGGTTGTACTGATTGGCCGAATGCAGATCGATGAGGGAACCGGGATTCCCCAGGTCGAGGATCTTCCGGACCCTCTTCATGACCGTGCGGTCGAAGGCCACATCATCGATATAGAGCCCGTCGA
>JALGVQ010000048.1 GCA_025774615.1 bacterium
GAGATGGAGGTCGAGCTGATCACGCCGATCGCGATGGAGAAGGAACTGAGATTTGCGATCCGTGAGGGCGGCCACACGGTCGGTGCCGGCGTTGTAACCGAGATCATAGAGTAGGGGTTCGGAATGCGTGAGCTGGTGATTCTTGCCTGTGAGAAGTGCAAGCGCAGGAACTACACAACGAAGAAGAACAAGCGACTGCATCCGGACCGGGTGGAGTACAGAAAATTCTGTCACTGGTGTGGAACGCACACCATGCACAAGGAGACGCGCTGACGCGTCTCCGGCCAGCGGCTCCCATGCACCAAGGCCTGTAGCTCAACTGGGAGAGCACCGGTCTCCAAAACCGGCGGTTGGGGGTTCGAGTCCCTCCAGGCCTGCCAGGTTCATTCGCTGAGAGGACGGGTAGAGGCATGTTCAACCGTACCCGTGATTATCTGAAAGATGTCAGGGCCGAGTTCGACAAGGTGACCTGGCCCAACTGGGAGGAATTGAAGGGGCAGACGATTGTCGTCCTCGTGGTATCTCTGATTCTGTCGATCTTCATCTATGCCGTCGATCAGGTGCTGAACCAGATCGTACGGATTCTCCTCCGTTAACCGGCCGCTCAGGTATCGAGGCAGATAGCTATGAAGTGGTATGTGGTCCACACCTACAGCGGGCATGAGAAGAAGGCCAAGGCCCATCTCGAGAATACCGTAGAGTATTCCGAGTTCAAGGACCTCTTCGGCCAGGTTCTCATCCCTACTGAGGAGGTCGTGGAGATGAAGGAGGGGAAGCGTCGCAAGAAGACGCGAAAGTTCCTTCCCTCATATCTGCTGGTCGAGATGGAGATGACCGACGAGACACAGTATCTGGTCACCTCGACCCCCGGTGTCACCGCGTTCGTTGGCGCGGGTGGTCGACCGGAACCGATAACAGAGAGTGAAGTCCACCGCGTGCTCGGGCAGGTGGACAGGAGTAAAGATCGTGAGAAGCTGGATATCCCCTACGAAGAGGGTGAGTCCGTCAAGGTGATCGACGGGCCCTTCAAGGATTTCAACGGGGTGGTTCAGCAGGTTTTTCTGGATAAGAGCAAGGTCAGGGTGATGGTCAGTATCTTCGGTCGGTCCACTCCGGTGGAACTCGACTTCCTTCAGGTGGAAGCGATCGATTGACGGCACTGGAGCATCCTGAGAACGACCCGTGCTATTTCGATGTGGCCTTGAAAGGGTAGGCTCGTGGCAAAGAAAGTCATTCAGACAATCAAACTCCAGATCCCCGGAGGACAGGCGACACCTGCGCCTCCGGTCGGTACTGCTCTGGGTCCCGCGCAGATCAACATCATGGAATTCTGCAAGACCTTCAATGAGCGGACACAGAAGGAGCACGGCACGATCATCCCCGCGGTGATCACGATCTACCAGGATCGTACCTTCTCCTTCATCACCAAGACTCCGCCGGCTGCGGTCCTCATCAAGAAGGCGATCAAGCTGGATAAGGGGTCAGGTGAACCGAACCGGGTGAAGGTGGGACGGATCTCGGAGAAGGACGTCGAGGAGATCGCGAAGGTCAAGATGCCCGACCTGAACGCGGTCGACCTCGAGTCGGCGATGTCGATGGTCCGTGGCGCGGCCCGGAGTATGGGCGTGATGGTGGAGGGTGAGACCGGAGAGATCGCTTCGGCAGAAGAGATCGAAGCCTCACGGACTGCCGCGGTTGAAGAAACTGCTCCCCCCGCCGGGGAAGGCGCTCCGGAAGGTGAGGGGGCTGAGAGCGCCTCCGAAGAAGGAGAAGAGTAATGGCGAAGCCTTCAAAACGATACGGCGAGTCCGCCGCTCAGCTCGAACCGGGGAAGGAATACCCCATTTCCGAGGCGATCGAGAAGCTGCTCCAGATGCCGGGCACATCGTTCAATGAGACCGTCGAAGTCGCGGCGCGGCTCAACGTGGATCCTCGTCACGCCGACCAGGTCGTCAGGGGGACAGTCGTGTTGCCCCACGGTCTGGGCAAGTCGGTGAAGGTGCTGGTGATCGCCAGGGGCCCGAAGGCTACCGAGGCCGAGGAGGCCGGGGCGGATACCGTAGGAGCCGAAGAGATCGTGGAGCAGATAACCGGCGGCTGGTTCGATTTCGATGTCTGCATCACCACTCCCGACATGATGGGAGTCGTTGGAAAGCTGGGTAAGGTCCTCGGACCACGGGGCCTGATGCCGAATCCCAAGTCGGGCACTGTTACGATGGATATCACCAAAGCGGTCAACGAGGCTAAAGCCGGCAAGATCGAGTTCCGGGTGGACAAGGCGGGTATCGTGCACGCCCCGCTCGGCAAGAAGAGTTTCTCGGCTGAAACAATCCTGGACAATTTCTCAGCGTTCTACCGCTCGATCATCCAGGCAAAACCAGCCGCTGCGAAGGGCACGTACGTGCGGAGCCTGATCCTCTCCACGACCATGAGCCCTGGTGTAAGGATTGACCGGTCATCCGCACAGGCCCTGATGCTTTAACCTCTCCCACGGAGATGGATACACAATGAATGTCGTAGAGGCTGAACACACACACACTGAAGAACTGCAGGGCCTGCAGCGTCCCCCGCTTCCCGAAAAGGTCGCTGAAGTAGAGCGGATCGAGGGGATGCTGAAGGATTCTGCGAGTGTCTTCCTCACAGATTTCCGGGGGATCGATGTCGAGATGATGAACGATCTCCGGGGAAGATTCAGAGAAACGGATGTGCAGTTCAGGATAGTAAAGAACAACCTGCTCATGCGGGCAGCTGACAAAGCGGATCTTCCTGACTGGGTAGCCGATCTGGTGGGTCCGACCGCAATGGCTTCAAGTCTCACGGATCCGGCAGCCCCGGCCAAGGTCATCAAATCGTTCCGGGACGACCACCGGCGGCGCGGGGATTATCTGGTCTTCAAGGGCGGTCTCCTTGAGGGAGAGATAATAGAGGAAACCACATTCGAGAAACTCGCCTCACTCCCGAGCAGGGATGAGCTGATAGGTAAACTTCTCTATGTACTCAGCAGTCCGATTCAGGGTCTGCTGAACGTGCTTACCGGTGTTCCCCGCAGCATCGTGTATGCGCTTGAGGATCTGAGGAAGAAACGCGAGTCGGGAGAGATCGCCGGACCGGAGCCGGAAGAGACATCGCTCCCCTCCGGAGATGAAGAGAAGGCCGTGGATGAGAGTCCCGCCGGGGAAGGCACCCCGGATGATACTGTTCCCGCAGAGGCAGCGGATGCCGGGGACGATGAGATCGATGAAGTGAAGAGTGAAGTGACCGAGGAGGGGGAAGCGGACGTCGATGAGCCGGTCGCTGATGATCCCGCCGAGGAAACTGAAGCAGTGGAAGATAGTAAGGAAGCCGATTCAGAAGAGACGGCTGAATAAGAATCACCCTTTTACATGCTGTGCCCTCCACACAACCGGGGGGGATCGAAGGAGAAACCATGGCTGACAAGCTGGAAACCATCGTCGGATCAATCGAAGAGCTGACTGTGATGGAGCTTGCGGATCTCGTGTCCGCCCTCGAAGAGAAGTTCGGCGTATCGGCTCAGGCCGCTCCCATGGCCATGATGGCCGGTGCGGCAGCTCCCGGTGCCGCGGCTGATGAAGAACAGACCGAGTTCGACGCTGTACTCACCGAAATCGGCGAAAACAAGATCCAGGTCATCAAGGTCGTTCGCACGCTCACCAGTCTCGGGCTGAAGGAAGCGAAGGATCTGGTGGATGGAACGCCCAATCCGATCAAGGAAGGCGTGCCGAAGGAAGAGGCAGAGTCGGTGAAGAAGCAGATTGAAGAGGTCGGCGGGAAGGTCGAGGTCAAGTAGCATCCCGCGCGTGATAGATTATCCGCGCATCGAGCAGCACACCTCTCAAGCGCCTCGCAGGGGTTGCCTGAGCGGGATGTGCTGTTCCTGTTTCAGTCAAAGGAGTGATCTGCCTTGGCGATGAGGACCGGAACCATCGATCGGCACAGTTTTGGCAAACTGTCCGCGCCCGTGGATCTGCCGAACCTGCTTGCCGTACAGCTCCAATCGTATGAGTCGTTCCTGCAGGCCATGGTCGCCCCGTCGAAAAGGGCGAACCAGGGTCTCCAGGCGGTTTTCCAGGAGATCTTCCCGGTCACGGACGTGCACGGGAACTTCACACTGGAATTCATCGATTACGCGATTGGGCAGCCCAAATACTCTGTCGATGAGTGCAAAGACAGAAACATGACGTATGCCGCCAGTCTCAAGGCGCGTCTGCGGCTCATTATCCGTGACTCCGAGGGTGAGGAGAAGAGGGTCAAGGATATCATAGAGCAGAGCACCTATCTCGGTGAGCTTCCCCTGATCACCGATCGGGGCACCTTTATCGTGAATGGCGCCGAGCGGGTCATTGTGACCCAGCTCCACCGTTCACCTGGTGTGTTCTTCGACGAGACGATCCACCCGAACGGGAAGCGGCTCTATTCAGCCCGCATTATTCCGTTCCGTGGATCATGGCTCGAGTTCTCTCACGATGTCTCCGACGTCATGTATGTACACATCGACCGCAGGAGGAAGCAGCCGGTGACGGTCCTGCTGCGCGCGATCGGATTCAGTTCGAATGAAGAGATACTGAATCTCTTCTACGAGAACGAGAAGATCAAAGTCGATGAGAAGGCAGTCGGACGCACGCTTGCCGAACCGGCGATCGATACCGATACAGGTGAGATCCTCAAGGAAGCCGGAGAGTCAATCGATGATGACGTGCTCCTCTTCCTGGTTGACCACAAGATCAAGAAGGTCGCGGTCATCGTCTCTGATGACACTCGCCGGGAAGCTCCGGTCATCGAGAACGCGCTTGCCAAGGATCCGACAAGAAGCACCGAAGAAGCGCTCTACCGGATCTACGGGCTCCTGAGGCCGGGCGATCCGCCGAATGTCGATACTGCGCGTCAGCTGCTGGAAAGACTCTTCTTCAATCCGAAGCGGTACGACCTGGGTGAGGTCGGTCGGTACCGGATGAATACCCGTCTGAAGCTCGATATCCCGATCGATCAGCGTATCCTTGATAAGACCGATTTCATCGCCATTATCAGCGAACTCCTCAGACTGAGAAATGCCCAGGGCGAGGTCGACGATATCGACCACCTGGGGAACCGACGGGCACGCACTGTCGGCGAACTCCTCTCGAATCAGTTCAGCGTGGGCCTCTCCCGTATGGCCCGTACCATCAAGGAGCGGATGAGCCTTCGGGACACCGAATCTCTGACCCCCCAGGAACTGGTGAATGCCCGGACGGTCTCGGCCGTCATCAACGCGTTCTTCGGATCGAGCCAGCTCAGCCAGTTCATGGATCAGACCAATCCTCTGGCCGAACTCACACACAAGCGCCGACTCTCGGCACTGGGACCTGGTGGTCTCACGAGGGAACGCGCGGGATTCGAGGTACGTGACGTTCACCACACCCACTACGGACGGATCTGTCCGATCGAGACCCCTGAGGGTCCGAACATCGGTCTGATCTCTTCACTTGCCACCTACGCCCGGATCAATCCGTTCGGTTTCATCGAGACGCCGTACCGGAAAGTTGAGAACGGCAAGGTGACCGAAGAGATAGAATTTCTGACCGCCGATCAGGAGGATCCCTACATCGTTGCCCAGGCGAACGCGCCGCTCGATCGGTACGGCCGCTTCGTGAACGAGTTCATCAAGGCCAGGGTCCGTGACGACTACCCGATCGTGACGCCGGAGGAAGTCCAGTACATGGATGTTTCTCCGACACAGCTGGTGAGCGTGGCTGCGGGACTGATCCCGTTCCTGGAGCATGATGACGCGAACCGGGCCCTGATGGGATCGAACATGCAGCGACAGGCGGTTCCGCTGCTTCGGCCCGACGCACCGCTGGTCGGCACCGGTATGGAGTCGAGGGCTGCCCGCGATTCAGGGGCGGTCGTGATTGCCCAGGAAGCGGGTACGGTGACCAAGGTCACTGCCGATATGATCCTTATCAAGCGATCCTCATCGAAGGCCAGGGGTTTCAACGTCTCAGAGATAGACGAGTACCGACTGGTCAAGTTCAAGCGGACGAACCAGAACACCTGCATCAACCAGAAGCCGCTTGTCCGGGTGGGTGACAAGGTCAAAGCCAGTGACATTATCGCCGATGGTATGGCGACCGAGGGCGGGGAACTGGCGCTCGGAAAGAATGTGCTTGTCGCGTTCATGCCGTGGATGGGCTACAACTTCGAGGACGCCATCGTCGTTTCGGAGCGGCTCGTAAGAGAAGATGTCTACACATCGATTCATGTCGAAGAATATGAGATACAGGTCCGGGACACCAGACGGGGCCCCGAAGAGATTACACGTGAGATCCCCAATGTAGGTGAAAGCGCCATCCGGAACCTCGATGAACTCGGAATTGTCCGACTCGGAGCGCTGGTAGAGGCCGGGGATGTCCTGGTCGGGAAGGTGACTCCCAAGGGTGAGACCGAGCTCTCTCCGGAGGAACGGCTCCTGAGAGCGATCTTCGGTGAAAAGGCCGGTGATGTGAAAGATGCCAGCCTGAAGGCTCCTCCTGGGATGAACGGGATCGTCATCGATACCAAGGTCTTCTCCCGCAAGGAGCGGGACGACAAGACCAAGAAAGAAGACGTCAAGCAGGTTGATCAGGCGCGGGACCGGTTCGAACGACGCCGTTCCATGCTGCAGAAGGATCGCGACACCTTCATCAGAGAACTGCTCCTGAACACCAGGGTCGGTGACATCCGCACGGTAGGCACCAACCGGGTGAAGGTACAGAAGGGCAAATGGACGCAAGAAGTCCTGAGCGGATTCCTCTTCGATCACAATGAAATCTATGCCGCTGACGATCAGTGGACTGACGATCCGAAGATCAACAAGCAGATCCGTGAGGCCATTATCCTCTGCTCCCAGATGCTCGAGGAGATGGAGGAGCGGGAAACGCTGGAGATCGACAAGATCCAGCGTGGTGATGAGCTTCCCCCCGGCGTGAATCAGCTGGTTAAAGTCTTTATCGCACGCCGGCGTAAGCTGGCGGTGGGTGACAAGATGGCCGGGCGCCACGGGAACAAGGGTGTGGTCAGCAAGATCGTGCCGTATGAGGATATGCCCTATCTGGATGATGGCACATCGGTAGATATGGTTCTCAATCCCCTCGGAGTTCCGAGCCGGATGAATATCGGCCAGGTACTCGAGGCGCACCTTGGTTGGGCCGCCGCCGCCACGGGCCAGCATGTAGCAACACCGGTGTTCGCCGGCGCAAAACTGGATGAAATCCGTGACTGGCTCAAGAAGGAAGGCCTCCCGGAAAGCGGCAAGACGAGGGTCTGGGATGGCCGCACTGGTGAGAAGATCAAGCAGGAGGTCACGATAGGGTACGTCTACATGATGAAGCTCTCTCACCTGGTGGATGACAAGATCCACGCCCGGTCGATCGGTCCGTACAGTCTTGTGACGCAGCAGCCGCTGGGCGGGAAAGCCCAGTTCGGTGGCCAGCGATTCGGTGAGATGGAGGTATGGGCGCTCGAAGCATATGGAGCTGCCTACACCCTCCAGGAGATCCTGACCTTCAAGAGCGACGATGTCGCCGGACGATCACGTATATATGAATCAATCGTGAAGGGGGAGAACCCGCCTGAACCGGGTGTTCCCGAGTCATTCAACGTGCTGGTCAAGGAACTGAACAGCCTCGGTCTGGATGTGATCATCCATGTCGATAACGATGAGGAGACGAACTGATGGTTCAGCTCTTCTCAAATCCCCAATCATACTCGCCCCGGTTCAGTGCACTTACTATCCAGCTGGCGAGCCCTGAAGTGATCCGTGGCTGGTCGTTCGGAGAAGTCACCAAGCCTGAGACCATTAACTACCGGTCGTTCAAGCCGGAGAAGGATGGACTCTTCTGCGAACGCATCTTCGGTCCGGTGAAGGACTGGGAGTGTCACTGCGGGAAATACAAGAGGATCCGCTATCGCGGTGTCATCTGTGATCGATGCGGTGTGGAAGTAACACAGTCCCGCGTACGCAGGGAACGGATGGGGCACATCGAGCTCGCGGTACCTGTCTCTCACATCTGGTATTTCAAGAGCCTGCCGTCGACTATCGGGTATCTCCTGAACCTCACGGTCCGGGACCTCGAGCGGGTGCTTTACTACGAATCGTATCTGATCCTCGACCCGGGCAATACCGAGCTCGAGAAGGGACAGCTGCTCGCCGAAGAGGACTACCGGAATCTGCGCGATGAGGATCGTACCTTCGTCGCCGATATGGGCGCGCCCGCGGTCAAGAGGATGCTCGACGAGATCGACGTCGATGAGCTGAGTGCCGAATTGCGGACCCAGGCCCGGATAGAAACGAGCCAGCAGCGTAAAAAACAGGCATTGAAGCGGCTGAAGGTGGTGGAGGCATTCCGCCACTCGGAGAACAAGCCGGCCTGGATGATCCTTGACGCATTGCCGGTGATCCCGCCCGACCTGCGGCCGCTGGTGCCGCTCGAAGGTGGCCGGTTCGCCACGAGCGATCTGAACGATCTCTATCGTCGGGTCATCAACCGGAATAACCGGTTGAAGAAGCTCATCGATATCAAGGCTCCCGAAGTGATTCTCCGGAATGAGAAGAGAATGCTCCAGGAGGCTGTGGACGCGCTGCTCGATAATGGCCGCCGCAGTCGCGCCGTTCGTGGTACCGGAAGCCGGGCGCTCAAGTCACTGAGCGACCTCCTCAAGGGGAAGCAGGGACGCTTCCGGCAGAACCTGCTCGGGAAGCGGGTCGATTATTCCGGCCGTTCGGTGATCGTGGTCGGGCCCGAACTCAAGATGCACCAGTGCGGACTGCCCAAGACGATGGCCCTCGAGCTCTATAAGCCGTTCATCATCCGAAAACTGGAAGAGCGGGGGCTGGTACAGACCATCAAGGGCGCCAAAAAGCTTGTGGAACGTGAGCGCCCGGAGGTCTGGGACATCCTTGAGGAGATCATCAAGGACCATCCGGTACTGCTGAACCGCGCGCCGACACTGCACCGTCTGGGTATCCAGGCGTTCCAGCCGGTGCTGGTGGAGGGTAAGGCCATCCGCCTGCACCCGCTGGTCTGTGTAGCGTTCAACGCTGACTTCGATGGCGACCAGATGGCTGTCCACGTGCCCCTCTCCTTCGAGGCAAACCTCGAGGCGAGGATGATGATGCTGGCGACCCATAACGTGCTGTCACCCGCGCACGGTCGCCCGATCACCATTCCGACACAGGATATGGTGCTTGGTATCTACTACATGACCAAGTCGGATCCTGAGGCACGCGGCATGAAATTCCCCTTCGCAAGTGTCGAAGAGGCGACCATGGCCTACCATTTCGATGAGGTTGATCTCCACGGAAAGGTCAAACTGCGTATCGACGGCCAGATCCTCGAGACGACCGTCGGCCGGATCCTCTTCAACGAGATCGTCCCCGAAGGTATTTCCTTCGTCAATGAGACCCTCAACAAGAAATCAGTGGAAGCGCTCGTGGGCCGGGTGCACCGTCTGGTCGGCAACCGTGGTACGGTCGAATATCTCGACCGGCTGAAGGACACCGGCTTCAAGTACGCCACGCTCTCCGGCACAACGGTCGGTATTGATGACATTACGATTCCGCCTGAGAAGATGAAGATGGTGGAGATGGCCCATAAAGAGGTCGAGCGGATAAAGAAGATGTACAGCCGCGGGATCATCACGGATTCCGAGCGCTACAACATGATCATCGACGTCTGGACCCACACGACCTCGGATGTCTCGGAGACCATGTTCCAGCATATGGCGGCAGACCGGAACGGATTCAACCCGGTCTACATGATGGCCGACTCCGGTGCCCGTGGATCGAAGGAGCAGATCCGCCAGCTCGCAGGTATGCGGGGCCTCATGGCCAAGCCACAGAAGAAGATCACCGGTCAGGTGGGAGAAATCATCGAGAACCCCATCACCGCGAACTTCCGTGAAGGTCTGAGCGTGCTCGAGTACTTCATCTCGACCCACGGTGCGCGCAAGGGTCTTGCGGACACGGCTCTGAAGACCGCTGACGCCGGCTATCTGACCCGACGTCTTGTCGACGTCGCGCAGGACGGGATCATCACCGACAATGATTGCGGTACCATCAAGGGTATCTGGACCAGCGATCTGAAAGATGGTGAGGAGATCATCGAGCCGATGCGTGACCGGATCCTCGGTCGCGTGGTGCTGGAGGATATCCGGGACGCAGGTTCCGATGAACTGATCCTCGGCGCTGGTGAGCAGATCACCGAATCGGTGGCCGAGCGGATCGAAGACGCCGGTATCGAGAGTGTCCTCATCCGGTCGGTACTGTCCTGTGAGTCTCGACGGGGGATCTGCCAGAAGTGTTACGGCCGGAACCTGGCCACGGGCCGCATGGTGAACATCGGTGAGGCAGTGGGGGTCATGGCAGCCCAGAGTATCGGTGAGCCGGGTACCCAGCTCACCCTGAGAACCTTCCATATCGGTGGAACCGCCAGTCGTATCACTGAACAGTCTGAGATCATTGTCAAGCAGTCGGGCCGGATCGAGTTCAAGGGTGTGCAGCTGGTCGAGCAGAAGCTCGAAGAGGGCAGCAGAGTAGTGGCTCTGAACCGTACCGGGAAGATCCTCGTCAAGGACGACCGGGATCACATCCTCTCGAAATACAACGTACCGTACGGCGCTTCCATCCTGGTTGCAGACGGTCAGGATGTGGAGAAGAGTGAGAAGTTGTATGAGTGGGATCCCTATTCCACGGTGATTCTTACCGAGTATGACGGGAAGATCTCATTCAAGGATATCCGTGATGAGCTGACCGTTCGCCAGAAGCTGGATGAACAGACCGGATCGAAGGAACAGGTCATCATCGAGTCCCGTGACAAGAGCCTGACCCCACAGGTCGGCATCGTGGACGAGAAGGGTAAATCGCGGGCGAGCTACATCCTCCCGACCGGCTCACTCCTTCAGGTCAAGGACGGCCAGAAGGTCACCGCCGGTGCCGTGTTGGTGAAGATCCCCCGCGAGATCTCGAAGACACGGGATATCACGGGTGGTCTGCCCCGTGTCGCGGAGCTCTTCGAGGCGCGCAAGCCGAAAGAACCGGCCGTCGTTACCGAGATCGATGGGGTAGTGAAGTTCGGCGGGACGGTGCGTGGAGCCAGAGAGATCTTTGTAGAGGGGGAGAACGAGACCCGCACCTACAAGATCCCGTACGGAAAGCACATCCTGGTGCATGAGGGTGACTTCGTGGAGGCCAGTGAGCGTCTCTCCGAGGGAAGCGTCAACCCTCACGACATCCTTGGTATCATGGGTGTCGGCAAGGTACAGGAGTACCTGGTGAACGAGATCCAGGAGGTCTACCGCCTCCAGGGCGTGGCGATCAATGACAAGCACATCCAGGTCATTGTCCGCCAGATGCTCCAGAAGGTTCGCGTGGTGGATCCGGGAGACTCAGCACTGCTCGAGGACGAGATCGTCGATCGGTTCCACTTCCAGGACGAGAACAGCAAGACCGTGGAGGCGGGGGGGAGCCCGGCAACGTTCGAGCCGGTCCTGCTCGGTATCACCAATGCCTCGATCACGACCGAATCATGGATCTCGGCGGCTTCGTTCCAGGAGACCACCAGAGTGCTTACCGACGCGGCTATCCGGGGGAAGACCGACAGACTCATGGGATTGAAGGAGAACGTCATCGTCGGCCAGCTCATTCCCGCGGGAACAGGCGTTCGGGCTTATCGGACTCTGGGTGTGTACGATCCGGAGCTGGATGCACTGGGTGAAGCGATCCAGTCAGAAATCGAAGCGCAGCACGAGGCAGATGTCGCCTCGGGTGCCATTGAGACGGGAAAGGCCATAACTACCTGAAAATAAGCGCATTTCGGGCGTTTTGGCCGTTGACATATGAGAGTTCTGTCCTAATTTGCTAGTCTGTCCCGATAGCGGGACTAATTGACGTGGAGAGACAGTTTTGCCCACCACAAACCAGCTGGTCCGGAAGGGCCGAAAGAAAGTCCGGAAGAAGGGTACAGCACCCGCTCTGCAGGGTTCACCGCAGAGACGGGGAGTGTGTACGCGTGTGTACACAACGACTCCCAAGAAGCCGAACTCAGCCCTCCGTAAGGTGGCGCGTGTCCGTCTCACAAACCGGCATGAGGTGACAGCCTACATCCCGGGAGAAGGGCATAATTTACAGGAACACTCCATCGTTCTGATCCGTGGAGGTCGTGTGAAAGACCTTCCCGGTGTCCGTTACCACATTATCCGGGGAGTTCTGGATACCAGTGGTGTGGATGACAGGATGCAGAGACGTTCCAAATACGGCACCAAGCGGCCCAAGTAGGGGGACCGAATGCCCCGTCGCAAAAGAGCAGAGAAGAGGGAAATCAAACCGGATCCGGTTTATGGATCCACGCTGGTTACCCGGTTTATCAACAACCTGATGCGCCAGGGGAAGAAATCGCTCTCAGAGCGGATCTTCTACGAAGCGATCGAGCGCATCGAAAGCGTTACCGGGGGTGAAGGACTGGCCACCTTTGAAAAGGCGGTCAACAACGCCAAGCCCCAGGTTGAGGTGAAGTCAAGGCGGGTTGGAGGAGCCACGTACCAGGTGCCGGTCGAGATCAGCAGGAACCGTTCGACCGCACTGTCGTTCAGATGGCTCATTTCCAACTCGAAGGACCGACCAGAGCACACAATGGCCCAGCGGCTTGCCGCCGAGTTCCTTGCCGCCTCGCGCGGCGAGGGTGCAACAATCAAGAAGAAAGACGATACGCACCGGATGGCGGAAGCGAACAAGGCCTTCGCACATTATCGCTGGTAACCGTCTTATTTCGCTCTGATCCCTGCCGCCGCCTGCATCCAACTTCGCCCGAAAACAGTCAACGAGATCCCGCGGATGCGCCCTCCGGAGGCGTGTCTCATAAGCAGGGACTGATCCGGAGGAGCTATAAGTGCCACAAAGCGTACCCCTAGAGATGGTCAGGAATATCGGCATCATGGCCCATATCGATGCTGGTAAGACCACTACCACCGAGCGCTTCCTGTTCTATACAGGACGCGTGCACCGTATTGGTGAGGTGGATGAGGGTGCCGCGACGATGGACTGGATGGAGCAGGAGAAGGAGCGGGGGATCACCATCACCTCGGCTGCGACCACGACGTACTGGCGCGATCACCGGATCAACATCATCGATACACCGGGGCACGTCGATTTCACTGTTGAAGTGGAACGATCACTCCGTGTGCTCGACGGTGCCATCGCCGTGTTCTGTGCTGTCGGCGGTGTCGAGCCTCAATCAGAGACTGTCTGGCGGCAGGCAGACCGGTACCACGTCCCTCGTATCGCGTATGTGAACAAGATGGATCGCATGGGGGCAGACTTCCTGCGGGTCCTCGAAGAGATGAAAGAGCGGCTCGGAGCACCAATCCTGCCGGTCCAGCTCCCTGTCGGCGCAGGTGAGATGTTCACCGGCATCATCGACCTCATCCGTAACAAGGCCTACTTCTACGATGAGGCCAGCCAGGGTGTGAAGGTCGAAGAGGCAGAGATTCCCGACAGCCATCGGGAACAGGCCAACAGCTTTCGCCAGGAGATCCTCGAGTGTGTGGCAGGATACAACGACACACTGCTCGAGAAATTCCTTGATGACCAGCCGATCGAGGAGGCCGAGATCAAGGCGGCCATCCGGCAGGCTACCCTGGATGGCAACATGGTGCCTGTCTTCTGTGGCTCATCGTACAAGAATAAAGGGGTACAGAAGCTGCTCGATGCGGTTCTCGACTACCTGCCTTCACCGATGGACATACCTCCGGTGATGGGAGTGGTGCCCACAAGGGAGCATGAGAAGGTTGAGCGGAGTCCCGACGCCAATGAGCCGTTCAGCGCTCTGGCGTTCAAGGTCGTGACCGATCCGTTCGTGGGCAGACTGACCTATTTCCGGGTCTACTCAGGCACGCTGAAGGCCGGATCGTACGTCTACAACCCCCGATCGCACCGCAAGGAGCGGATCGGGCGTATCCTCCAGATGCACGCCAACAAGCGTGAGGAGCTGGATGTGGTCCATGCCGGGGAGATCGCCGCCGCGGTAGGACTCAAGAGTACCGGTACGGGTGACACCCTCTGTGACGAGGCCCACCCGGTTGTGCTGGAGACAATGAATTTTCCGAAGCCGGTGATCTCGGTGGTGATCGAACCGAAATCGAAGGTTGATGAAGAGAAGCTGGCAACAAGCCTCGCCAAACTGGCCGAGGAGGATCCGACCTTTCAGGTGCGTACCGACAGCGAGACCGGCCAGACGCTCATCCACGGAATGGGTGAGCTCCATCTTGAGATACTGGTCGACAGGCTCCTGAGGGAGTTCAAGGTTGCCGCCAACGTGGGGCGACCCCAGGTTGCGTATCGGGAGTCGATCACGAAAGTGGTTGAGGAGGAGACACGCTTCGTACGGCAGACCGGCGGCAGGGGGCAGTACGCCCACATCGTCATGCAGGTCGGACCGGGCGATCCGGGCAGCGGACTTGTCTTTGTGAGCAAGATCGTCGGCGGTGTGATACCGCGGGAGTATATCCCCTCGGTGCAGCAGGGCGTCAAAGAGGCCATGCGCAACGGTGTGCTGGCCGGCTACCAGCTGGAGAATATCGAAGTAACCCTTCTGCACGGATCGTATCATGAGGTCGATTCGAGTGAGATGGCCTTCAAGATTGCCGCGTCCCAGGGACTGAAGAGCGCCGCCCGCAAGGCCGGCCCGGTCCTGCTGGAACCGATCATGGATGTCGAGGTGGTGACCCCCGAGGAATATGTGGGGGATGTCATCGGCGAACTGACGTCCAGACGCGGGAAGGTGAAAAATCTCAGGAATCGGGCCGAAGCACAGGTGATCGACAGCGAAGTCCCGCTGTCAGAGATGTTCGGGTACGCCACGGCACTGAGGTCGACGACCCAGGGGCGTGCCATATTCACGATGCAGTTCGGGCGCTACGAGCAGGTGCCTGTCGGAATTCAGAAAGAGATCATTGATCAGACATCCGGCGTCCTGGTGTGAGCCGGTAGAAACAAAGAGAGTGATCTGATGGCCAAGGAGAAATTCGAGCGAACGAAGCCTCACGTGAACGTGGGGACGATCGGTCACGTGGACCACGGCAAGACGACGCTGACCGCGGCGATCACCGAGTTGCAGAGCAAG
>JALGVQ010000235.1 GCA_025774615.1 bacterium
GCAGCGCATCAATCAGGTAACGAGGCAGTTCTATGCGCTCTTTGCCCAGCAGACAGCGCTCGGTCTGGCTGACACGCTCTATCAGCAGAGTGAGCGGAACCATCAGTCCGGTGTCAACCGCTTCAACGCCGGCCTGCTGGCACAGACCGACGTCATGCGGCTCGATGTAACAAGGATGAACGACCTCGACGCGCTCGAAAGCGCGAGGAATCTCCTGGAACAGCAGCAGTTCGCATTCAACCGGCTGGTCGGAATTTCCCTCGACCAGCGTATCTGGACCGATGCCAATATCGAGTACCGACCGATCGAAGTCGATCTCGACAGGGCGCTGCAGCTCGCCTTTGATAACCGTTCTGACATGCGGCGCGCCGAGATCGGGCAGGAACTGCTCCAGCTGCAGCTGAAACAGCAGAAGAGCATCGGTCGTCCCGATCTCCAGCTGAATGTAGGCTACGACCTCACCGGGAACTCAAGCCTCTCTGCTCTGCCCGGAGATGCCTGGTCGATCCATATTGAGGAGGCCCTGAACAGGGATAACCGCAGTCCGAACACGAACGTGACCCTGACCCTGCAGGTCCCGATTTTCGACTGGGGCAGGAATGCATCCCTCGTCGAGCGTCTCGCATCGCAGATACAGGTCACTGACCGGCAGGTGGATGAAGTTCGGCAGGAACTGATCAGGATGGTGACCGATCGGGTGCGGGCGGTGGAGAGCGCGATGCGGCGATTCTCCATTCAGGAGGCGAACGTTCAGGTCGCCGAGACCTCCTATGGGTTCACCCAGAGACGGTTCGACCGGGGTGAGATTACCTTTACCGAGCTGGCGCAGGCGCAGGACCAGTTATCCAGAACCCGCACGCTCCACCTGACGGCTCTCATCGGCTATGAGATGGCCAAGGCGGACCTGAAGGAAATCACCCTCTGGGACTGGGAGACCAACCAGGAAGCGCGACAGCGCACCCGGCCTCCAGAACCCTTTGAAAGGAACCGCCGCCCTGACTGGTAGCGTCCTGCCCCAGGGCATTTGACCAGGAAGGGATAATCACGCCCATGGACGCATTCCTTTTCGATCTCCGCTTCGGTCTCAGGTCGCTTCTACGAAAGCCGGAGATTACCCTGGCCGCCATCCTTGCGCTGGGACTTGGTATCGGCGCCTGCACTGCCATTTTCAGTGTGGTGAACACCGTCCTCCTCCGACCTCTTCCCTTCGACCGGCCTGACCTGGTCATCTCCGTCTCATCACCCACTGAAAACACCCTGTCTACCTCCACCTCACCTGCCAATTTCCTCGATTGGCAGGCCGAGGTAAATACCATCGAGCATCTGGCGGGCTTCCGGACCCACAACTACAATCTGCTCGGCAGCGATGGGCCGGAGCGACTCCGGGGTGGGAGTGTCTCGCCCGGTTTCTTCGCCATCTTCGGTGTGGACCCGTTGTTGGGTCGTACATTCCAGCCGGGGGAGTCAGATGAGGAAGCCGTGGTGGTGCTCAGCCACCGGATCTGGCAATCCCGGTTCGGTGCTGATCCGGGACTCGTCGGCACGACGATCGTCCTGAACGACCGTTCGCATGTGATCCTCGGTGTGATGCCGCCGGGATTCAACTACACCGCCGACTACGATCTCTGGGTGCGGGCGTACGAATACGGTGTCCCGGCGCCGACCTTTTCACTGGGAGAGAACTGGAACGAGATCCGCGGTCTGGGCTTCTTCCGGGTAGTGGGTAGACTTCAGGAAGATGCCACGATCGGGAAGGCCGATGCCCAGATATCGGCCATAGCCACCCGCTTGCGGGAGGAGTTCGCTGACAGCAACTGCAACGATGATGCGGGGGTCGTTTCCTACACAGAGGTCCTGACCGGCAATGTCCGCCCGGCTCTGCTCATCCTCCTGGTGGCGGTTGCGCTGGTGCTCCTTATTGCCTGCGCCAATGTGGCGAATCTCCTCATGTCAAGGGCTCTCGGTCGTCAGCTCGAGATGTCGGTGCGTGGAGCGATGGGGGCCGATCGGGGCCGACTCATCCGGCAGCTTCTTACCGAGAGCCTGCTCCTCTCGCTGGCCGGAGGAGCTGCAGGCATCCTCCTTGCCTATTGGGGTACCGGTTTACTGGTCAAGCTCGCTCCCGATGCCGTCTCGCGTCTGGGCGTAATCTCGCTCGACCTGCCGGTCCTGGTCTTCTGCGTCTCGATCTCAGTTGTCACCGGTGTCGTCTTCGGCCTTCTTCCGGCCTGGATGCTCTCGGGGACCGACCTGCAGTCAGCCCTCAGGGAAGGGGGGTACAGGACTTCCGAGAGCCGTCGTCGCCGCTGGATGCGCGAGTCACTGGTGGTGACCGAGACGGCGCTTTGCCTGGTCCTCCTTATCGGCGCGGCCCTCATGGTGCAGAGTCTCGCCCGGCTCAGGGCGGTCGATCCCGGCCTGGATCCTTCCGGTGTGGCGGTAGCCAGGATCAACGTGCCGGAGAGCCGCTATCCCGAGAACGAACAGATCGCCCGGTTCTTCCAGGATGTGATCGATCGGGTGAGCGCGCTGCCGGGAGTGGAATCGGCTGGCGCCGTGATGGCCCTGCCGCTTAGTGGATCGGCCGCCACGCTCACCTTCCTCATCGAAGGGGTGCCGCAGCCGGAACCGGGTACCGATCCGGTGACGGAATACCAGGTGGTGAGTTCCGGTTACTTCACGACCATGCGGATCCCTCTCCTCGCGGGACGCTTCTTCACCGAGCTCGATGATGCCGATGAGGACTCACCCGGAGTGGCGATCGTGAGCGAGACGATGGCCCGCCGGTTCTTCCCCGGGGAGGACCCGGTCGGGAAGCGCATCAACTTCGGCGATTATGACAATGAGTCGAGTTGGGTCACGATCGTGGGGATGGTCGGGAGCATTCGTCATTTCAACCTCGATGTAGCCCCTGAACCGGAGGTCTATCTTCCCTTCCCGCAGGATCCGTGGGTCTACATGTCGGTAGTGGCCCGTACCGCCGGCGATCCTGCAGCGCTCCTGCCCTCAATGCGACAGGCGGTCCTGGATGTGGATCCCGATCAGCCGGTCTACGCTCTCACCACGATGGAGGAGGTGCTGGCCGACAATGTGGCCGACAGCCGGTTCCTCAGCCTTCTCCTGGAGATCTTTGCTCTGACAGCTGCCATCCTTGCCGCGGTGGGAATCTACAGCGTTATCTCCTACACGGTCAGTCAACGATACCGGGAGTTGGGTATCCGGATAGCCCTCGGAGCCGGTCGGACCAATATCCTGCAGCTCGTGATGAAACAGGGACTGACACCTGTACTCTACGGGATCGGGATAGGTGTGGCAGGCGCGATCGTGACAACCAGGTTTCTGGAAAGCCAGCTTTACGAAGTGAGTACTGTCGATCCACTCAGTTTCATCGTGATCCCGCTCTTCGTTGTCGTTACAGCGGTCGTCTCGGTATCACTGCCCGCGCGGCGGGCTGTTACCATCCCACCTGTTGAAGCGCTCAACAACGAGTAGTGTCCTGTCATGCAGCAACCGTGACATGATACCACTATCGATCCTGCTGTTGCTCCCGCTTCACCAGACCGTTACAGTCATAGCATGAGCGCATTCCGACGCAGAAAAGTCTCTGAAAAAGAGGCGGCCCGGCACGTTCCCGAGGGGCGACTGAGCGGTCTGCTGGCCCGGTCCCATGACTGGCTGGCTGAGAACCGGTTCAAGGGTCCGGCGAGGATGGCCGGGAGGATTCATCTCCTGGTGATGATCGTCAGCGATTACCACAGCGGCAGATACAGGCGTCTGCCGATGAGGACGATCTGGACGATTTTTTTCGCCCTGCTCTATATTGTGGGACCGTTCGACCTCATCCCGGACATCATACCCGGACTCGGGTGGCTTGATGATGCGTTCGTGGTCGGACTCGTGTTCCGCGCGGTCTCTCACGATCTGCGGCGATATTGCGAGGAGAACGATCTGAATCCGAAGCCATTCGGACTCTAGTGTCATGTCAGGTGACAAGCGTCGGCACCGCTCGAATGCGGC
>JALGVQ010000236.1 GCA_025774615.1 bacterium
GGGGCCGCATGGTTGACACTGGCTCTCTCACCCGTATATTCCCACCTTGGATTGCAGGGATGTATACTACGGGCCTATAGCTCAGCTCTGGTTAGAGCGCACGCCTGATAAGCGTGAGGTCGCTGGTTCAAGTCCAGCTAGGCCCACCATTTTCCACCGGATCAGGACGGGAATCTGCGGGGAGCCGGCATCGCCCGGCTCCCCGTTCTCTTATGCTCCGGAGGCATCGAAGAGCGGTCAGATGAAAACCTCCTGACAGGGCTCTCTGACCGGTTGACATGCATGGGTCTCTGAGGTAACGTGCCGCCTGTTCGAACACGGTATGGCTGATGGCAGGTATTATTTCAGTCGCCGCTGCCTCTCCTCTTGCCAGATGGGGGTCATATGACCGAGTTCTTGGACCAGATCCTGATCCACATCACCAATATCCGGGATTTCCTCTGGGGTACACCCTTGATCATTCTCCTCGTGGGAACGGGAATCCTCCTGACATTCGCTACTCGCGGTATCCAGATAACCAAACTGGTCAAGTCAATCAAGCTGGTGTTCGGCAAGGAGAGTCGTTCCTCTGAAGGGGAGGGTGATATCAGCCCCTTCGCTGCCCTGATGACCGCTCTGGCAGCCACAGTCGGGAACGGGAATATCGCCGGTGTCGCGACCGCGATCGCGGTCGGTGGGCCGGGCGCACCGTTCTGGATGTGGGTCGCCGGGTTCTTCGGCATGGCCACGAAGTACGCCGAAGGGTTCCTCGGCGTTCGCTTCCGGCGGGTCATGGAAGACGGCACCATGAGCGGCGGGCCGATGTACTATGCCCGTGACGCGGTACCGTGGCCGAAGGTCGGCAAGTTCCTCGGCGCATTCTTCGCTGTGGCAGGAGCAGCTACTGCTCTGCTGGGCACCGGGAACATGGCCCAGTCGAACTCGATGGCACTGGCCTTCAACGATCAGTTCGGCGTCCCCTTCATCGTCTCGGCGATCGTTCTCACCTTCACTGTCGGACTGGTTATCATCGGCGGGATCAAACGTATCGGTGAAGTGACCGAGCGGCTCGTTCCCACGATGATCGTCTTCTACTTCCTGGGCGCGATCGTCATCCTGGTGGCGAAGTTCACCGAGATCCCGGCCGCCTTCAAGGTCATCTTCGAGTCGGCTTTCGGAATCAGGGCAATGGCCGGCGCGCTGATCGGATCCAGTATGCGGATGGCGATCAGCCAGGGTGTGAGCAAGGGAGTCCTCTCGAACGAATCGGGGCTCGGTTCAGCCGCGATCGCCCAGGCCGCCTCCAAGAGCAACGACCCGGCCAAGAACGGTCTGCTGGCCATGACCGGGACCTTTATCGACACGATCATCGTGAACACGCTGACCACCCTGAGCATTGTGCTCACCGGCGCCTACAAGTTGACCGACGCCTGGCGGGGTGTCGGTATCGAGGGCAACCTAACATCGACAGCGCTTACAGCTCACGCCTTCAACGCTGTGCTCCCCCTCGGCTGGGTCATACCGATCGCCTCGTTCCTCTTCGGGTATTCGACCCTGCTCGCGTGGTGTTATTACGGGGAACAGTGTTTCAAGTACCTCGCCGGCGCTGCGGTGGTGAAATGGTATCGATATACATTTCTGGTGCTGCTCTTTGTGGGAGCGCTCCTGCAGGGCGACCATCTCTACATCGTCTGGTATGTGGGTGACACCTTCAATGCATTCATGTCGATACCGAACCTGATCGCCCTGGTGCTTCTAACGAAGTACGTGAGCAGATTTACAAAGGATTATTTCTCTGACAGTGAAGCAGCATTGGCGAAACTCAACAGCGGCGGGTATGAACTCCGGAGCTCGAAAGAGTAGGGGGACCTCTGGAGAACAGATACGTTCAGCAACCGTTGACCAGCAACCAGTAACCAGCAGACGGGCAGGACCGTGAAAGAATATACAAGTGACACCATCAGAAACGTGGCCTTCGTCGGCCATGGAGATTGCGGCAAGACGACGCTTGTCGACGCCTTCCTTGCCACCTCCGGTGATATCAGCCGGATCGGGAGCGTGGAGGCGGGCAATACGGTCTCCGACTTCAACGATGAAGAGAAGGAACGGCAGATCACCATCAACACGTCGTTCATCTTCACCGAGCGTGATGGAATGAAGCTGAATATCCTGGATACTCCGGGATTCGCCGATTTCCTGGCCGAGGTGAAGGGCGCGCTCACTGTCGTCGAGGCGGCGATCGTGATCATGAAGGCTGATGCCGGTCTCGAGGTCGGTACCGAGCAGGTATGGCGGTACGCGAAGGAAGCCGGCGTTTCGCGGATCCTCCTGGTGAACAAACTGGATAAAGAGCACACAGATTTCGACGCCATCATCCAGACGTCGGTCGACCGGTTCGGGACGGGGGTCGCTCCTCTGCAGTTTCCCCTGAATCCCGGACCCGGCTTCACGACGATCGTCGACCTGCTGAAGAACAAGGCACTCGTGTTCGAGAAGGACGGAAAGGGATCGTATACCGAGACCGATATTCCCGATGAGGCGGCTGAGAAGGCGGCTTCCCTGAGGGAGACCCTGATGGAAGCGGCGGCCGAAGCCGACGACGCCCTGATGGAGAAGTACTTCGAGGATGGTGACCTCAGTCCCGATGACATCATGGCCGGGCTCCTCAAGGGCATCCGTGAAGAGACGGTGCACCCGCTGCTCTGCTGCTCGGCGCAGAGCAATGTCGGGACGGGCAGGGTGATGGAACTGATCTCCCAGATGGTTCCCGCTCCGGGTGATATGGGCGAGCTGATCGGGACCGATCTGAAGGGAGAAGAGGTCAGTCGGACGCGCGATGATTCAGAGCCCTTTTATGGCCAGGTGTTCAAGACGCTCTCAGAGGCTCATGTGGGTGAGCTCTCGTTCCTGCGGGTCTATGGCGGAACCCTCGCTCAGGGCCTGGACGTGCTCAACACTACCCGCACCTCCAAGGAGAGGATCGGCAACCTCAGCATCATGAAGGGGCATAACCGGGTCGAGGTCGACACGATCCATGCCGGTGACCTGGTGGCGCTGGTGAAACTGAAAAACACCCATACCGGTGATACACTCTGCGTACCTGCCAAACCTTTTATCTGTCCGCCGATCCCGTTCCCTGACCCGGTCATACGGGTGGCCATTGAGGCCATGGGCAAGGGCGATGAGACGAAGCTCTCAACCGGCCTGCAGAAACTGTGCGAAGAAGATCCGTCGGTCAGCGTTGTCGCTGATCCTGAACTGGCACAGACACTCCTCTTCGGACAGGGAGAGGTGCAGCTGGAGGTCGTGGCCAACAAGCTCAAGGCACGATTCGGTGTCGAGATCATGACTCACGAGCCAAAGGTGAAATACCGCGAGACGATCACAAAACCGTCAGAGGCGCATGCCCGTCACAAGAAGCAGACGGGTGGCCGGGGGCAGTTCGCCGACGTACGGATCAAGATGGATCCGAAGCCCCGTGGTGAGGGGTATGAGTTCGTGAACAAGATCGTGGGTGGCTCCATCCCCGGGAGGTTCATCCCGTCGGTCGATAAGGGTGTAAAAAGCGCATCCGCGCGTGGCGCGCTGGCCGGATACCTCTGCGTGGATTTCCAGGTCACCCTCTACGACGGTACGTTCCACGATGTGGACTCCTCCGACGCGGCGTTCCAGCGTGCTGCCTCGATGGCGTTCAAGGAGGCCTGGAGGGATGCCGGGCCGATCCTGCTTGAGCCGATCTACATTGTCGAGGTGACTGTTCCCGACGACTTCACCGGAGATATCATGGCCGACATCTCAGGCCGACGAGGGAAGGTCGAAGGTGTCACCTCGGAAGGTCCATTCCAGGTGATACGTGCCAGGATACCTCTTGCGGAACTCTTCAAGTATTCAACCACCCTGCGTTCGATGACTCAGGGTCGCGCCACCCATCATCGCGAGTTCAGCCATTACGATCCGATGCCGCATGATGCCACGCAGAGGGTCATCAGTCAGGCCGACCTCGAGGAGGAAGAGGAAGACTGATTCTCCGGCAGGC
>JALGVQ010000237.1 GCA_025774615.1 bacterium
CCTCCAGGATCGCGATCCGGTCGCGCAGGCCTCTGGCAGTGGTTTCGAGGTTCCGATTCTGGTTCTGCAGGGCTTCTGCCTGATCGCCAGCCTCGGCCAATCGAACCTCGAGATCGGCAATCTGCGAACGCATGGCCTGCAGCTCCTGCTGCGCTTGATCTAATTGCGGCTGCAGTTCTTCCAGCTGTTCGTTGGCTGCACAGCCGGCAACCGATAGCGATGCTGCGATCAAAAGAACCTGAGCAGTGGTCGAAAGATCTCACCGTGGAGCATTGTGCTTTAATCTACTGTACGGGACTGAAAACGATGATATTGACAGGATGGGCTAACTCAGAGGAACAGACTATTTCCAGGCTTTGAGGGAAGGAAATACAGATGTCAAATGAACAGTGGCAGGCGGGGAGTGATGGGGTCAGGGATATACTTGAGCAGGCTGAACGTTGGCTCCGCGCGTTCAAACCTCGTTTTGTCGGTCAGATACTGGCTATCCTTGTTCTTCTCATTCTCCTGGCGACGAGCTGGTACACAGTCCAGCCTGAAGAAACAGCCGTCGTCCAGCTCTTTGGCCAGGTCGTCCGAACAGCAGGACCAGGTCTACACTTCAGGATGCCTCTTGGTATTGAGAAGGTACGGTATGCTCCAACAGCCCGGGTTCTCAAGGAGGAGTTCGGCTTCCGGACCATAAGTGCCGACAGAGTTACACAGTACCAGCGCGGTACATTCGCCGAAGAGTCTCTCATGCTCACGGGGGATCTCAACGTCATAGATGTCCAGTGGATCGTCCAGTACCGCATCGAGGATCCGGTCAGCTACTTCTTTAAAGTCCGGGAACCGGTAGACACCATCAGGGACATAGCAGAGTCGACTATGCGCCGGGTAGTCGGCGACCGGTTGGGGAGCGATGTGTTGACGGTGGGCCGTGTCGGTATTGCCAGCAAGGTGGCGGAGGAGATGCAGAGGATACTCTCAGAATATGAGGCCGGTATCCGCATAGTCACTGTAGAGCTCCAGGATGTGACTCCACCCGACCCGGTGAAGCCTGCTTTCAATGAGGTCAATGAAGCAAGGCAGGACTTGGAACGCATGGTCAATGAGGCCCAGGAACAGGCTAACAAGGTGATCCCAAGAGCCGGGGGGGAAGCGAAACAGTCCATAGCCGAAGCTGAGGGGTACGCCACTGAGAGAATCAACATGGCTGAGGGAGAAGCTGCGCGATTCCTTGCCATCCTGAATGAGTATCGACTGGTTCCAGAGGTCACCCGGCAGCGCCTGTACATCGAGGCCATGCGTGAGATGCTGGGCCAGGCTACGGGATTATATGTCGTGGACAGTGAGCTCAAGAACCTGATCCCATGGCTGCCCCTGAAACCGGGGGAAAACCCACCACCTCCAGGGCAAAGTTCACCGCCACCCGGTGAGGGCAATTCGATACCAGGGGAGCTGAGACAATGATGACAAGAACCATTAAGGGCACTCTGGGAATCGTATTGCTGCTGGTCGTGATAGCGGCTTCCGGAAGCCTCTACATACTGGAAGAGGGTATGCAGGGAGTGATCGTTCAGTTCGGAAAGCCGGTGGGGTCTACCGTTGCCGAGGCGGGCCTGCATGTAAAGCTCCCTTTTATCCAGAGAATCCTCCGCTTCGAAAAACGTCTCCTCATCTGGGATGGTGACCCGAATCAGATTCCCACCGCAGGGCGCGAATTTATCTGGGTGGATGCCACGGCACGGTGGCGCATTGTGGAGCCACTGAAGTTTCTGGAGAGCGTTTCTTCGGAGAACGGGGCTCAATCCCGACTGGATGATATCATCGATTCGGTGATCAGAGATCTGGTCTCGGCCAGTCCTCTGGTTGAACTTGTTCGCAGTACCACATGGCAGGCCTCCGAGAGTGAGATCGAGGGAGAAACTCCCCAGGAACTTGCGGAAGAACTGATGAGGGAGATCCAGCTCGGACGTGAGAGAATGACGCGGGCCATCCTGGAGGAAGTGCGCATAATGACCCCTCAATACGGCATCGAGGTAGTAGATGTCCGTATCAAGCATCTCAACTACGTGCAGAGCGTAAGAGAGAAAGTGTACGATCGCATGATCTCCGAGCGGAATCGGATCGCCAGCCGATACCGGTCCGAGGGAGAGGGAAGAAGCGCGGAAATTCTGGGCAACATGGAAAAAGAGCTGCGTGAGATCCGCTCCACGGCCTATCGGAGAGTCCAGGAGATCCGGGGTGAAGCAGATGCTTCAGCAACCAGGATTTATGGTGAAGCTTACGGACGCGATCCCGAGTTCTACGCCTTTTCGAGAACGCTTGAGGAGTATAAAGAGAAGCAGAACGACAGCATCATGCTCGTACTCACTACAGACAGTGATTTCTACCAGTACCTGAAATCGGCTTCTCCGCCTCCTGAGTAGTACGTATACGGAAAAGGTAAAAACCGCCGCCCCGGAGAGTAATGATTACGGTTCCTGCCCGATACTCCCGGGGCCTATCATCGGTTCTTTGCGGATACCGAAAGGAACCGATGAATGAGTAGATCGTATCTCTTCGCGCTCGGGCTCACAGGCTTGATATTGACAACTCCGGGGATGGCGAACCGGAAGGTCGTAGCCCGACCGGCGGTTCAGCAGACTGTTGCCGCCCGGACCGACTCCACTGCACCTGTCATCACTCACGGACCATATCTGCAGCTGCCCTCCGCGACTTCGATGACGATCGTCTGGCACACCGACCGGAAGTGTGTTTCCAGGGTCGAATTCGGTCTCGATAACCGGTTCGACAGACAGGAAATCAGCAGCCGGCACGGTCTGGTCGACAACGACAGGGCGAACCATATCATTCGCCTGACCGGCCTCGAGCCGGGAACGACCTACCAGTACCGGGTGGTTTCGAGAGCCTTTCTGGGATACGAACGCCAGCATATCGTCGCCTGGGGCGACTCGATCATCAGTGATCCGTTTGAATTCACAACTCTCGATCCGGGGAAGGATCGCTTCTCATTCAGCATGGTCTCAGACCTCCACGAGCGGGCGGAGGAACTGGCGACGATGATCGAGAGCGAAGCCTGGCAGGACATCGATTTCGCTATCTACAACGGCGATATGATCGACGATTTCATGAGGTCTGATCAGATATTCACCGGATTTCTGGATGCCTCTGTTCATGGGTATGCGACCGGAAAGCCGTTCATCTTTGCCCGTGGAAACCACGAGGTCCGGGGCCGGTTCGCGCGGAGCATCCCTGATTTCATCCCCCTGCAGGACGGACGGGCGTATTACTCCTTTGACCATGGACCGGTCCACTTCATCGTGCTGGATTCAGGCGAGGATAAAGAAGACGGGCATCGCTATTACAACAGCCTGGTGGACTTCACCCGCTATCGCGAGGAACAGGCGAGGTGGCTGACGGAAGATCTCCAGAGCGAGACTGCACTGAGAGCCCGATTCCGTATCGTTATCTCACATATCCCGCCACGGGGGGCTGACCGTTACTGGGCTCAGAGTGTCAGGGAACATTTCGAACCGCCCATACGTGAAGCAGGAGTCGATCTCTGGCTCTCAGGACATACCCACAACCTGATGAGGATCGATCCGACAGAGGGAGAGAATAATTATCACCTCCTCATCGGACCAACTCATGCCGTAACGAGGGTGGATGTTTCACCTGATGAGTTGCGTGTCACCGTTACCGATATCGACGGGGTGAGACTCGAGGCTTTCACGATTCGGCGGTGATGTGTATCAGAAATCGTGTTCCCGATTGAGTATGACGAGAGGAATGCTACCAGATGTGAAAGGAGCGCCCGACAATAAAGGTGCTGGTTACCAGTATCGCCAGCAACGTGCTGACCTCGGGTCTCAGAGCTTTGAAAAAGCTTGGCTTTTTACCTGAGTTTGAGGTGTAAGGCCGGATTCTGGGAAGAAGACGGGGTACAGATTCAAAGTAGAGTTGATAGTCACTTTCAAACAGCTCCTGGAGCTTCTCTTCCTCGAGGAGAATGATCAGAGCTCCTGGAGCTTCTCTTCCTCGAGGAGAATGATCAGGTAATACTGCAATCCGAAGAACCCCAGAACGAATAATGAGAACCATGGCAGCCAGATGTCAGCAGCCCAGGCAAAGCCGAAGTATATGAAAATATTCCCTGCATAGATCGGGTTTCTGGTTCGCGCATATGGTCCGGTTGTGACCAGTTTGTGGGCTCCTACCCTCCGGGTCCGTGTTGCGCCTCCGGCATATGATACTGCCCATAATCGGATGATCTCTCCAAAGATCACCAGGGCAAAACCGGAATACAGGGAAGCCGGTACAGGACTGGAGAAG
>JALGVQ010000238.1 GCA_025774615.1 bacterium
TCAGCCGCGATCGGTGCCATCGCCGTACTCTACGGCCTGATTCTTTCCATCGGTATCTTCCCGGCCGGCATGATCCTGGGTATCACCGCGGGTGGCGCGTTCAGTGGCGCCATGACGTTCTTTATGATGGCTATCGCCTTCTTCCTGTGGCCATGCGGCGATGAGGACGGGGAAGAGTAGATACGCCCGTTCTCCCGGCCGCTCTTATCGACTGAAGTCTGCTCTGAGGTGATATTATGCCGGATATCCTCTGAGGGTGCGCTCTGCCGGTATCTCCTGCGGGCACGACCTCAGGGTAGGTAATTGCGTTATCCCTGATACAGCCCCACATTGATATTTCCACATTCTCATATACCTGCTCCATCGAGGAGGAACGGACCATGTCCCAGCGTGCAAGCGCCCTGTTGCTGTCGATGATCCTGCTTGTCGGCCTGACCACTGAATCGTCCGCCCGACAGGAGGATGCCAGACTTCTGCGATTTCCCCACATCAACGGTGAACAGGTGGTATTCACCTGGGCCGGTGATCTCTATACCGCGCCATTGACCGGTGGTGAGGCAAAACGGCTCACATCCCATGAAGGAATAGAGCTCTTTGCCCGCTTCAGTCCCGACGGCAGGTGGATCGCCTTCTCGGGTGAGTATGCCGGCACCCGTCAGGTCTATCTGATCCCTGCTGAAGGCGGCGTTCCAAAACAATTGACCTTCTACCCCGATGTCGGAGCGATGCCGCCCCGTGGCGGGTATGACCACCTGGTGCTCGACTGGACGCCGGATGGAGAGAAGATACTGGTCCGGGCCAACAGGACTCCCTTTGGCCAGCGGATCGGAACATACTATCTGGTCGACCCCTGGAACGGCGGTCTCGAGACCCCACTGGAGATACCGGAAGGATCTTCAGGGGCGACATACGACCCCACCGGAACGAAGATCGTCTATACCCGCAAGTCCCGCGAATGGCGCCACTGGAAACGTTATGTGGGTGGATTCCAGCAGGATGTCACCATCTACGACCTCGCCAACCACGAAAGTAAACGGATCACCGACTGGACCGGGACCGACGTACTCCCCATGTGGGTGCGCGACTCGATCTACTTTGTGAGCGATCGTGGTGAAGACCTGAAACGGAACCTCTGGGTGTATGACACCCGGTCGGGCAGCACGAGTCAGGTGACCTATCACGATGAGTTCGATGTCAACTGGCCGAGCCGTGGAGAGGGAGGGGTCGTCTACGAGAACGGCGGATGGATCTACCATCTCGATCCCGCCAGCGGCGCATCGAGGAAGCTGTCGATAACCATCCACAGCGACCTCCCCTACACAACCCCCTACTGGACGAATGCCTCGAACCGGGTCGATGCCTTCGACATCTCTCCCGGCGCGAAGCGGGCGATCTTCGCCGCGCGCGGTGAGATATTCTCTGTTCCGGCCGAACATGGAGATGTGAGGAACCTGTCGAACACACCGGGTGTTCGCGAACGGGATGTCGCATGGTCACCTGACGGGAAGTGGATCTCCTACATCAGTGACGCAACTGGTGATTACCAGATCTATATCATGCCCGCCGACGGATCGGGTGACCCTGTCCAGCTCACCGATGACAGGGCAATCTGGATCCTCAACATGAGCTGGTCACCCGACTCGAAGTGGATCGGGCTGGCCGATAACCGGAACCGTCTCCGCGCTGTGGATGTCGAGAGTCACGCAATCACGGAGATCGCGACCGGCAACAAGGGCCCGCTCGTCGATTTCTCATGGTCGGGCAACTCGGAATGGATCGCCTGGAGCATGACCGGCGACAACTGGATGGATTCTATCTGGCTCTATTCCTTCTCCTCGGGAGACGCCACCATGGTCACCGGGGACCAGACCGATGAGTCGAATCCGACATTCGATCTCTCAGGCATGTATCTCTACTTCGTCTCATTCCGCGACTTCAACTTCGCCGACGAAGGCTTCGACGCCCGTGTATACGCAACAACCCTGCGCGCCGATCTTCCCCACCCCTTCCCTCCACTGAGTGATGAAGAGCCAACCGGTGAAGCCGAAGTGGAAGAGGACTCGAGCGGCGATGAGGAGGAGACCGACGATTCCCTGCAGATAGATCTCGACGGTCTCGGAGAACGCGTTGTGGCACTGCCCGGATTGAATCCGGGATTCTATACCGGACTGGTGGGACTCGAGGACGGGCTCCTCTTCTTCAGCGGGGGCGGTCTGCAGAAATATTCGCTGGAGGGAAGAGAGTCGGAGACCATCTTTGAGGGTATCCAGGGGTATGCATCGACTCCCGATCACTCGAAGATCCTTTACCGACGGGGCAACACCTTTGGTATCGCCCCGGTGCGGCCAGGCCAGCAGGGCACTCCCGGCAGTCTCGACCTCGACGGCATGACCGTCCGGATCGATCCGAAAACGGAGTGGGGACAGATCTTCCATGACACATGGCTCATCATGCGCGACTGGTTCTACGACCCGGACATGCATGGATTGGACTGGGAGGCGATGTACGACAGGTACGAACCACTCATCGCCCACGCTACCCACCGGTCGGACATCGACTACCTGCAGACAGAGCTTGTGGCCGAACTGAACGTCGGTCACACCTATGTGAACTCATCCCCCGAGATGCCGAGACCCGACCGGGTCGACGTGGGACTGCTCGGCGCCGAATTTACGGCCGACGGCAAATACTACCGGATCACCAACATCTTCCCGGGAGAGAACTGGCATGAGGAATTCAGGTCCCCACTCACCGAACCGGGCATCAACGTGCAGGAAGGTGAGTACCTGATCGCGATCGACGGCCATGAGGTCACCACTGCCGACAACCCCTACCGTTTCCTGGTCAACAAGGCCGACCGGATCGTGGAGATCACGGTGAACGGCCGGCCCAGAACGCAGGGCGCCCGCACGTACCAGGTTCGTCCGGTCCGGAGCGAACTCGGTCTCAGGTACCAGGAGTGGGTCGCCAACAACGTCAGGATCGTCGACGAACTCTCAGGCGGGAGGATCGGCTACATCCACCTGCCCAATACCGGGGTTCCCGGACACCGCGAACTCTTCGAGGGATTGCAGCCGCTCGCGACGAAGGACGCCATTATCTTCGATGACCGCTACAACGGAGGCGGCTTCATCCCTGAAGAGATGGCATACATGGTGGGTGGCCGGCTGCTCAACTTCTGGTCACAGCGCTGGAACGACCTCTACAGCCAGCCATTCGTGATCCATACAGGCCCGAAGGTGGTCCTCATCAACGGTCAGGCCGCTTCAGGAGGAGATGCGTTCCCTTACTACTTCCGCAAGCTCGGACTCGGCACCATCATCGGAGAGCGTACCTGGGGAGGGCTGGTCGGTATGAGCGGCAATCCCGGTTTCGTGGATGGTGGCAGCATCACCGTACCGCGATTCGCGTTCGTCGATACCGATGGGAACTGGGCTGTTGAAGCCGAGGGTGTTTCGCCCGATATCGTGGTGTGGGACACTCCGCATCTGATCGCGCGTGGAGAGGAACCGATGCTGGAGCGTGCCGTGGCCCATCTGCTCGAGGAACTGCAAAAGCCCCAGTATCAGAAACCGCAGAAACCGGCCGGCGCTATCCGTCGCCCGCCGCCTGAGTAAGCCGGGGACCCCGGCCGATTATAAAAAGGAGCCGACCAGCTTGCCGGTCGGCTCCTTTGTTTTCCATACCCGGTAACCTGCTTCATGAGAAACCGGAACCGGGGATATGCTGTTTTACTTCCCCGCGGCTATCTCCACATCCCTCAGGACCCGCAACAGATTGCCACCCCAGAATTTTTCAATGTCCCGGCTGGAGTAGCCGCGACGGAGCAGCTCGACGGTCAGGTTCGGAAGCTGTGAGATGTCCTCGATCCCCGGTATGCCGCCACCCCCGTCGAAATCGCTGCCGAAACCGACGTGGTCGATACCGATCAGGTTCACCACGTAGTCGATATGCCTGACGTAATCATCCATGGTGACCGGCGGC
>JALGVQ010000239.1 GCA_025774615.1 bacterium
GAGTGGCGGACCATGTCCGAAGGGATCGACAACGACAGTGACGGACGATTCAACGAGGATGGGGTCGGTGGACTCGATATCAACCGGAACTGGCCCTCCCGCTGGCAGCAGGAGTACATCCAGGGCGGCGCCGGACCATACCCCCTCTCCGAACCGGAGACCAGGGCAGTGGCCGAGTTCATTCTGGCCCACCCCAACATCACCGGACTGATCAACCATCATATGGCGGGCAACTTCGTCTACCGCCCCCCCACCAACCGCAATTTCGACGTCGCCACGGGGGAAGAGATCCCGATGCCCGCCTCGGATGAGGCGAATTTCGCGTATCTCGGGCGAAAATACAGCGAAATCATCAACAACCAGAATGTGACACCGGTCTTCGGCAGAAGCGGTCCCCCCCGCTATGGAGCCATCTGGGGTGTGATGATCGGCTGGGCCTACGATCACCTGGGAATATACAGCTGGGTGCCTGAGATGGGGTCGTACACTCCCTTCTGTGACTACGACGGAGATGGGAACGCTTCGGAGATGGAGCGACTCCGGTGGAATGATACCGAACTGGGCGGGAAGATCTTCGTCGACTGGCAGCCGTTCGACCACCCCGAACTGGGTGAGGTCGAGATCGGCGGATGGGTCTCCAAGGTCTGGGATCCGGCTCGGGGCAGTTACACCAACATGATGTGCCACCCCGGCCCGGTGTTCGATGATTTCCTGCAGAAACACACGAAGTGGAACCTCTGGCTGGTCTCTCAGTCGCCGCTCGTGCGGGTCTCCGACGTACAGGTCACAGCCCTCGACTCAGGCTTCTTCAGGGTCACTGCGCAGATCGAGAACCAGGGCTACCTGCCGACCAGTGTCACCGAACAGGCAATCCAAAACCGGATGGCCGGAACCGTGAAGGTCTCGATATCGCTCGATGGTGCCGACCTGATAATGGGCGAAGCGGAAGTCGATATCGGACACCTGGCCGGCAATCGCTCGACCACGGAGACGGTGGAGTGGATGGTGCAGTCCACCAGCAGGAGAGCACCAACGGTCACGGTCACCGCAGTCTCGATCAGGGGTGGCACCGACAGTAAAGAGGTGATTCTGCGTTAACAGTTCAGGAGATAAAAAGGTCCCTGGTCGAGAAATTCGGATCGCTGGTGAGGTTGATACCGAGGCTCCGAAGGCCGGCTTCATCACCCGGCCGGGGGATGTGCGTCATGTGCGCCTCGCACCCTTTCAGTTCGTTCAGTTTTTCCATGGCCAGCTGAGCCGCCGGGTTGGTGCTAGAACTGACGCTCAGCGCAATGAGCGCTTCCTCCAGATCGAGGCTGACACTCTCCTCGCCCAGGATGCCCGTCTTCAGCCTGCTTATCGATTCGGTGACATGCTCGGGCAGGAGCTTGATAGCTGGCGGCACCTCCGCCAGGTGCTTGATGGCGTGGATAACAACACTGGCTGCCGCATGGAGGAGAGGTGAGTTGTTCCCGGTGATCATGGTGCCGTCTCGCAGTTCGATAGCGGCACCGCAGTAGATCCCCTCATCACCTTTATTCAGTTCTTCCGCTTTTCGGGCAGCCATGTGTGCCGGCGTGACGACCGGCCGGTCCTCCGGATCGAGATTGAAATCCCTGAGCAGGAGTTCGGCGCGGTTCACCGTCTCCTGATCGACGAGCCCCAGGACGTATTCACAGCGGTACCGGAAGAATCGTCGGATCAACTCCTGCTTCGCTGCTTCTTGCGTTACAGAATCATCGATGATGGCGAAGCCGGCCCGGTTCACTCCCATATCGGTGGGTGACTTGTAGATGGACTCCTCACCGGTGATCTTCTCAAGGATGCGACGCAGGAGAGGAAACGCGTCTACATCCCGATTGTAGTTGATCGACTTCTCGCCGTACGCCTCCAGATGGAACGGATCGATGAGATTGAAATCACGGAGATCGGCCGTGGCAGCCTCGTAGGCCACGTTCACCGGATGCTTGAGGGGAAGGTTCCAGATCGGAAATGTCTCGAACTTGGCATACCCCGATTTCAGGGCACCACTCTGGTGATCGTGATATAACTGCGAGAGACAGGTGGCGAGTTTGCCGCTGCCAGGCCCCGGCCCGGTTATGACTACCAGCGGTTTATCTGATTCGATGTACTCGTTGGCGCCGTATCCTTCATCACTCACTATCAGGTCGACATCGGTTGGATATCCCCTGGTGAAACCGTGCGTGTAGACCTTGATATCCCGTCGTTCCAGCTTGTTCCTGAATATCTGGGCCGCAGGCTGATTCTCGAACCGGGTGATCACCACACCCAGAACATTGATCCCCCATTTTCCGATCTCATCGATCAGCCTGAGCGAATCAGCTTCATAGGTAATGCCGAAGTCCGCCCGGATCTTCTTCCGCTCGATATCCCCCGCGTAGATGCAGAGGATGAGGTCTACCTGCTCCTTCAGGCTCTGCAGCAACCGTATCTTGACGTTGGGTTCGTACCCGGGGAGAACGCGCACTGCGTGGTAATCGTAGAGGAGCTTTCCACCGAACTCGAGATAGAGCCGGTTGTTGTATCTCTCTACCCTCTTGAGTATCTCCGCTGACTGTTCTTCGACGTATAGATCGTTATCGAAACCCTTCTGCGCGCTCATTGCTGCTCCGTTCCGAGAAGTGAGATCACCTGATCCTCCCGGGCAGTAACCCTATCCGCAATCAAACAGGATGTGCAACCATCCAACGCATGGCAGCTGATGATGATCCGAGCCACATCAATTCCGTACTCTGACCTTCTTGTCAGGATTGTGTAAGTTGACCCGGGAAGAATTATCGGCACAATGTATATGCGATCGACACTCGATCGAACGAGTCTGCGGACCCGACCCTCGAGGAGCCGGCACTTCATGCACGAAGAACCCGGAACGACCCTTCAGCGCGAACTCCGTCTCTTTCCCACCACGAACATGGTGATCGCCAGCATGGTGGGAACCGGGATATTCACCACATCCGGGCTCCTCATGGCAGACCTGTTCAATCCGCTGCTCCTGATTGTTCTCTGGGTGATCGGTGGGGTCATCGCCCTGTGCGGGGCGCTCTGCTATGGAGAGCTGGGGGCAACATATCCTGAGGCTGGTGGTGAATACATCTTCCTCAACCACCTCTACCATCCCATCTATGGATTCCTGGCCGGCTGGGTCTCACTCTTCGTCGGATTCTCGGCCCCTATCGCTGCCGCCTCCCTCGGGTGCAGCGAATATCTCTGGGAAGCGATCCCTGCCCTTACTGCCTGGGGCAACCCTGATCTCTTCAAGCGGCTGGTAGCTATCGCCATTATCATCGGCTTCACCCTGCTCCACCTGCGGGGACTGAAGATCGGAGCCCTGGTCCAGAACTACCTGGTCGTCATGAAGGTGCTCCTGATCGTGGTCCTGGTTATTACCGGGTTCACGATTGGCAAAGGTTCTCTGTCGAACTTCTCGCTCGGGCGGGCCTTCACATTTGATTTCGCCGGATTCAAGACCGTCGGGCTCTCGCTGATGTGGATCATGTTCGCCTACAGCGGATGGAATGCCTCAGCCTACCTCGGCTCCGAGATCAAAGACCCCGAACGGAATCTCCCCCGTTCCCTGATCATCGGTACCGGGACGGTGCTGTTGCTCTACGTATTCCTGAATCTGCTCTACATCTATGCCGCCACTCCGGCTGAGATGAGCGGTGAGATCGCGATCGGCGGCCTGGCTGCCGGTAATCTGTTCGGGACATCGATGCAGCGTGTCATCTCGTTCCTCATCGCGTTTGCCCTGCTCTCATCCATCAGCGCGTTCATCATCCTGGGTCCGCGGATCTACTACGCCATGGCCCGCAGGGGTCACTTCTTTCGTATGGCGGGCCGGGTTCACCCGGTCTTCAAGGCCCCATCAGGATCGATCATCCTGCAGAGTTGCATCGCCCTGATCATGGTGCTCTCAGGCACATTCGACCAGATACTGACGTACATGGG
>JALGVQ010000240.1 GCA_025774615.1 bacterium
GTCGCTCGTCCGGTTTCAGGTCCGCCTCATCGGCCTCATCGATCTCCGCTTCAGTCGGTTCGATCAGGTAGACGGCGTACCGGCTGTCGGCGGTGAACCGTGCCGAGGTACCGTTGAGGATGACGTGCTCGTCCCTGGTCACCAGGTTCAGGATCAGCAGGCGCACATCACCACCATCCTGGGGAGCAAGGGTATAGAGGACGAATTTCCCGTCGGCGGAAAGCGCCTGGCCCTGCAGGCGGTTCCAGTCGTCGTAGACCGTGTGGTCGAGAGGGCGTTTCGGCCCATCCTGGGCGGTTGCGGTTGC
Organism: bacterium; assembly: GCA_025774615.1. Classification (GTDB taxonomy): domain Bacteria; phylum Blakebacterota; class Blakebacteria; order Blakebacterales; family Blakebacteraceae; genus Blakebacterum. Next base: position 308 of record JALGVQ010000240.1, read on the forward strand.
TGCGGAGAGTGCGATCGCGAAGAGGATCGACAGGGATATACCGGATCTGATCTTCATGGCTCTCTTTCCTGACGGGGCGCGGTAATGGTTCACGTACCAGTACGGCTGTTTACTCTACCTGTTATGTAGTCGTTATTCACCCTCATGCGCAAACAGTGAGGCTGTTCGTGACGCGTGACAGTCACAACGTATACTATGCCGTGAACATACTTCACCGGGGACTGAAGGAGAACCAGATGGATCAGGAGAAGAAGGATCGGATGACGAAACCGGGTCGGACGGGAAGAATGCCGGGACGGACTGAGGACGATCGGCTGTTGACACCGCCGCGTCCGGATGCCCTCGATTTCGTGAACACCGATCCGTGGCGGGTCCTCAGGATCATGGGTGAGTTCGTGGAGGGCTTCGACGAACTGGCTGACCTCGGTCCGGCCGTGACGATGTTCGGATCAGCCCGGACCTCGCCCGACGATCCGATCTACAAGCAGGCCGTCGAAACAGCGCGGCAGCTGGGTGAGGCGGGTTTCGCCACCATCACCGGTGGTGGTGGGGGCATCATGGAGGCGGGCAATAAAGGTGCGGCTGAGGCAGGCGCCGAATCGGTGGGCCTGGGTATCGAACTGCCCTTCGAACAGAAGATCAACGAATACGTCACGAAGCCGATGGAATTCCGGTACTTCTTCGCACGCAAGACGATGTTCCTCAAGTACGCCCTGGCCTATCTGGCCTTCCCTGGCGGATGGGGAACCCTGGACGAGATGATGGAAGCGCTGACCCTGATCCAGACTCATAAGATCCAGCAATTCCCGGTCATCCTGTTCGGGTCGGAGTACTGGCAGGGGCTCCTCGACTGGTTCCGCTCACATCTCATCACCGAGAAGAAGATCTCCCCCGATGACATGGACTTGATCCGCGTGGTCGACACTCCTGAGGAAGTGGTGAAGATCGTGACCGACTATTACGAGGCATGCATCAACAACAACAATCAGGACAACAACTGCTGAACAAGAGGAAGGTGTCGGTAATGAAACTTCGCTTTCTGCCTCTCCCGAACATGTCCGTCTCTCTTGCGGTCTTTGCTCTGGTGATGCTCGCTGGTGCGGCCTCTGCTCAGGGTGGGCCGAAGATCTACATCTCGGCCGACATGGAAGGGCTGGCGGGGGCGGTGAGCGCAGAGCAGCTCGGTCCGGCCGGTTTCGAGTACAACGCCTACCGGCGCATCATGACTGAAGAGGTGCTGGCTGCGATCGAGGGTGCCCGGGCGGCGGGCGCCGGCCAGATCGTGGTGAGTGATTCACACGGGAACGGTCAGAACATCATCCCCGACATGCTTCCCGATGACGTGGAACTCGTCCGCTCCTGGCCGCGACCGCTCATGATGATGGAGGGGATCGACGACTCCTTCGATGGAGTGATCCTGATCGGCTACCACGCCGGTACCACCAGTTCCACGGGCGTGCGGGCCCACACCATGTCGAGTACGAACCTCACCGACATCCGGCTCAACGGAGACTCTGTGAACGAGGCCCACATCAATGCCGCGATCGCCGGCCACTTCGGTGTACCGATCATCATGATCACCGGTGATGACGTGGTGGCGGCCGAGACAGTGGCAGTGCTGGGCGATATCGAGACGGCCGTGGTCAAGACGGCCATCTCCTACCATGCTGCCCGCGGCATCACCCCGAAGGCCGCGCAGGACATGATCAGGGAAAAGGCCCGCCGCGCGGTGGAACGGATCGGCGAGTTCAGGCCGTACCGGCTCCAGGGAGATATCACGCTGGAGATGCAGTTCAAGAACTGGCGGCCGGGTGAACTGCTCGCCTACCTGCCTGTCTTCGAGCGGGTCGATGCCCATGCGGTGCGGTATGTGGCAAGGGATATGCTTGAGGCATCACGGGTGATCGAGTTCGTGCTCAGCTACCGGGTGGATATCACGCCGTAACTACATATTCGGTTCGGTGCACTCCGCGCTGCAGATTTTTTTTATCATCCGACGTACCCACCAGAAGCTGAGGAAGCCGGCGGTGACGTTGGCTATGGCAGCCGCTCCGAATATTCCCGAAAGTCCCAGCAGTTCTGAACCGAGGAACGCCAGCGGGATATAGAGGACGAACATCTGGATCACGACCAGTGTCGCTGCGTGCAGCGGTTTGTGCAGCACATTCAGGGTGGTTGTGGAGAGCAGTACCACCCCCTGCATCCCGTATCCGATAGGCACCAGGCGGAGATACCTGATGGTGGTGTCCACCACCGCTGGATCCTTGCTGAAGACAGATGCGATCGGATGGGCGAACGCCTCGATGAGGACGAGCGCGCCGAGTCCCCAGAGGAAGGCGAACCGGTGACTGACCCTCACGGCCTCCTCGATCCTTCCCATCTTGCCGGCCCCGAAGTTCTGTCCCACCATCGGGCCGAGGGCGGATGCCAGCGCGAAAATAGCTCCAAGCGCGAAGGGGTCGATACGCGTGGCCACACCGAGGGCCGCAACCGACGCCGGCCCGTACTGCGATACCATACGGGTGATGATGCCGATCGCCAGTGGCACGACGACGTTCGTGCCTGCCGTCGGCAGCCCGATGTAGAGGATCGACTTCCACGAGTCGAACATCTGCCTGAGCTTCGGTTTCAGGAACGAGATCATCTTCTCGCGCCGTATCAGGACCCAGAGCATCAACACCATCGTGGAGGCGCGGGCCGAGACGGTGGCGATCGCAGCTCCCTGCAGTTCGAGGCGCGGGAACGGCCCGATCCCGAAGATCAGAAGCGGATCGAGGATGAGATTCACGGTGACCGCAAAGAGCATGATGTTGGCGGGCGTCTTCGTGTCGCCGGTCGCGCGGATGGCGGCGTTTCCCACCATCGGGATCACGACAAAGATCACTCCCGCGTACCAGATGGTGACGTACTCTCTGATGAGCGGCAGGGTCTCACTGGTGGCTCCCAGCAATGAAAAGACCGGCTTGATCGTGAGCAGGCCGATCGTCGCCACGATGCTCACCAGGATGAGCGCCAGGGTGAGGCTGTCGGTGGTGAGTCGCCGGACCCGGTCGGCATCTCCAGCGCCGATGGCGCGCGCGATGACCGCTCCGGCCCCGGTCCCGATCCCGAGGGTCAGGCTGTTGATGATGAAGATTATGGGGAAGGTGAAGCTCATCGCCGCGAGCGGGGTGGTGCCGAGCCTGCTGACGAAGAAGGTGTCGGTGAGGTGGAACGCGATCATTGCCAGCATCGCGATGATCAACGGCAGGGTCATGCGTTTGAGGGTGGAGGCGATGGGTCCTTCGATGAGTATGGCGGATCTGTTCATGTAGTAACCCGGTCGCTCCGTATGGACGATTCCTGAAAGCTCTGCTATGTAATGAGGACAGGGCCAGCGACAAAGGAGTTTCTGTGAAACGGAATCGTACCAGCAATCTCACGAATGCGACCCTTCTGGCAGTCGGCCTGACCGCGATGGTCGCGCTGGCCGTGACATCTTGCGCTCCCTCCGGATCCCGCCGGGTGGCCGGGCCGTTCGACCTGCTCATCACCGGTGGTCGTCTGCTCGATGGGACCGGGAATCCGTGGTCTCGCGTGGATATCGGCATACTTGGGGACCGGATCGTCGCGCTGGGCGATCTGGCTGATTCGCGGGCAAGTCGCACGATCGACGCCGCTCCCGGCTTCATCGATGTCCACACCCATGCAGCATCCGGTCTGTCAGTGGAAGAGGGCAGTTCTGCCCGGCCGCTCCTGGCGCAGGGGGTGACCACCGCGATCCTCAATCCTGACGGTCAGGGTCCGGTCGATCTGGTAAAGCAGAGGAAGGCCCTGGAGGAGCATGGGCTCGGCGTGAATGTCGCTCTCCTGATCGGCCACGGATCGGTCAGACGACAGGTGATCGGTATGGATGATCGTGAGCCGGAGATGCGGGAACTGCAGGCCATGTCGGATCTGGTTCGCAGCGCCATGGAAGCAGGAGCCTTCGGTCTTTCGAGCGGTCCCTTCTACACACCGGGGAGTTTCGCGAAGACCGAAGAGATCACCGAACTGGCCAGGATCGCGGCCTCCTTCGGTGGTGTGCACACCAGCCATATCCGCGATGAATCAGACTACACGATCGGCCTGCTGTCCGCGGTCGAGGAACTGATCACGATCTCACGGGAGTCGGGGATCCCCGGAGTGGTCACCCATATCAAGGCCCTCGGTCCGAACGTCTGGGAGCTCTCCGATGAGGTCGTGGAACTGATCGAACAGGCCCGGGCCGAGGGGCTCGAGATCTGGGCCGACCAGTACCCGTATGAGGCTTCGAGTACCGGGCTCGGCCCGGCACTCCTGCCGCGCTGGGCCGAAGCCGGCGGGCAGAGCGAACGTCGCCGGCGTCTCGAGGATGAGGATGAACGGGCGCGTATCAGGGATGAGATGGTCGCCAACCTGCGACGGCGCGGAGGCGCTGAGCGCATCGTGTTCAGCAGTTCGCGCTCCACACTCGATATCGAAGGGAAGAGCCTTCAGGAAGTGGCGGCCGAGCTCAATCTGGCACCGGTCGACGCCGCGATGGAACTGCTCAGGGATGGCAGCCCGTCGATCATCTCCTTCAACATGGATGAGGATGACATCGCCACCTTCATGGCCCGTCCGTGGACGATGACCTCCACCGACGGTGACATACCGGTCGGTAGAAACGCCATGGGGCATCCGCGCAGTTTCGGGACCTTTCCCCGCAAGATCAGGAAGTACGCGATAGAGCAGGGGGTTCTCGACCTCGCCGGAGCCATCCGGAGCATGACCAGCCTGTCGGCCACCGTGTTCACGCTTGAGGATAGAGGTGTTCTGAGAAAGGGGGCGTTTGCCGATATCGCGATCTTCGATCTGGAGCGTCTGAGGGACACCGCCACCTGGGATGATCCGGCCAGGCTTGCTGAAGGAATGGTATATGTGCTCGTGAACGGTCGATTGGCGATCGATGATGGAGGATTCACCGGGGAACGTTCCGGAAGGGTGCTGTCGAGGCGGTGAAGAGAGTAATCAGACAGTTATCTGTCGCGATGACCGGCCTGCTTCTGTCGTCGGGGCTGACACTCCTGCCGATCGGCACGACCGATGCGCAGGAAACGGGTCGGATCGTCGGTACCGTCATCGATGCCGGGACGGGGGAGCCCCTCTCCCGGGCAAACATCCGGGTACTCGGATCGACCCTGGGTACCATCACCAACGCTGAAGGATCGTACCACCTGTTGCTTCCCCCGGGATCGTGGCGGATCCTCTTCACCTACCTGGGATACCGGACCGATACCCTCGGAGTGGAACTCAGTCAGGAGACGGTTGAGCGGAATATCGCGCTTGAACCGATCCCGCTCATGATGCCTTCCCTGGTGGTGAGAGCAGATGCCGGGACTCCGGGTGAGGAACTGATGCGCAAGGCGATCGCGGCCAAGGAAGCCATGCTGTCGGGACTTCGCACCTTCCGGTTCGATGCCTACACACGCACCCTCATCACCGGGGGCCGGGAGGGTACACCTCCTGAGGAACTGGAGATCGCCGGCATCCTCGAAACGCAGACCAGGGGATACTGGCAGGCTCCCGACCAGAACCTGGAGATGATAACCGCCCGGAGGCAGACGGCGACCTTCGCGCCGACGCAGAACGTCTTCACCTCCGGGAGATTGCCGAACTTCTACCACGACCGGGTGATCGTGGCCGACACATCGGTCCCGAGCCCGATGGCCTCGGACGCCCTCGATCACTACACCTACTCGATCACAGATACGCTCAGTCAGA
>JALGVQ010000241.1 GCA_025774615.1 bacterium
TCCAGGAATTCGGTCGTGACAACAATGAGCCGTGATTGTCTGTCGGTGGAGAGCATCGCCTGTCTGGCATTATTCACCAGATTGAAGATCAATTGCTGGATCTGGAAGGGATCGAGCACGCTGGGCGGAAGGTCATCGGACATGACCGTTTCGATCCGGACGTCATCCAGACTCACCTGATATCTCAGAATGGAGAGAGACTGCTCAACGATCTCGTTGAGGATCACCTCTTTCCCGATCACTTCCTCACCCCGTGCCGCCTTCAGGAGGTTCTCGACCAGGTGCTTTGCCCTCAACGCCTCCTGGTTCATTTTCTCGAGACGCACCCGCATCTCATCATCCGGTTCCTGTTTCAGCATGAGGTCGGTGTTTCCCACGACCACGCTCAACGGATTGTTCAATTCATGGCTGATACCAGCCATGAGTTCTCCGAGGCCCGCCAGTTTCTCAGCCTGGATCAGCTGGGTATTGGTCTCTTCGTTCCTGACCAGACTCTCCTGCAGTCGGGTGATCAGATCGTTCCTGCGCAGGGCCAGCGCCATGTTGTTACCGAAGACCTGCAGGAGTTTCAGATCGATATCGACATACCGTGCATCAGATTGCAGGGTCCCGACCCCCAGTACACCCCAGACCTGATCGTCAATGATCAACGGTACGTAGAGTGCTGATGTCAGTTCGCGTTCCGGGGTCGAGATGACAGAGTCCATTTCAGCATCGAACGGATGAGTAAGAAGGAGCGGCTCGGTGAGCTGAGCGATCCGTCCGACGATTCCCGAGCCGATCTTGACCCGTTCTTCCGGCCTCTGTGAATCCTCCCCGGCAAAGCCGTTGAGTATCAGATCACCACCATCGGGATCTGTCAGATAGAGTGACGCGACATCAGCGTCCATGGTCTTTCGGACAGTATCAAGGAGACCGGAATAGGCCGCAGTGGATGCCTCTCCAGACGCCATCCCTTCCGAGATGCCATAGAGGACATCGATGATCGAGAGTCGCTGCGTGAAACGTTCCCTGGCGACCTCAGCCTGCACCAGCTCAACGCGGATCGATCGGAGCTGCTTGTGTTTCTGAATGATATAGAGACAGAAGAGAAGCACCAGGACGGTAAGCCCGTCGACATAGATCTCCAGCTCTGCCGGCTTGAAGACCATCTCGACCGGTCCAAAGAGCCCCGGTACGTGATTCAGGATGAATGCGATAAGGAGACATATCAGTACAAGCGTGAGAAGAAGCCAGAGTTCCCAGTCGAGTTTATCCACCTCTTCCAGGTTCTTCGGCTGTTGGCCCAGAGATGGAGCCAGCATCCGGTCAAGTCGCGTGCTTATATCATCGATGGCCGGCACTCCAGGCATGTTCATTCCGGACTCTCATCCTTCACGGCATTCTCCCTTCCTGCCCGGTTCAGGGCAGCGTTGAGCGCGCGACCGGTATAAGACGCTGGTTCGGCTGCTATCTCCTCGGGACGCCCGGTAGCCACCACTCTACCGCCCTCTTCACCCCCCTCGGGGCCGAGGTCGATCACCCAGTCAGCGCGGCTCACAAAATCAATATTATGCTCGATAACGACGATAGTGTGACCTTTCTCGACAAGATCCTCGAGACAGCCTATCAGGCGCGCGACCTCCATACCATGCAATCCTGTCGTGGGCTCATCAAACAGATAGAGCATCGGCAGTGAGTGACGTTTCCGAAGGTGAGCGGCCAGTGTCAGGCGCTGAGCCTCTCCGGCCGAGAGCGTTGGAGCCGGCTGGCCGAGCCGCAGGTATCCCAGCCCTACCCTGCTGAGCGGTTCCAGAGCCTGCACTACACTCCTGCTGGTGGAAAAGAACCGCATGGCCTGATCCACGGTAAGGTCGAGTACATCAACAATATTTTTTCCGCGGTACCTGACTTCCAGCACCCGCGGTGTGAATCGCCTGCCATTACACTGTTCACACCTGAGTACAACGTCTGCCATGAACTGCATGTCCATCGTAACCGTCCCGACCCCATCACACTCCGGGCACCTGCCGGTCGGTGTGTTGAATGAGAAGGTACCGGGCGTGAATCCCCGCTCACGGGCATCTTCAGTAGCAGCGAACACATTCCTGATCCCGGTCCACGCCTTTGTATAGGTCGCCGGATTACTCCGTCTGTTAGCCGTGAGGGGCCCCTGATCGAGCGATTCGATCCCACCCAATCCCGCCCATCCCTCCAGCTTCCGGTATCTGCCCGGCCTCCGAGATGGCCTGCTGCCGAGTTCGATCTCGAGCGCCGGTTTCAGAACATCATACAGAAGGGTCGACTTGCCTGAACCCGACACCCCGGTTACACAGGTGAGCATGCCCCGGGGAATCTCAACATCGATCTCCTTGAGATTGTGCTCCCCCGCACCGGTTATACGTATCCATCCGGCCTTCGGTTGCCTCCGGCGCAGTGGTCGGAGCGGACCTGTTCTGCCCTGCAGGTAACGACTCGTCAGCGTGTCGGTTTCGGAAAGAAGTCCATGAAGCGCTCCCTGGTAGACCACCTGGCCTCCCTTCTCACCGCTTCCCGGTCCCAGATCGATGATCAGATCTGCAGATTCGATCATATCCCGGTCGTGTTCGACCACGATGACGGTATTGCCCCGATTCCTCAGGGATCGCACGATCCGGATCAGTCTGTCGACATCCCTCGGATGAAGGCCGACACTCGGTTCATCGAGCACATAGGTAGTGTCGACCAGCGAGGTCCCCATGACTGAGGCGAGCGCTATCCGCTGCGACTCACCACCTGAGAGTGTCCTGGAGAGCCGGTCGAGAGTCAGATATCCGACACCCACTTCATCGAGGTACGCCAGGCGTGATTCTGCTTCCTGCAGGATCGGTTCATAGATCACGCCCCGTTCACCGGAGAGATCGAGGGAAGCGAACCACTCTCTCACCTCGGATATCGACCGTGATGAGATCGAGGCAATATCCTCCCCACCCAGAACAACCTGTCGAGCCTCCGACCGCAATCTCGAGCCGCCGCACCCGGCGCAGGTCACATACGATCGATACCGTGCCAGAAAGACCCGCACGTGCATCTTGTATTTTTTCGATTCCAACTTTCTGAAAAAACCATCCACACCTTTGAATCGCCCGAATCCGCTCCACACATCAGCCTGCTCCTCCGGACTCAGGCCGTCCCACGGCGTATCGAGTCGGATCCCACGATCAACGGCTGCCTCCTCGAGTCGAGTCTGCCATCTCCGGTACGCCGGTTTGCTCCATGGCTCGATCGCCCCCGCGCTGAGAGTCTTGCCCGGGTCGGGAACCACGAGTTCGGGAAGGTAGGCGATCTCGGCGCCGAATCCCTCGCAGGTCGGACATGCTCCATACGGACTGTTGAAGGAGAAGAGATGCGGGCGCGGCTCGGGGACCTCCCTTCCGCACGACGAGCAGGAATACCCTTCCGAGAACCGATGTCGGCTCCCATCGGAGTAATGGAGGAAGAGAGAACCGTTTCCCTCACGATACGCATTCTCGGTCGCCTCCCTGATGCGGATCCTCGGTGAGGAGGGAGTAAGACGATCGATCAGCAGAGATGCCTCGCCTGCCGGAATGTCAGCGGCAATGATCGTTCGGGCCACATCCTCCAGGCCGTCATCTGGTATGTCCAACCGGAACAGGTCTCTTTGAACAACGACCTTCAGATATCCCTCTGCCAGATACTGCCTGAGCCGGGAGAGAACCGTTTCGAGGGAATCGCTGACCGGAAGAGGCGCCGAGATCATCACCGGCCCCCCTCTGGTGTCCAGCTCAGCCCGGACGAGTTCGGCGACCCTTCCCGGTGGATCCGGGCGAATCACTTCACCACAGTCAGGACAGAGAACGGTGCCGAGACGACTGAAGAGAAGCCGGAACACATCCGCGACCTCGGTCATGGTTGCTACTGTGGAACGACTGCTCTTCGGAGGTGGGACGCGGCCGACCGCGACCGCCGGCGTGATGCCCGCG
>JALGVQ010000242.1 GCA_025774615.1 bacterium
TGCGCCGACGCGAAACTAAGCCAGGATCACGGCCGCGATCCGAGTTCGTGGAGACGCTGCAAGGCGGACGGTGGAAGACGTTTACTTATTGACAGTCGGGGGCCTCATAGCTGTTAGCACCCATCTAGAAAATGCAAGCGTCAAGAAGTGAGAGAGTTTCTTGAAGGATTGAATCAGGTGCCTTCCCAATTCGCTTGATCTTGCGGGCTCGAAAGTCGAGTGATTTAACCTGCTCGACCATGACATACCCGGTCACTTCCTGATCTTCGGGGATAAAGATGTGGAAGGGGTAATCACGCTTGGTATTGGTTATCGGACAAGCAATACAGAGACCTGTGTGCTTGTTGAATAAGTCATTGCTTATAACGAGGGCTGGACGACGTCCACGCTGCTCATGGCCAGATTGTGGATTGAAAGTGACGACGACAAAATCTCCCTTTTGTGGTATATATGCCGCCATCTACCAGACCTCGCGCCCGACTGGTTGTCCCCAGTCAAGTTCCTCTGGCTTGTATCCCTTCACGATACCCTTCACGAGTTGAGCTAGGTTCTGTGTTCCTCTGACTCGATTTACAGGTGTTATAACCAGGGCACCATCACGGACAGCAACATCCACCGCATCTCCAACTTCGATGTCAGCATTCGAGAGGAGTTCTTTGTTGATGCGAAGACCTTGGCTGTTGCCCCATTTTTGCACTTTAGTGATCATGCTATTACCCTCCAATGGATAAACATAGTATATACCAATTGATTGCGGAAGGCAACATTGCTTTACGGCGGGTTCAGAGTAATATCGCTGGTATATATATTGTTCCGTATATCAGGTTATCCTGACCGATCGAGTGGGTCCTCATGGTTTATGGCTGATGTTCAGAACACACCCGGTCGAATAGTGCCTCGTAGGCGGGGAGTACGACCTCGTCGGTGAAGGTTGCCTTGACCCGGGCATGTCCGGCATCGGCCAGTTGTTCCCGGTGGTCGAGATTGCCAAGAAGAGAGAGAATAGCCTGGCTCAGACCGGCTTGATCGTCCGGCTCTATGAGTAGTCCAACTCTTCCTCCGTCGAGGATGTAATCGGGGCCGGGGCCATGGCAGGCAACGACTGCTTTCCCTGAGATCATCGCTTCGAGCAGGACGATGCCGAAGGTTTCTTTCCGAGATGGCAGGACGAAGAGGTCGAGAGTTTTCATAAAGGCCGGAATGTTTTCCTGTTGACCGGGGAAGATGATCCGATCAGCCAGACCGGCCGAGGCGACTGATTCCTTGAGGTCATCGGCCCACGATTTCCACTCTTTTGTTACCGGCCCACCCGCCACGAACCGGAGATCATGCACCGGATCTTCCCGGAGCATTGTGATGGCAGACCGCACGAACGTATCGATCCCCTTGGCTGGCTCGAGTCGGGCCACGGTTCCCACGAGCTGAGACTCTGCCGGTATCCTCCATGATGCCCTGAGCGCGGCCGCGTCCTGCTCGAGGTTTCTGGCTTCGAAAGGAGTGGGCACAACAAAGTTCGGGATGATTGTGACTTCATCATCCCTCATTCCCCAGACCCTGGCCGCTTTCCTCGCGGTTTCAGGAGTCGGTGCCACGAAGGCTCCGAGGGTGTTTCTGAGCCAACGGTGGACCGGGTTATCGAGTCGTCCGCCTGGATTCATTCCCAGGGTGTGGACGACCCTTCCTTTGAGGCCGGCTATGCGGGCAGCAGGAGCCATCGCCCAGATGTTCCGGCTCAACCGGTAGTGAACGACATCTATATTCCGGGACTTCATCAGCCGGGCGAGACGCCAGGCGGAGAGGGGGGAGAGGTAGGAGTGAAAACGGCGTTCATGGACAGGCAGACCTGCGACCCGACCGGCCGCGGCAAAGGGACTTCCTGGAGCGGCAGCGATCTCCACCTCGTGGCCACGGGATGCCAGATTCCGGGCGATCTCCATCTGGAATCGTTCAAGACCTCCGAAGGAGGGAGAGGAACTGGCTGAAAGTAGACGGAACGGTTCCATCGTCACGCTTCGAGTCGGTTTCCTACACCCTGTTCGACAGCCAGTTCGACCGTCAGGGAGGCTATGGCGCTGTCCTGCACACCCACACCGGTGAGGTCACAGAAGGTGATCTCTTCTTCGCTGGTGCGACCTTCCTTCAGGGCGACGGCCACCTGGCCGAGGGTGCCGGTCACATCACTGCGCTCCAACAGGCCCGCGGCGATGGCGTGCTGCAGTTCCCCCTGATTGGCTGCCTGGTCGATGTGGTCGGCAAATATCCTGTCGATCCGCCGGAAGGCGGTGTGGTCGAGTTCCTGTTTGCCGGGCTGATCACTCCCCACGCATGTGATATGCAAGCCCGTGTGGAGCGCGTCGGCTGAAACGAGCGGCGTCCTGCTCGGGGTGACGGTGATGGCGATGTCTGCCCGCGAGACCGCCTCATCGGGCGTCCCCGCCGGTACGAACTCGGGGACCATCTCTCGTGAGCCCGCTGACATTTCCTCGATGAATCGTGGAATCTCGTCCTCAACTGGGCTCCAGATGTGGACCCGTTCGATGGAACGGATCCGGGTGAGGGCCCTGAACTGATACCTTGCCTGGCTTCCGGCACCGACCAGCCCGAGAACGGCAGCGTCTTTCCGGGCAAGCAGGTCGCAGGAGAGCGCTCCGGCAGCGCCGGTCCTGATCTCGGTGAGGTAGCCATTGTCCTGCAGGATCGCGGCCGGGATCCCGGTCCATGCGTCGAATACCATCACCAGACCACTGCCGGTGGGCAGACCCTTCTCAGGGTTGTTGTAGAAGCCCGTGGCAACCTTGAAGGCGAAGTGAGGATTCCCCTCCACATAGGCTCCTTTGAGATGAACTTCACCTCGCCGGTCGGTGAGATCGAGGCCGATCGGGGGGGGCTGATGGACTTCGTTGCGTGCCAGCGCCGCGAATGCTTCCCGTACGGCGCGGAATGCCTCATCGGGTCCTATCAGGTTCCTGATCTGCTGTTCAGTCAGATGGAGCATATGGCTCTTCTTCCCGAATGGTGGCTCAGTTTCATCACACCTTCATCACGCCCGGTAACTCAGGAGGACCTGACGGACACGGCCAAGGGCTTCGGTGAGATAGGAATGCTCCGGACCGAATCCAAGACGGAGATAGTGGTCGACTCCGAAGTGGTCACCTGGCTCTATCAGCGCGCTCTGGTCGGCCCGCACCCGTTCGGCCAGTTCGAGAGAGTCGACATCGAGGTGGTACCTGACCCACATGATTGCCCCGGCTTCTGTCTTCGTCTGTGTGAAGAGCCCTTCCTCGCCGTCGAGCCACTCCTGGAGCAGGGGGAGGTTGTGCCGGATGATCTTCCGTGTGCGTTCAAGGATGTTCTGGCGTCGTGTCGGCTCAAGCGCGTGCGTGGCAAGAGCCTCGGTGAGTGGGGAGGAACAGATCGTGGAGTAGTCGTGATAGGACCAGAGAGTGTTGATCCGATCGACGGCGGGGCTTGCGACCCAGCCGATCCGCAGACCCGGCAGTCCGTATGCCTTCGAGAGTCCCGAGGTGATGAGTATCCGGTCGTACATTCCCCAGACACTCGGGGTCTCCTCCCCGGCGTTCTCGGCGCCGCGGTAGATCTCATCGGCAAGTATCCAGGCGCCGACTTCAGAGGCGGCTGCAACGACTGCCTCCAGCATCGGTTCCCGGAACACCTTGCCGGTCGGGTTGTTCGGGTTGGTGATGACGATGAGCTTCGTCTTCGGGGTCACGAGTCTGCTCAGCTCATCAGGGTCAGGCTGCCAGTCGTTCTCTTCCCTCATCAGCCACGGCTTGACCTCAGCTCCCCAGCCCTGCACCAGGCCCCAGGTCTGCATGTAATTGGGAAGCATGATGACCACCTCATCACCGGGCTTGATCAGCTCGAGAGTAGCCAGAAAATTTGCTTCGGCTCCGCCGTGGGTGACCATTATGTTCTCGATGGTGGCACCGGGGTAGA
>JALGVQ010000049.1 GCA_025774615.1 bacterium
CGGTGCCGTGCTACCACGACCGTTCGAGTGAGATCACCCACTCGCGCGGGGGCGTGAGATTGCGCTCGATATCAGTCCAGGAATATTCGGTCAGATTACGCCCTTGCACAATCAGACGCTGACCGAGGAACTCGATCGTCAGCCGCCCGTCGAGACGGTACATCGGAATCCGTCGTTCATATTGATAGATGGCGGTTCGCGTGACAGCGGCACCGTAGAGACAATCGGCCGCAAGGCTCCACCAGCTGCCCACGACCTCCATGGTAACATTCCCGCTTCTCGGCCGTCGATAGGCAAGCGGAACACCCGCGTCATCCTCGGCGAGAAGCCAGAGATATGAAAATCCTCCACGCAGCCACCCCGCCGGGATCGAAGCGAGTATTCCGAGTTCCACTCCTCGCAGGACAGCGCTGTTGACGTTCTGGAACTGCAGGTTGCCATCCTGTCGCGCCACTCCTTCGATCATCGAGGAGTAACGGTTGTGGAAGATCGATGCCTCGATCCTCACGACCGGCAGGGGCCTCCAGCTTCCACCTATCTCACCACCCCACACGGTCTCAGGCACGAGTTCGAGATTGGGAATGACCGTGTATCCGCTGGTAACCAGCGCGGCGAACATCTCGGCCACACTCGGAGCGCGGAATCCTTTTCCCGCGGTCATGCGCAGGGTCACCTCCGGAGTGGGTGTGCAAACCAGTGCCGCCTTTGGACTGACCACTGCCCTGGTGGGAGTCGCTTCGGTGTCGTGGAGATCGAGTCTGCTCCCTGCGCTGAAGCGCCACGACCGGGAAAGTTCCACCTCGTGCTGCAGATAACCCGCTCCCTCCCATACCCGCGGCTTGCCGTACATCGGCGACTCTATACCGGTCGTGCCCACCATCCCCCCGATGGTTACCGTCCCGGTACCAAGGGACATGACCGCCTGCACGTCCACTGCGGTTTTCAGTATCCGGGCGTCATCATCATTGTCGCGGAAATGGTTCCGCCACTGCTGGCCGAAGATGTGCGGCTGAACCTGGAGGTAGGCCCCTTTGCTCAGCAGGCGGCGCCAACTCGACATGAGCATGAGTTTGGTTGAGCGTATCCAGTCACCCTGGACGATCGCATCGACCTCATACGGCTCGTTGACCCCCTTCCATTCGATGAAGTGCCCCCGCTCCTGATGCGCAAGTATGCCGGTGGTGCTCCAGACGTCACGTCCACCCTGCGGGCCTTCCACCTTCATCATGAGATGGGTGTTATCCGCCCAGCCGTTCTGCCTGTACCCGTCGGATGTCTCATACCCTCCCGAGAGCAGGAGCCCGAGAGATCCGATCGGTCGGATCAGCGTGCCCTCCGCACCACGTGTCCATGATCTCTCTTCCTGGTAGCGGTATTCATCGAACCAGGGCTGATCCCACGTGCCGAGCCGCAGGCGCGCATACGTCGAAGGTCCATCATGGGCTGAACGGGTCAGCACGTTCACCACACCACCCATTGCGGCGGAACCGTAGAGCGCGCTGGCGGCTCCTTTCACCACCTCCACCTGTCTTACCGCTTCGGCCGGCAGAGTGTCCCAGCGGACGTTGCCAGTATCGCCACCGAGCGCGGGTACCCCGTCGAGCAGCACCAGGACCCGCCCACCCGCTCCACGGTTGTAACCTGTTGACCCGCGTATCCCCAGCTGATCATCCATCATGGTGACGCCAGGTACGAGGGGAAGGACGGAATCGAGGCGGGGCGCAGCTCTGGCCCGCAGGTCCCGTGAGTCGAGGAACGCCACGGCCGAGGCGGCCTCCTCAACCCGCTGCTGGGATCGCGCCGCGGTCACGACCACATCCTGCAGCCGCAGTACCGTGGGGTCGAGCGCAACGTCGATCTGTTGCGATCCACCCGCCGTGACAGTGACCTCCCGCACCTCCACCTGATATCCCATGACCGAGAATGTGATCTGCTGTACCCCCTCGGGTACGTTGAGCAGGCGGTATTCACCCTCGCGACCAGTCGCCGTACCGATGAGGGTGCCGGTAACCATGATGTTCGCCATGAGGAGCGGGGCGTCTGTGGTCGCGTCGGTCACCTGGCCGAAGATGGTGCCGGATCCTCCCTGGTCAGCGGGAGAAGTAGTCTGCAGCAGACAGAGGATGAGGAGCGTATTCATCGCGACGACTCCGCATCAGGTGGCACGGGTGGTATCCGTGAGAAATCACCGATGAGGTCGATGGTTCGCAGGGCGCCGGGGGACACCAGGACCGGTTGGGCCTCGAAAGGTCGGCCGGGATGAGAATGAAGGCCGATGATCACCCACGAGGATATATCGAAGATATTCGCTCCTTCGCGCATCCACGCGACCACCAGATACCCGTATTCACCTGCCGTGATATCCCACAGGTAGTCAAATGAAGTGCTGTCAAGTTCAGGAGCTTCGGTAAAAATGACAGGGAGATCGCTCTGATTCGAGGTGGGCTCTTCGACGAAGAGGGCGACCGCAACGACACCTGTGTCAGAGGGCCATTCACCCTGCAGGGTGACCCGCCCCCCCAGCCCGGTCGAACCCGGGCCAACCGGTTCGAGGCCATGGCCGCACCCCATGAAGAGGAGTGCGAAGAGCAGTATCCGGGGGCGGTTCAGTCTCTGTCTCGTGGCGAGCCTCCGAATTATTTGATCGCCAGGAACGTGGAAATCTGGAATTCACTCAACAGTATATTCCTCAGCGAACGGGGCAGATTTCCTGCCAGCGTCGCGACTTTATAGCGGGCTTCAACCATAAGAAATGTGGTCTCGCTGAGTTCTGCAATCTTCCGCGCGACATTGACGTGCATACCGAACCCCATGTGGAGAAAGGGATCACGCAGGAAGAATTCCCCTTGAGCCAGCATCGAGCCGGACCGGTCGGGGTCATGATTCAACAGGTAGAAACCAAATCCTCCTCCGAAGAGCATCTTTCGTTCATCTGTCGCATAGAGAACACCAGCCGTGAGAGAGACACCGGCCTGTACGATTTTCTCCACCGTGTGCAGTTCGTTGGTAAACGGTTCAGCCCACACTCCCGCGGTCGACGCCGTACTCACCTCGATCTCCGTCATCAGGAACCATTTCTCCCCTGTCACAGGAATGGCGTACCCAAGGCGCGCGTGCAGCACCGGCACTGTGGCATCCAGTTCCGGCCAGGCCGCGTTCGAATAATCGCCGATATTCATGACCGTGGCACCGAATCCCAGGTGCATCTGTCCTTCTGATTGTTTGCGCTGGGAGCTGAAGCGGGGAGTGAACTGGGCCCGGACAGGTTCGGATATTCCGCCAAGAAACATGACGATCAGGAGAGTAAGAGGTATCAGGCGTCGGGCGATCATGCGTACTCCTTTTCAGTGATCTCCATCCTGGAGATGTCATCCGGCTCGCCGGCTAACGATCCGGGGGAATGGCTCCGGGCTGGATTTGCTTGTGGTCTGTCAGATTGCCTCGATCGAAACGGGATATCCATACTCCCTTGTAGTTCGTTGTATCCGAATAGAACCACAGTTCAGTCAGTTCCCCCTGCCCTCGAATGGAATCGGGGGGGCCCAGAGTTGCCCTGACCACGCCCCGGCTCATTCCCTCGACAAGGAGTTCCTGGTCCATCGCCTCGGCCATCTGCTCTTCCCATTGACGACGTAACTCGGACTCTCTTTGTTCAGAAAAAACGTGATAGCGGCTCCAGAGTGCAAGCCCCACCGCAACGACAGCAACACTGGCCAGTGCCACTATCACTGCACGGAGCACCTTCTTCTCTATTATCTCCAGCTTCATCCCCTGCATGCCTTTCGCGCTTGATATTACGACCTCTACACGTTAGACGTCGAGGAGCGCGTTGTCCTTGTGGCGTGTTCGTGCCACACAGGAAGATCGACCGACAGGAGGATAGCAGGTGATGCGGACAGAATCATTCACCCCGATCAGATACCGGGTGCTCAATCGGATCCCCGGTGCCGTTCCGGGACTCACCCTCCTGATCCTCCTTGCACCCCTCCAGTACGGATCGATCCCGATAGATACCGATCTCATCCCGACCGGATCATGGACCTATCGGGTCACGATCGACGGGAACCACGTCGGGGAGTTCACGAGCGACATCCGGCGTACAGACGGTCAGATAGTATCTACCGGCGACCTGACCGGATCATTCATCCAACGGGGAAGTGTGACGGTTCTGGAAGAAAGTCTGCAGCCTGTCAGATCATCGACCTTCCTCTACAAACCGGGTGAGGGCTCAACGACCGCGCGTCTCAGGTACAGCAGCTCAGGAGACAGCCTCACGGTCAAAGGGAATGTGACGTGGGGGGGGCTCGCCCGTCCACCCGCTCCGGTTGACATCGATCGCACGATCCCGTCCGACGCGCTCTTCGACAACCAGTCGCTCGACATCCTCCTCGCCTCCCTTCATCTGGAAGAGGGCAGCGCATGGCGGGTCAATATCTTCGAACCGACTTCATGGGACCGAACGATCCCGGTCACCATCGATATCAGGGGCGCGACCCGGATTACGACACCGGCGGGCCAATTTGATGTCTGGAGGGTTGAGGTCCGCGGGTTCAGCGATCGCATTGAATACTTCTTCGACCGGGAAACCCGGGTTCTGATAGCCCAGTATGTACATGGACAGGAACTGAGACTCGAACTGGTGAGTGAGCCGGAGCCCGGTAGAGACTGAAGAGGCAGACCCGGGATCACGATCAGGCGGACGCGCACACCTCATCGAGTTCCCGCAGGTTCCCGGGCTCACCGATGGCGATAAGGATGTCTCCCCCCTCGATCAGAAGGTCGGGGGGCGGATTGAGGGTCATCGTTCCATCGGTCTTCTTCACCGTAATGACCATCAGACCGTATCTGCTCCGGATCTCTGAATCTCTCAGCATGACCCCGGCGAGCCGGCTTCCCTCCTCGACTCTGATCTCCTCCATGGTGAGATCCAGATGGTCACGGTGAGTGGCGAGTTCGATGAAATCGACGAAGGCTGGTCTCAGGATGGAATGTGCCAGACGCATCGCCCCGAGACGATAGGGATCAACGACCTTGTCGGCCCCTGCCAGAAGCAGTTTCCCTTCACTCCTCTCGTCATAGGCGCGAGCCATGATGAAGAGGTCTGGATTCATTCCCCGCGCGGTCAGTGTTATGAAGAGGTTGTCAGCATCCGAGGCAACAGCGCTGATCAGTCCTTTCGCGCTCTTGATATTGGCGGCTTCCAGCACGTTCTCGGTCGTGGCGTCCCCCTCCACGAAGAGGTGGTCGGATGTCATCAAACGCTGTAGCGCATCACTCTCCTGTTCTACAACGACGGCAGGAACCTTTTCCTGTGCGAGCTGTCCGGCCAGCACACTTCCCATCCTGCCATAGCCACAGATGATATAGTGGTCTTTGAGTTTCTCTATCTGCCGTTTCACGTAACGCCTCCCGAAGATCTTGCGGATCTGTCCTTCAACCACGATCCCGCCGATCATGTAGATCGAAAAGGTAACCGCCCCTACTCCGAAAGTGATAAGGATGATCGTGAATGCCTGCCCCTTGTGACTCAGGGGTACGACCTCCCGGTACCCTATCGACGCGAGGGTGATGACCGTCATATAAAGCGCATCGAGAAAATTCGCCCCCTCGATGACCATGTAACCTACCGTCCCTCCCACCAGCGGCAGGAGGATCAGCAGGAGGAGGAGAATGAGTTTCCGGACGGGGCTCATTCAGGGAATTCCGTTTTCCCGTCGGTATCCGATGTTCCGGAGTCGGCAATCATGATCTCTTCATCAGCGCGGATCCTGCCCACCGGGTAACGCTGATCGAGAACCAGCGCCAGGGGCAGCAGGAAGATCACCACCACGATGCCCCATATCAGGTTCATCACTGTCTGCCGCCAGATCGTCTGACTCATGAAATATGAGATCCGGAGTCTCTCCAGGTGGTCCATGGTCGCACGGTACTTCCGACGGAATTCGACCGCGTCGATCGTCTGGACACCGAGGGCATCGAAGGTGTCGATCATGGCCCTCATGCTGGAAAGCATCTCGATCTCACCCTCCAGGCGCATGTCCTCAGCCGAGAGTCCCTGTCCCACTTCTTCCGGAGTGTCGATCTGGTTCAGGACGAGCTTCTGGCCGTACTCGTTGCTGGTATAATTGATGGCCAGGAAACCGAGCAGTGCCACGGCCAGCGCAGCCAGGCGGAAGCGCATCAGGCCCCTCCCTTCAGGAGTTCAACGACATCGGCCTTGACGGTCTGATAGGCGGGTTCAGTCGGGTATGTCCTTTGTGTAAGGGAAATCCCATCCGTCCTTATCTCGATAAGACCGAAAGATCCGTCCTCCAGACGATCGAGGTAATAATTGTACTGATGCACACCATCCTTGAGGATCACGAACTGATATCGACGGTTATTGGTACCCGACAGTTCGATCATGAACGACCGCACCTCAAGATCGAGTTCATTGATCATGAATGTCTCGGTACGCATCTCACTCGAGACCGCCATTGCACTGCCGGGAGGAAGACCGGGAGCGTCCCAGACACGTTTGACACAACCGGACATCGACACTCCGGACACGAGAACGGCCGGGATGAGTGCCGGAAAAATCAGACGGCGCATTGATACCCTCCTTGCCGGATCATCCCCTGCGGGGATGGCACACACTCAAAAGAAAAGGGAGTATGACGACATCAGTCTCCCCACCCCGCCTTCTACTGTCAAGTTCGCCGCCGCGATGTCGTTGACACCCCCGAGTATGAAAATGTAGGTTTGATTCGAATGGAACAGTGTACAAAGGCACAGGAGGACCGATGCAGACCGGAACCTTGACAGACATCGCGACCCGTCCGCTGATCAGGAGCCGCACTCTCCAGCTGACCATGTGGGTCCTGGCGTTCACGATCGCCACCGCGCTCAGTGCCCAGGTCCGGATCCCCCTTCCCTTCACTCCCGTGCCGGTCACCCTGCAGACCTTTTTCGTTCTCCTGGCGGGAATCGTACTCGGCCCGGGTCTCGCGGCCCTCTCGATGGGACTCTATCTGGCCCTGGGTGCCATCGGAATGCCGGTCTACATGGGAGGAGGATTCGGCATCGCCTACCTGAGCGGGATCACTGCCGGCTACCTCCTTGCCTTCCCCCCCGCGGCCTATCTCGCGGGTATGCTGAGCGGACACGAACTCAGCCGGAGACGCGCTTACGCCGCGCTCCTGGCGGCCGGGATCCTCATCATGGCGGCGGGAACCTCATGGATGGCGCTCATTTCCGGAAGCAGCCTGTGGCAGGCGTCATTGCTGGGATTCTGGCCATTCGTCATCGGTGACATCGTCAAGACAATCGCCGCGGTCGAGATCGGTCTCCGCGTCGGGCGCCGGAGCTGATCAGAGGGCTTATGAGAAGGTACCGGGCACTGGCCCCGGGGATCGTGTTACTCCTCACAGGCCTCACATTGCCAGCCAGCGGTCAACAGATGCAGAGAGGCGCACACCGCACACCTGATGGTTTACCCCACGTCGATCGTTCCCGGCTGGAACACAATCTCCTGACCCTGGGAGAAATTGGACGTGACCCCGTCACCGGAGGGATTGAGCGCGTCGCGTTCTCGGCCGCCGATCTCGAGGCCCGCCGCTGGTTCATCACCCGTCTGGAAGAAGCCGGCCTCTCGGTACGGATCGACGAAATAGCGAACATCATCGGCACACTCCCCGGTCAGAACCCGGAAGCAGAAGCGATCGTACTCGGCTCTCACCTCGACAGCGTGCCACAGGGAGGACGGTTCGACGGCGCGCTCGGCCTGATGATCGCCCTGGAACTCGTCGAGGCCATGCGCGATCTCAACATCCTCCTCTCCCACCCTCTCGAGATCGTCTCCTTCAGTGATGAGGAGGGTGGCCTGCTTGGCAGCCGGGGCTGGATCGGCACCCTGACCGGTGAAGATCTTGAAGAGGAATACCACGGCCGGCCCCTGACAGCCATACTCCGCGACCTGGGGCTCGACCCCGAGACATTTTCGCAAGCCCGGAGGTCCCCCGATGAGATCGCCGCCTATCTCGAAGTGCACATCGAGCAGGGCCGCGTCCTCGAACGGGAGGGTCTGCAGATCGGTATCGTGGAAGGGATCGTGGCCCTCGACGAGTATGAGATCACCGTTCACGGAACGGCTAACCACGCCGGAACCACCCGGATGTCCGACCGTGAAGATCCGATGGCGGCGGCAGCACGGATGGTCGTTTCGATCAGAGAGGAAGTGGAGGCACAGGGAGGAGACCTGGTCGCGACAGTCGGCAGGATAGCAGTTGAGCCGGGCGCGCCGAATGTCATCCCGTCAGTGGCCCGATTCACGATCGATATCCGCGATCCGAGCAGGATCATCCTCGACCGCGCCATCACCAACCTCATCGACCGGTTCGACTCCATCGCCCGGGAGGAGGGAGTGATGGTCGGATGGGAAACGCTGGTGCAGATTCCCGCGGCCCCAGCCGATCAGATGGTGATCGATACCCTGCTTGAAGCGGCAGCACTCTACGGTTATCCCCACCGTGTCATGCCTTCGGGCGCCGGTCACGACGCCCAGTCGATCGCCCGCCTGGCACCGATGGGTATGCTCTTTGCTCCCAGCGTGGGGGGGTTGAGCCACTCACCTGCGGAATTCACCCGCACCGAAGACGCCGTTGCCTGTGCCGACGTCCTCCTGCGGGCGGTCATGCTCCTCGATCAGAAACTGCCGTAACCCTCACTGACGTATCGTGGCGATCTCAGGCGCTTATTGTGGCGGCCTCAGACGCATCGTTCTGACCGCTCCGGCCATGACCTCATCCCAGGTGGTCGCCGATGGGCGCGTGCGACCTTCGGCCCACTCTTCGAGCAGATCAGCATAGTGCGGTGAGAGCGGGTGTCCCGCATTGCCGACCGGCAGGATCGATCGGGCTGAAACAGGTGCCGAGAGATCCACGATATGTCTCCACGATGAAGAGACTGTTATCCCGTACGGATCATTGTAGGAACTGCCGGTGTTGAAGATGGTGTCGTTGTCGCCCGACAGGCCGATCGGTCCCCGGTTCATCAGGGAGGTAAGAGGCCAGAACCTGGCCATCGGATGACGGAGTACAAGCTGGTGCAGTTCTCCCCATTCCCAGCTGTCCGGATCAGGACCGAACAGGCCGGTCGCTTCCTGCCAGACCCGCTCCCATATCCGTTCCACGATCTCCGAGGGTCCTTCTGCTGCGGCGCTCCTTACATCATCCCACCAGGGAGCATCCGGAGTATCGAGCAGTCTCACGATCACCGGAATCCGCCCCTCGTAGAATTCGAGCAGCACCCGGTAATCCTTCAGGCCCCGCTCGCCCAGTTCATCGAGCAGCACCTCATCGAAAAACCGGGCGATGAACATCTCGTACAGGACACCCGGGCCCCGGCGTGACAGCTGACCATCCCACTTGAGGAGCGCGGTCATCGCCTGAACGGTCCGTGTACCCGGATCCGACAGGTTCGTAAGAGTGCCGACCACCTCAAGCGCTGCCAGCGAGCGAACATCCCGTTGTATCGCCTCGAATGTCTCCACTGTGTGATCGGAGGTACCTGCCAGTCGAATCACTATCTGGCGGGCACGCCAGGGAGGGATCCACCACCGTCCCAGGAAGAGCTCCGATCCGAGGGGAAGCGGCCGGTGGTTGGCTGTCACGATGAGCCCGGAGCCAGGATCTTCGGCATGCGGCAGGTCGGCGAACGGCACATACCCATCCCATTCATATTGACCGGTCCACCCGGGAACCGGCAGGGAGCCATCCCATCCGCGGCGGACCGGGATCGCTCCGGTGAATTGCCAGGCGATCGATCCGGTCGTATCGGCGTAGACGATGTTCTGGCCGGGACTGAGAAACGTACTGAAGAGCTGCCGAATATCGTGCCAGTCACGCGCCTCCAGGATCCGGGCGAGACTGATCAGCTCACCCCCACCCTCCAGTGTCACCCACCTGAGGGTGATCGGCGGGGAATCCTTCACCCAGTCATCCACGTTCTGCCTGCTCACCTGAGTGGATCCCCCTGACCCGCCGCCCTCGATGGCATCGACCACCTCTTCGGTGCCATGCAGCATCCGGGTCAGAACGTCATTGATGACCGGCCCGTGCAGGGTCGAGCGGACCGTCAGTGTTTCCGGCTCCGCTCTCCTCACCTGGATGATCTCACGCCGGACCTCGAAGGGAATCTGCCGGTCCATGAACCAGTAGCTGTCCGGATCATCTTCAACCGGCCGCTCGAGGTAGAGGTCCTGATTGTCGGCCATGGTGTTGGTGAATCCCCACGCGAAGGCATTGGTCCTGCCGATGATCACCGACGGGAGGCCGGGCAGTGACACGCCGACAAGGTCACGGCCGGGAATGTGCAGTCCTCCAGATATCCACAGGGTGGGTATCTGGACGCCGAGGTGGGGATCGTTCGCCAGCAGCGGCTTACCCGATCTGGTATGGTCTCCACTGACCGCCCATGCATTGCTGCCGACACCACCTGTCGGCAGGCCGAGAAACTCCCGCAGGGAGGAGATACCACCGGCCACGAGAGCCCACTGCTTCGGCGTGGTATGGATGTCCGGCAGGGCATCGCCTCTGTCGATTTCATCCGGGGCAGTGCCGTCCGCAATGAATGCTTCTTTATCAAAGTCGGGCAGCAACAGCTCAACGTCATCTGCGCTGAACCGGGCTTCGAGTGAGGCCCTGACCGCTTCCTGTGCCCAGTTGGACGACAGCGTCAATCCCATGAGACCTACCTGGATCGCGGAGTCCTCGAGGCTCCACGGCTCGGGCTCCCATCCCAACACTACCAGTTCGAGGGGCAACCGGCACGATTTCGATATCAGCCAGGCACTCACTCCGTCGGCATAGGCCTGCAATCTCTCTCTGACGTCCTGGGGGAGTCCCGCCACCTGCTTCTCTGCGGCCCGATCGAGACCGAGGGTGCGCATGACCCTGTCGGCAGGCAGGGCGAGTGCTCCGAAGAGTTCGGAGAGCCTCCCCCTCCCCGCCAGTCTGCCCAGTTCCATCTGCCACATTCTCTCGCGGGCGTGCATCCACCCCTGGGCTCTGAGTACATCCTCCCAGTTCTCCCCCCGGATATGCCAGGTGCCCGCCCCATCCCGGACCACTTCGACTTCTGCCTCGAGACCGGGCAGGTCATCGAGAGCCGGTGGCTCCCGATATGCCATTCTCTCAGCGGTATTGAGCAGGAGGAGCACCAGAAGCAGGCAGACCGTCCCTATCAGAAAAAGGAAGGTGCCCGTCCTGTTGACTATCGACGCATTACCGGACGTTTTCACTCAGTCACCTCCAGTCGGCATGATCCATACGGTAGCCATCCTGCCATCTCCACCACCTCAGGTGAAGTAAATAGAACCTGCCATCGACCCGTCTTCCGGTAGAAGATCAGGTAGATGTAAGAAATTCTCATCTCTGTCGCACTGACAGGACTGAAAGAGAAACCTGTTATTCCATTCGACCATTGTCGTACACTCCGGGCACCAACAGGTGAGGAAGCAGCAGCGATTATGCATACCGAACAGGGAAAAAGACCAGGACGAGCCGCTGACGCGCCGGTGATCCTTACCCTCATCGTTGCGTTCCTCGTGATCGTTCCGGGCCCCTGGCTGGAAACAGCTTCGGCTCAGGTTGCCGCTTCCGGGGGCCCTGTCACTGTCAGCTTCCGAACCCAGCCCCGGACACTCGATGACCGGTGGCCGCTCATGTTCACCTGGAACAGAAACAAGGTGAACTGGTGGGATTTTTCCTGGCGGTCTGTTGATCTCCCCAGAACAACACTTTACTACTACGCCGATGCCGAACCGATCGCGCGGATGACCGTGCCACTGGTCCTTGAGAGCGACCAGGCCCTGCAGGACGCTTTCAGCTATGACCTGCAGACTTTTACAGCAAACAAGACAATCCCGAAGATCATCTACACCAGCCATCACACGTTCGAACAGACCAATACCATCGAGCAGGTCGTTCCCGAGGGTGTACTCGGTTTCACCGAGTTCATCAAGGGACGGGTTGTGTTCCCTTACACCGGCGGCAACTATGAGTTCCGTCACGTGCTCGAGCATGAGAATACCCACATACACATGATCCACAAGCTGAAGCACGTCTTCAAAGCCAATGGGATATTCGATACCTCAAAACTGCTTCCGACACTGTGGTTCAGTGAGGGACTGGCCGAGTTCGAATCGGCCGGACGTGACCCGGTCACCGACCAGCGGCGGATGGACCCCGAGACCGAGATGTATGTGCGTGACGCGCTGATCAACGACACTCTGCCGACCATCCGGGAGATGCGGATCTTTCCTGACTGGCGACTGGTCTACAAGTTCGGCCACGCTCTCGTACAATATTTCGGAGCCCGCTACAGCACGGACCGCGTGCACACCATGCTGTCACAGTGGCACCACCTCTTCCCCAACCGGAGAAGCTATAATTACCTGAAGAGACGGCAGGAGGATTCCTGGGACCTGCTCAATCCCGGAGTCGAATTCATCGAACCGCGGTTCATACGGATCGGTGAAGCCGATATTCCGGTATCCGAAACAGCCACCGGCTGGATGGCGGGACTCACTGATGGCCTGGTCGATTCCATTGACGGAGTGCCTGTCAGTGAACTGGTGGCCGGTTCAGAGAACCTCCAGGTCGATGAACAATGGTACCGGGTCATTCAGCTCCCTTCCGGTGAGAAGGCTCTCTACCGTCCCGACAGTGGTCTCCATATCTATCTGAACGGTGATCAGGTCACCCGGATCGTCCAGCGGGCCCGACTCGATTATGAAAAGAGGGCGTACCGGCTCATGTCATTCGAGAATCTCCTCGAATGGTGGTTCGACACCGATCTGAAGCTCTTCACATCCGAGTGGCACGAGGACATCGGCGACTACTATCGTCCATGGCTCGAAGGACGGGAAAGCGTAACCGACTATCCATCGATCGGAGAAACCGCGCCCGAACTGTGGCCGACCGCCTCTGACGATGGAAGGATCATCTTCTACAAGGCGTATCACGACGATTATGTCTTTACAGCGGTCGCTCTCGATATCGAGACCGGTCAGACTGTTCAACTGGCCGAGGAGACCGGACCCGAAGTGGAGAGCATCCACATTCTGTCCGAGGGGGGTGATGTGCGGCGTCTCGCTGATGACCGTTATCTGGCCCTCTTCACGGCTCAACGCCGATCTCGTGATGTTGTCTATACCCAGGAGATCCAGAGACTGCCCGACGGCAGCCTCGAACGGACAGGACCACGGTCACTCCGCTTCGATCCCGGAGAGAGCGGCCTGACTGGCATCACCGGTGTGAGATTCGCCGGAGGCACCGACCGGATACTCCTCTCCGGACTCGGACTCGACGGATATCAGGATCTTTATCTGGTCGATCTCGTAACGGGCATGATCGAACGTCGCCTGACGAACGACCTCGCCAGCGACCGCATGCCGATTCTCTGGAACGGGGACGTGGTGTTCGCCTCCGACCGGGCCAGTCCGGTGACGACCTTCGCCTATCATCTCTTCAGTTTCGATCTGGAAACCGGTGGGATCACACAACTCACCGACGGATCGGGTAACGAGATGAACCCGGCGGTCTCCCCTGATGGTGAGCGACTCTTCTTTCAATCAGATGCAACCGGTGTGACGAATATCTACATCTGGAATGAGGGGGGAACTCCCTTCAGGGTGACCGATGTGACCACAGGGGTGTTCGTACCGGCTCCCATCTCCGCCGACACCATCATCGTGTCAGGATTCCACGACCGGAAGTTCCTCCTCTACCAGGTGGCTGTGCCCGATACTCCCGCTGGTGTCGAGAATGCTCCGGATGCCACTGTTGCAATCGGGGCTCTGCCAGAACAGAACGCGAGTCTCGTTACCATGAGGCGGGAATGGGCGCGGGACAGCGTCACATCGGCCGACCGTCTGGCATCAGAGCCTCTGCAGTCCCGGGAATACAAGCCGGTCTTCTCTCTTGATAATCTTTATGCATCCAGCCAGTTCGGCGGATACAGCGCCTATAATGCCGCGGTCTTCGGCACGGGGGTCCGGTTCAGCGATATCCTGGGGAACCATCACCTGAGCGGGGCACTGTGGAATGGCGCGCGCAGGGGCATCGAGGATGTCTCATGGGTCGTGAGTTATCTGAACCAGGCGAAACGGGTAAAGATGGGTGCCTCGATCTTCAAGACGAGCGGTGTGTATTACAACTTCCCGCGCCAGGCATTCTACTACCGCGATAGGGCAGGATTGGCGGGCCAGTTCAACATTCCATTCAATGCCTTCAGCAATATTGATATGTACGTAGCCGTCGCCACCGAACGAAGGAGTCTTGGAACGATCACCGGTTCGATTGAATTCGACCTGCTCGAGCTCGGTATCGGGTACACCCGTGACGTTTCTGTCTGGACTTCCCAGGGGCCGCATTCCGGCTGGGTTTTCAGTGCCTATTACGATTACATGCTGAATGTCTCGGATGATTTCGACGTCTTCTCCCGATATCTTATCGCGGATGTCAGAGGATACCTGCCGCTGCATCGGCATATCGTAGCTGCTGCGCGGGTGGCGGGCGGGCACAGCACCGGCACGGAACCGGAGTTCTTCTTCCTCGGAGGCGGTTTCTTCCTCAGAGGATACTGGGACCTCTACTCTATCTACGGCACCTCTTACAGCCTGATCAATTCGGAGCTGAGGATCCAGGCACTCGAACTCCTGCAGATCAAACCACCCCGGATGTTCGAACAGGGCGGCTGGCCAATACAGCTTGTCCTGTTCGGAGACTGGGCACGTACCCTCTGGAGGGATTCAGTCCAGGGACCAAAGGGCGCGGGTGGCGTAAGCATCAGGCTGACGATGGCATTACCATTCATCATCGAATATGCCTGGTACCGGAAGAATATGTGGGATAGCGCCAGCGGTGATCACCCGAGGATGTACAGGAGGTAGAGGCCGAAGAGAAGCAGCAGCACTCCCCCCCCCCACCGATCCAACTTCTTCCCGATCGCAAGCAGGAGAAGGGCGATGACCCCGAATCCCGTCATGATCAGTATATCGGGTGTCGCTGTTCCCGGATCGACTCCGATGGGGCGCACCAGCGCGGTGAGACCGAGGATCGCGAGTACATTGAAGACGCTCGATCCGACCAGGTTCCCAAGAACCAGATCACTCTCATGCTTCGCGGCAGCGACAACACAGCTCGCCAGTTCCGGCAGACTCGTACCCAGAGCCACCACGGTCAGTCCGATGATCCGCTCCGAGATACCGAGCGAGGTCGCGATATCGATCGCACCGATCACCAGCCACCTGGCGCCGATGACCAGCACCGCGATACCCGCGGCGATCTCCAGAAGCGATCGCATGACCCGCCCCGCGACTTTCTCTTCATTCAACCGTCGATCTTCCGCGGCCGCTTCTGTCCTGCGGTTCTGATAGATGGCCACCAGATAGACACCGAGCAGCATAATGAGGAAGAGACCTTCCAGCCGGTCGATCTCTCCGTCGGGCACCAGGAGAAGGAGCAGCGCGCAGACCGCGATCATGAAGGGAAGTTCGCGCTTGAGGAAGGATCGCGTCGTCGTGATGGCATGGATGAGAGCGACGATGCCGAGGACGGCACCGATATTGAGAATGTTCGATCCGATGACATTCCCCATCACCACACCGGGGGCGTCCTTCAGGGCCGCGACGAGGGATGCGGCCAGTTCAGGGGCAGAGGTACCGAACGCCACCACGGTCAGTCCGACCACGATCTGCCGTATCCCCAGCACACGGGAAAAACGCACCGCGCCGCGTACGAGGAATTCACCTCCGATATACAGACCGATGATGCCGCCGATAATGGTGAGGATCTGCATCCTGCTGATCTGTCCCCCTGGCACACCGTTCCGCAATCACGGAGCGGTGCACATTGTCGAGTGATGCCGAGTGGATCGCTTCAGCAGGATACGGCGGGATTATTCGTAGCGCAACGCATCCACAGGATCGAGGCGGGATGCCCTCCGTGCGGGATAGACACCGAAGAAGATCCCGATGAGGGCGGAGAAGGCGATGGCGCCACCTGCGACCTGCAGGTTCACGACAGCGATGAACGGTTCACCGGAGAGGTTCGATATCAGCAGGGCAAGTCCCTGACCGAGCACCCACCCTCCTACCAGTCCCAGGGCTCCCCCCACAACCGAAAGGACGATCGCTTCCAGAAGGAACTGGATCATGATGTCTGACCGGCGCGCTCCGACCGCCTTGCGGATACCCACTTCCCTGGTACGCTCAGTCACCGAGACCAGCATGATGTTCATGATCCCTATCCCGCCGACCAGCAGTGAGATGCCGGCGATCCCGCCAAAGACCAGCTTCATGATAAGGATCACCTGGTTGATCTCTTCCATCGCCTGGTCAGCGGTCTCGATCGCAAAGTCCTTCCCGTAGCGATGATAGCGCCGCATCGTCTTGCGGACACCGGCGACAACCGTCTGGGTGTCGACGCCCAGTTCGGCGCGGATCTGGAGCAGATCTAACCGGTCGCGACCGGTCATCCGCTTCTGCAGTGTTGTGATCGGCACCACGGCCATGTCGTCGAAGTCTTCATCCATGATCCGTTTCGACTCCATCACACCGATCACATCGTATCGCTGCCTGTTGATCTTCACCTCCTGGCCGACCGGATTCTCTTCCCCGAAGAGATCGGTGGCGAGGTCGGGTCCCAGGATGACAACTTTACGCCAGCGAGACATGTCGGCCTCGTTGATCCATCGTCCCCTGTCGATATGCCAGTCCATCGCCTCATTGAAGGTAAGCGTGGCTCCCGTGATCTGGCTGTTTGTTGAGACTTTGCCCCTGCGGAATCCTGCGCCTGTACGCGCGTGCGGGATCACACTCCTCACATCGGGAACTTCTTCAAGGATCCGATCGATATCCTCCATGACCAGGTGATCGTCGTGAAGGCGGCGGATCCAGCGGCCCTCGTCATCCCGGTAA
>JALGVQ010000050.1 GCA_025774615.1 bacterium
CGTTCCGGCTCGTCATCTATCATCAGGTTGGCCCAGCGGAAGGAGTACACCCCGAATTCCTCGAACGAGGAGTTGTTATCGAGCATGTCGAAGTAATCGGGGGAGGTGAACGGCTGATACCCCCTGCTTCCTGTTTCCGTCTCCCAGATCGCAACGACCCGTTCAGGCTCGGGAAAGGGCATCGGTCGCAGAACTATCCCTTTCAACATGCTGAAGACCGCCACGTTCGCACCGATCGCAAGCGCAAGTATCAGAACAGCGACCACGGTAAAACCGGGAGACCTGCGCAGGGTACGGACCGCGTAGATCGTATCATGCCGCATATCATCCAGCAGACGCGACAGCCGCAGTTTCTGGTCGTTCGATCGCATGATCCGGCTCGATTCCCTGCGGATCTTCTCCTGATCTCCGAATCGCCGGTTGGCCTCCTCGCGCGCTGCCTCCGGTTCCCATCCCTCGCCGACCAGGTCCTCGATGAGCATCTCCAGGTGGGCCTCGACTTCCCGGTTGACCGACTCCTCGATCGGAAGTCCCCTGGTGTCGGGGCGACTACCCGTGATATGACCGCTCCGTTTCCACTCTCTTGCAGCACTCATGATCAGGCCTCCACGGTGCGCAGGACGGTATACATCGCGGTGACATACCGGTCCCAGCTCTCAGATTGATCTTCCAGTTGCGCACGTCCGCCGTGAGTCAGCTCGTAGAACCGCACCTCCCGTCCGGTCGGTGACTGACGCCATTCCGCCTGCAGCCACCCTTTCCCCTCCATACGCAGAAGGGCCTGATAGAGTGCGCCGTATTCGACCTGGATGGCGTCACCTGTTTTCCTCTCGATCCACTTCGAGATCTCATAGCCATGCAGTGGCCCCAGGCTCAGGGTCTTCATGATGAGGAGATCGAGGGTCCCTTTCATCAGGGCGAGGGATTTCTTGCTCATCTGTGTCTCCCGGAAGGAGGTGTCATACTCCGGAACAGGACTTCATTGTGAGACACTCATATGTGAGAGTCTCATATATGTACGCAGATGGTTCCAGAATGATTCAGGAAAATGCCCGCTCCTGTGGAATGACCCGTCAGTCGCGCTCGAAAACGATCTCCCCCCCCACGATCGTCAGCAGTATGGAGCCGTTCAGCAGCTTCTCCGGCTCAGACGATCCCAGAACGAATGGATCGACGTCCATCACGGTGATATCGGCGAACCGCCCGGGGGAGAGCACACCGGTCTCCTGCTCCTGGAACGATGAGTACGCAGCCCATGAGGTATAGGCGCGGACCGCCTCCTCGGGCAGGACAGACTGTTCAGGATACCACCCTCCAGGAGGCTGCAGGTCGCGGTCACGGCGTGTGATGGCAGCATGAAGACCGTAGAAGATGTTGTGATCGGAACCGGGCAGGTCGGAATTGAAGGTGAGTTCAGTGCCCGCGATACGCAGGGTCCGCCAGGCGAAGGCGCCACGACAGCGGTCAGGACCGATCCGGTCCTCCAGCCATGCCTTGTCCTCCACTGTCTGCGGCGGCTCCATGGAAGCGATCAGTTCCATCTCGCCGAAACGGATGAAGTCATCGGGGTGGAGTACCTGCGCATGTTCGATCCGGTGCCGGTACCCGATGGCCTGGGGAGTCCCGGCGATCACATCCTCATAGAAATCGAGCACATCACGGTTCCCGGCGTCACCGATGGCATGGATCGCCGCCTGGAACCCGGCACGCATCGCCTCAGCAACCAGCTCTTCATCATAGCCGTATTCATCTCCGCTCACCCCGCGGTGCCCCGGCATGTCGGAGTAATCCTCCAGCATCTTCGCCCCCCGCGAACCGAGTGAGGCGTCGTAGTACGCCTTCACCGAACACGCCCGCAGCATGCTGTCTTTGTCCCTGTCCGGTCCCCTCGCGATCCATTCCCGCGTCAACGGTTCGTCCCGTGTGGAGATCATGGCATAGACCCGAATCGGCAGTCTTCCCTGCTCCTCGAGACCCTCGAACGCCTGCATCATGTCGGTCTTCGTCCCGGCCTGGTGCACACTGACGTAGCCGTCGGCTGCCATGGCGAGGAGCGCCGTCCTCAGATTATCCATCCTCCGTTCGAGCGTTTCCGGTGGGATTGCGTCGCGAAGCAGATTCACGGCCTGATTGACGAAGACACCAGTCGGTTCGCCGCGGCGGTCCTTCAGTATCTCACCTCCGCTGGGTGATTCGGTCCCGGCAGAGACACCGGCCCTCTCAACGGCCAGGCTGTTGCCCCAGACACCGAATCCATGCAGGCCATCAATCAGGACCGGGTTGTCGGGGAAGAGTTCGTTCAGGCGTCGGTTGTCAGGATATCGATTGGCCCACAGACCCTCATCCCACCCCCATCCGATGACCCACTCACCCGGCGGGATGTCACCCGAACTCTCCACCAGCTGCGTATAGATCTCTTCTGTCGTGTTCAGTCCGCGCAGATCCACCCGGCTGAGATTCTGAGCCAGTTCATTGACATGGACATGGGAATCCACCAGTCCGGGCAGCACGGTCGCTCCATCGAGATCACGCACGATGGTCTCAGGTCCCCGGTAGCGCTCAGCCCCTTCCGCACTACCGACATAGATGATGATGCCGTCAGCGATCGCCACCGCCTCGGCGTCAGGATACCAGCCATCCGCGCCGACGGGCGCATCATCAGCCGGAGAGCCGTCAAAAGCCGGTTCACCCCAATCGAGAGTATAGACCCGGGCGTTGACCAGCAGGAGATCGGCGGCAGACTGCTTCAGTGCACATCCTGTCGGGAACATGACACCGATGATGCCGGCCGCAAACAAGAGAAGCAGTCTCATTGAGACAGCACTGCGGTACCGACCACGAGAACATCGAAGCATCATTCCATCCTTCCCCTGCTCAAACGATCACAACCCGATCTGACGGGCTGGTGTCACTCTCCTCCATATCCGCAACGAATATGTAGATCAGCCACTGCGGCGGGTGTTCTCCCGGCAATCCCGGGAACAGAATCCCTTTTGACCATTCCTACTCTAACAGTGCACCATGACCCGGATAAATGGGCAATTTCCAGGTCGTATGATCCGGGGGTCAGGGCACTGGAACTGGAAAGAATCGCGAAACGGGTGGGGATCGACGTGGTGGAATTCAGGCGGGCGAAGAGATGATCGCGGTGCCGGAGGTGACGATGGGGCCGCGATGTGTTCAGACCTGGTTCCCTGCCGGTATCAGTCGGCCAACAGTTCAGCAATCGCTTTCAGGAACGGTTCCGGTTCGATCGGCTTGGGGAAGAAGCCGTCGGGCGGCGGTACCAGCCGGCGACCGCTCAGAAATTTCTCATAGCCATACTTGTCTCCACCGTAACCGGTTACCGCCGTCACGATGATCACCGGTATAGATGCGAGCTCGGCATCACTCCTGAAGTCCTTGTAGAACCGCGTCCCTGAAGCTTCCGGCATCGAGACATCGAGCGTCACCAGATCAGGCTTTTCCCGTTTGGCGACTTCGATACCCTCCCGTCCGTTCGAGGCGGATACAGTCTCATACCCTTTATCATGCAGGAGCATTTCCAGATAGCTCACCACATCGGGTTCATCGTCCACGATCAGGATCTTCTTGGTTCCTCCGGCACTCGACATCTCAGGTCTCCTTCTGATTCACAGCAGTCAGATTATTTCAGCAATTCAGGAATCGGATGGCTCTTTGTTCTTCAGCGCCGCGAGAGCGCGTCGAAGAGCGTGCGGCTCGGCCTTTGAAAGCTGCTCTTCAAGTTCTTCCTGCAGGTTGATCCTGTCTTCATCCTCGGGTGTCTCTTCCAGGCCGAGAGCCCGCTGTACACAACGCACGTAGTCGAGAGGCTTGACCGGTTTCTCCAGATACGTCCCCGGACCGGAGATGACCCGGTTTTCCATGATGTCTTCGAGGTCGTCCCTGCCGAGTTCATCCTGCGCGTGCGCGGTTACAATGAGAACCGGGATTCGTGAGAGTTCCTGGTCCTTTCTCAGTTCATAGAGAAGTTTGTGTCCGCTCTTGCCCGGCATCACCAGATCGAGGGAGATGAAATCGGGCCGCTCATCCTGAATGATCTTCAGGGCTTCATTCCCGTCTGATGCCGTCAGGACATTGAAATCCGCATCGCGCAGTATCTGGGCCAGGTAATCCCGAACATTCGGCTCGTCATCGACGATGAGTACGATTTTATCTTTTGCTGTGGGCATGACGCCACTCCTGGTTCATACGATTGGTTCTGAAGATGTCTGATCGCCCTTCTTCTCGGTATCGGGCTCCAATTCGGGAAGATCATCCCGCGGCAGTTCGATCGTGAAGGTCGATCCTTTTCCTTCCTCGGATGTGAAGGAGATCTGGCCGCCATGCTGGTGAATGATCTTCTTGGTCGTCAACAGCCCCAGACCGGTACCATGATCGGACCCCTTGGTGCTGAAGAACTTCGAGAACACTTTCTTGCTGACTTCATAATCCATTCCCTGCCCGTCATCCATCACTTCGTAGATCAGCACACCATCCTCCTCACGCAGAGAGACCGATACCACGTGATCGCTTGCGCGTTCACTGAAGGTGCAGGCGTCGATGGCGTTCGAGATCAGATTTGCCAGGCAGGTGTGGATCCCTTCTTCATCCAGGGGAGCTGATGCGATCCCTTCCTTGATGTGTACATCCAGGTAGATCCCTGATTGCGCGGCCCGTTCCACGAAGAGCTCTACAACCTCTCTTACCGGCTTCGCGGGATCGGCCATCGAGACCGTGGCTTCCCGACCCCGGGCGAAGTCAAGGAATTCCATCACAAAGTTGGATATGCGGGTGACATTCTCTTCCACCATCATCCAGCCGCGAGCGATCCGATCGTCATCCTCCTGCTCGATCCCCGTGTTGACCGCATACAGCCCGCCCTCTAGCCCCATGAGCACATTCTTGATCCCATGGGCGATCCCGGCCACCGTCTCCCCTACCGCGGCCAGCCGCTGCGCCTCGCGTTTTTCGTGTTCAAGCTTCTTGACCTGCGTGATGTCGGTTGACATCTCGATGACGTAGGGGATCTTTCCGTCCGGCTGGATAATGGGAAGCATCTGCACCAGATAATGCGACTTGCCGCCGTGGCGATAGGTGCCCTCTTCCTCCCGTGTCCGGATCTTGCCATCGGCAAAAGTCTCCGCCGCCGCGCACCGCTTGCAGCGCTCCGACCGACCTTTATACACTTCGTAACACTCACGACCCTTCCACTCACCATACTCCTCGGTGAAGCGCCGATTTCCCTCGACGATCCGGAAATCGGGACTGATCACACTGATGGCAACCGGGACCTCGTTGAACAGGTGCTGTCGGAGCCATTCCCGGCTGGCCGCATCGAGCATGTCATTGCCCGGTCCATCTGCCGTTAATCCGAAATCTGGTGTCATGACAGCATCGGATCCTTTCAATGCCCGCCCTGGACAACATTGCTGGAGATCTTCCTGACAGGAGTCATTTCCTCCAGCATCCCACTGAAATCGGCATCGTGGCACGCGTCACATCTGTCGAGGAGGTCAGCGAACCGTCCCGGTTCTTCCCGGGCATTCCGCTCGTGACAGGTGACGCACAGGCCGTGCATCGCGTCCATATACCCCACCGCATCCCCCCAGCGCGAACCGGGCAATTCGAGGATGAGACCACTTCCTTCTGGATTCCGATGGCACTCGACACACGCCGTGGCGGTCTCGTAACTCTTTACCTCACTTCCATCGCTGTGACACTCGGTGCAGCCGTCATTACCTTCAAGCGCCTGTACGTGAAATGAATGATCGAAAAGTGCTGTGGGTTCATACATGTCCCGATGGCACTCGAAGCATGAGGAATTGCGGTCATAGGGGAGATCGAGATGGTGACATGTCCTGCACGATTCATCCCCCCCCTGCCGATCGACGTGTCCGGCATGGTTGAACAGGACGAGGGTAGCATCCCGGTTCCCATTGATGGCCAGGAGCGGTATCGGGCTCTCTGCGCTCTGAGACCACTCTTCCGCTCCCAGAATCGCCAGCGCATGAAAATCCCCCGCCTGACGGGATACCTGGTACCCTTCAACCATCCGTGGAACAGAAACCGGCGTCCGTACCGTTTCTGCTCCTTTCACCGGCAGGAACAGCAGGGCCACAGCCGCGGACATGACCGCCACAAGTGAGTACCGCCTCGGTGAAGCCTGCTCACCCGGCATCAGATCGTGCAGGGTTGCCGCGTCATAGCTCGGCTTCATCGGATCGACGTGGGCAGGTTCGTCATAGACCTTCAGGTGTTCGACGAAGAAAAGAAAAACCAGGATACAACAGGAGACGATACCCACACTGACAGCGATTTCTTCCCAGCTCGGGAAGTAACCCCATCCCTCCGGTCGGGTAAAAGCGACAATACTCATATTGAGACGATAGCCGATCATGCCCAGTACGGTGAGAGATGAACAGATCGCCATCCCGGTGATCGAGGAGCGTATGCGCCGGACGAGCAGAAGTGATGCCGGAAGGATCGCGGCCATACCGAGTTCGAAGAGGAAGAGGAGACTCTGCCACGAACCATCGAACGCCATTCCCAGATCGCCGCGGACAGCGAGATCCACGAGGCGCAGAACCACATAGACCCAGAGTACGATCGATGCTGCCATCCCGACCCCCGGCAGGAGGTCCTTCTTCACCTTGTGACCGAAGAAGTACGACGAGAGTAACCCCTCCAGAACCACCATCATCAGACCAAGACCGATTGCCGATATGAAGTAGAAGACATAGATGATGGAGGAGTACCAGAGCGGGTGCAGTCTCGCCGGTGCGATCAGAAAGAGCGAACCGAGTGAAGACTGATGCAGCGTCGAGAGGACGATACCAACGATCACCAGAGGAATGGTTACCTTCCTCAGAAACTTCAGTATCCGCTGGAAGATCGGACGACCGAAGAGCGGATGTTCCAGAACCACCGGCGCGAACTCAAGGGAGAGCACCGTCAGGTAGAGCATCACGCAGACGGCAACTTCGAACAGCACCGAGTGGTGCTGCCAGTAGATCATGGGATGCCAGATATTCCACGGCAGACCCAGGTCGTAGAGGAGTCCCACCGCGACGGCGAGGTAGCCCAGCAGGGCGGTCAGGATCGCCGGACGCACACACGACCGGTATTTCTCGAGACCAAAGATGTACACGGTCGCGGCCATGACGAATCCGCCGGCAGCAAGCGCAACTCCCGCCATCACGTCGAATCCGATCCACAGACCCCACGGCGACGCATCCGACAGGTTCGTGACCGCGCCGAGCCCCCGGGTGAACCGGACAACCGAGACAGCCGCCAGAACCCCCACAGATGCCCACAGGAACGATTTAAGGATCGTCAGTCGATTAAGCATTGGTCTCTTCATCCTCTGGTGTCATCGGGGTCTCAGCACCGGCATCTTCATCGGAAGCAGGGATCGCAGGATCGACGACCACGGTCGTCCCTCCATCATCGGCCATCGAGGCAAGCTTCATGCGGCGATTGATTACCCAGTACGCTCCGCCCATGAAGGCACCCATTCCCAGTATCACCGGTGGTACCTTGCTCAGTGACTGCCAGGTCAGGTCGGGCAATGCCTCGGTGCCGAGATCCGGTTTCCAGGAGAGGAAGTCGAGCGGAATATCGGAGACATAGAGGACCGAAGTTCCGCCCACTTCATGCTCCCCGAATATCCGATCGATGTACGTTTCCGGATCAGCAGCGATGCGTCGATCGGCCTCGGCCAGCAGGTCAGTACGGCTTCCGAAGACCGTAGCCTCCTGGGGACAGGCTTCTACACAGGCGGGGACCCCACCCTCGATGAGCCGGTGATGGCACATGGTACATTTGTGCACCAGCGGCGTCGCTTTATCCCAATCGTAGCGGGGAATGCCGTACGGACAGGCGAGCATGCAGTAACGGCATCCCATGCACCGGTCCGAGTCGTAGATCACTGGTCCTTCGGGAGTCTTCTGCATGGCACCGACCAGACAGGCACTCACGCAGGCTGGTTCATGGCAGTGACGACACTGCTGCAGAACGAAATGATCGTCGGGACGGCGATGCACCGTGCAGTTCCGGGTGGCGGATAGAGCATCGATCGCACCCTGTCCGCGCCACGGTCGGTCCTTACCGAGCCCGTTCTCTTCCTTGCACGCTACAACGCATTCTTCACAGCCGACGCAACGGGTCGTGTCGATGAGGATCGCTGGAGAATCAATCATATCGGTTCATTCGCTTTCCCAAGGGCTTCACCCACCCGACTTCCCGATTCAGAAGGGAAATGCCAGGCGAGTTCAGAAACGATCTGTGTTCCCGGCAGGAGCACCATATGGCTGAGTTTGGTTATCGGGATCAGGAAAAAGAGGAGATCCCCACTCAGCACATGAAGGAACAGCATGAACTGGTGTGAGAAGGGATTCCAGGCCGGGTGCATCACCAGAAACCCCGTGGCGAAAGGTATCGCGACGATCAGGGGCATCACGAAGTCCTGAAACCGGCTCAGTCTCCGTGACTCCCTGAACACGACGCGCTGGATCACGATCGTGACAGCCGCGATGACGGCGATGATGGTCAATGCCGTGGAGAGTCCATTGGGCAGGGCCGGCCAGGAGAGACCGATGCCCCGCTCCCAGAGGGCGATATGTCCAGCCAGAAAGATCGGGACGAGGATGATGGAGATATGGAAGATGAGCGTGTTCAGGCCGTAGAGCAGACGGTTCTTCAACCCCTGCGTCAGGAACAGCCATCTCAACGTGGCGCTTACAACCTGGCGTGTCGGTATGGTCTTGTCCCCAGCTCGCCGATACGAACGGATGATTCCCCACACGGTAATGGCAACATGGCGTCCAAGCCCGAGTACCATGAAGGCCAGTCCCGCCCAGAAGACAGGTCCTCTCAACCATTGCAGCAGAATGTCGAATGTCATCACGCTCACTCCTCCTCTCCGGCAGCCTCGGATTCGGAGGCTTCATCACCCTCACCCGGTTTCGGGACTCCAAAGTCGATCACCTCGAGCAGCAGGTCGTGCAGCCCAACGACCCGGACCTCCTCAAGATCATTGTCCTCGCAAACCTCCCTGAGCTGTTTCTTGCAGTTCGCGCAAGGGGAGACGACGTAGTGCGCACCGGTGGCGCGTATCTGATCCGCCTTGCGCTTTCCCAGTGGGCCGGTGCGGATTTCACGAATCTCATCGATCGAAACCGTTCCGCCCCCTCCCCCGCAGCAGTAGTTCTCGGTGCGGTTCGGGGTCATTTCGACGAAGTCCTCGCAGATCGCCTTCAGTATCTCCCGGGGCTCTTCGGTTATCCTGCCGGTTCGAGCGATATTGCACGGATCGTGGTAGGTGACCCGTTCCTTTATCTTCTCCTTCTTCAGCGGAATCCTGCCGGCCATCAGCATCTCATGGGCATATTGCAGACAGTTGACCACGGGTGGCGCATCGGGTCCGCCAAAGGTCGGGACATACCAGGCGGAACGGGTCGCATGTCCGCATTCACCTACCAGGACTTTACTGCCATCCAGGCGGTGGACCTCCTTGATGACGTTGTTGACGATACGCTCCATCATCCGGTCGCTGTAGAACAGCCCGTAGTTGATACCGTCGTAGTTCCCGGTCCCGATCGTCCACGATCCACCGGTAACATGCATCACGGCGGCGTTTCCCATCAGGGTGTCCGCTTCAAGCAGGTAGTCGGAGACGGCCGGGAAGAACACGAATTCGGCACCTTCGACATCGAAAGGAAACGTGATATTCACACCGTAGAGTTCCTCGAGTTCCTCCTCGAGAAACTCACAGGTGTCCTTGAGCGCCGGCACCGGAATCGCAGAGGTGTTGCCGACACCCTCGAGCTGCTCCCGCGTGGCTACCAGCAGCGCTTTCGGGATCACATCGATTTCGGAGAGGATATATCGGGCCAGATGCGTGATCAGGCCGTGGTCGATGCCGAGCGGACAGCTTGACTTGCACCTTCGACAGGCCGTGCACCGGTAGAACTCATCAGCCATCGTATCGAGATATTCATCGGTGAGGATGAAGGCCCTGCTGAACCGTGCCTTCAGTATCCCTAACTGGGTGAAATATCTGCGATAGATACGCATGAGGAGTTCGGAGCGCTGACAGGGTATATCACGCTCTTCCCGGGTGTCCTCATACAGCTGGCATGATGACGCGCAACGACCGCATTTGGTACTCAGGCGAGTGTATGTCTCCAGTGCCACACCATAGTTGCCGTGCTCCAGCACAGCCGCGAACGCCTCGAGGAATTTTCGCGGTCTGTCGGTGACATCGAGGGCCTTCTGTTCCACATAATAGCTGTATTTGTCCCGTGTTGTGTTGCCCACTGATCAAAGCCCCTCATCTCGATGGGTGTGATGGAAGTTCCGTACCGGGTGGTGAAGTATCCTCATGTCCAGGGACGAGTTGACCTCTCAGGTAGAGTTCCAGGAGTGCATCCACACTCCCCATCACCCAGGAGATAACCTCGATCCCACTCCCCCGGAGGCACTCCTCCAGTACATCCTGAACGCCTCCGCAGATAATCGTATCTACTCCCTGGTCCCGGAGCAGACGGACCCTGTCGAACGGTTCCTGGCTCCGGAGCGGGAAGTCGACCTGGTTCGAGATGTGTCCCCCGGTGATGGTATAGATCGTCATCAAGGCACAATGACCTACACAGGGGGCGACATCCTCTCCCGATCGTGGAACCGCTATCTTCACAGACGAACCTCCCGGTTTACTGATCCACTATGACTGCAAAAAACGGGCCATTTCGGAAAATCAGTCGTGCGACATCTCTAATTGTCCATCAGACAATGGGTTACGGGAAATAATCAGAAATAGTATGTATTGTTCGGAAAATAATGTTTCAGATTAGAAACAATACGGATGTTTCAATGTTTCACTATTGAAACATTTTAGTGCGGTACTTTATAGTCCTCCGGGTTGATATCGTATTTCTGCAGTTTGCGCCACAACGTGGTCCTGCTGATACGCAGATCCTCTGCGGTATGGCCCTGATGGCCCTGATTTCGGCTGAGCGCAATCTGGATCGTGTGTGCTTCACTCTGCTGCAACCGGGAGACAGAGTCACCCCGGGCGGTACGGGTGACTGGTTCTTCATCCGGTTTCAGGTCTTCCGGTAGATGCCGGATCTCAATGAATCTGTTGTGACAGAGCACGAAGCCATATTCGATGATATTCTCCAGCTCGCGGGCGTTACCGGGAAACGTATGACGCATCAGGATTTCCATGACTTCGGGAGTGACTCCCTGTATCTGTTTTCCCCGCTTGGCATTGAAACGCTGGATGAAATGGTCGATGAGATAGGGTATGTCCTGACGACGCTCGACTAGAGGAGGAACCGTAAGGCGCACCACTGCCAGACGGAAATAGAGGTCATCCCTGAACTGCCCCCGGCTCACCAGATCGGAGAGATCCCGGTTCGTAGCCGCCACGATGCGGACGTTTGCCGGAAGCGGCTTGACGCCGCCGAGAGGCTCGTACTGGCGCTCCTGGAGCAGACGCAACAGCTTGACCTGTGTCTCTGTGGGGAGATCTCCGATCTCGTCGAAGAAGACGGTACCACCATCGGCGAGCGCTATCCGGCCCTTTTTATCTGCTTTGGCATCGGTGAAGGCGCCCTTCATGTAACCGAACAGTTCCGATTCAAAGAGGTTGGCGGGGAGGGTTCCGCAGTTCACCACAACATATGGCTGCTTTCCGCGAGGGCTGAGATTGTGGATCGCCCGGGCAAGCAGTTCTTTGCCTGAACCGCTCGGCCCCTCGATAAGAACGGTACTCTCACTCGATGCGATGTCGGGCAGGATAGCGAAAATCTTCTGGAAGGCTTCACTCTTGCCGATGATATCCTCGAATGTATACCTGCTCTGAATCTCCCTGCGGAGCTGTTCGATCATGCCAAGGTCCCGGAAGGTCTCGACCGCGCCGAGCAGGATGCCATCCTCACCGTGAAGCACGGCCGTGCTGATACTGATGGGGATCGATTTCCCCCGCTGGTTCAGGATGCGGGCCGGTTGATCGATCACCTCCTGCCCCGTGTCGAGTGACTGCCGGATCGCACAGCCCTTTTCACAGATATTCGCATGGAACACATCACAACATTTCTTCCCGATAGCCCGTTCGGCGGAAACCCCGGTGATCCGCTCAGCCGCCCTGTTAAATGAGGTGATCTTCCAGTCGTTGTCGACCGTGAATACACCATCAGCCACGCAGCGGAGGACCGACTCGAAGAACTGAGCCTGGCTGCCCGTCGATGATTCGTCGCGATGCTGTTTCTGTTCATCCGACATGGTGTACTTCCGGCCGGGATTCCATGGTGCTGAAGTGACTCATACAGGGTACGTATGAGGAGGGTCGCTGACAATCGAAGTCCTTCCCCTCCCTGTAAGATCCATTCCCCTCACCCCGCATGGTGGACTACAATCAGGCGGCC
The DNA here is from genome assembly GCA_025774615.1 of bacterium. GTDB lineage: Bacteria > Blakebacterota > Blakebacteria > Blakebacterales > Blakebacteraceae > Blakebacterum. Next base: position 12,432 of record JALGVQ010000050.1, read on the forward strand.
CGCTCAAATTCAGAGTCTGTTCTCGAATGACCGGGGCACTGCCGGCACGATTTCCAGATGGGACCACCGAATGCTGATCGCCGTTGTCATCGTCTATCTCATCGCAACCATCCTTACCGGTGCTCTGCTGAGCAGGCGAACAAAGACTGCATCAGACTTCCTCATCGCGGGCAGGCAGTTGGGACTTCCCCTGACCACGGCCACCCTCGCCGCCATTCAACTCGGAGCCGGCGTGATCATCGGTGGAGCGGAACTGGGAGCCGAGAGCGGGATGTGGCCCGGTGTCTGGTACGGAATCGGCTGCGGCGGAGGCCTGATCGTGTCCGGCCTGCTGGTTGCGGCGAAACTCCGCAAACATGGAGGGATCGTCCCGCTCGACTTCTTCGGCTACCGGTATGGTGAAAGGAAAGGCGTCCGGCTCTGGGGATGGCTCTCCAACATTCCCAGCCTGCTGGGCATCTTCGTGGCCCAGATCATTGCGGCCGGGACCATATTCCGCGTCTTCGGCTTCGACTACACCACCGGCGTGATCATCTGCGGGATCGCGATCATGCTCTATAGCGTCCTGGGTGGTATGTGGGGGGTGGCGGCTACCAACCTGATCCAGGTCGGTATCATCGTGATCGGGATACCGCTGGTAGCGATCATGGCTCTGCTTGAACTCGGCAGTACCGGGACGGTCACGGCCGGCGCCATCATCGCCACACCCTTCATCCCGCCGGGAATGTTCACCCGCGCCGTATTCATCATCGTGCCCTTCCTCCTCTCTATCTCTGTTTCGTATGACGCCTTCATGCGCTATCAGTCCGCCAGTTCGGCGAGAGTGGCGAAATGGGGCTGCATCCTGGGAGGCGTGATCGTCATCTTCATCAGTCTCTGCGTCGGTCTGATCGGCGCCATCGGAAGAAACGTCTTCCCCGACCTGGAGAGCGGCGCCGTCCTCCCGATGATGATCCAGGAAACGCTCTCTCCCCTGTTTGCCGGTCTGGTCGTCGCTTCCCTTCTCGCCGCGGTGATGTCCACCGGCAACTGCCTCCTGCTCTCACTCGCCGGCTGCTTCTCCCGCGATCTCTACAACAAGGTCCTCAATCCATCGGCCGAAATAGACGACCTGAAGCATTCGAAACTCATCTCGAGAGCGGTCATCGTCGGCGCCATGGTAGTAGGGGTAGTGATCGCGCTCCGCGGTGAGGGGATCATTTACACCATCATCATCTTCAACTACCCCTACATGGGGAGTATGCTCGTGCCACTCCTCGGCGGTGTCCTGTGGAAACGGGCCACCTGGAAGGGCGCGCTGGCAGCCATGCTGGCAGGAGGCGCGATCGGTGTCGTCTCGTTCCTCGCCGGTATACCCGGACCGCTGAACGGGCTCTTCAACATCGATCTGGGACTATTCCTGGCCTACGCCGTTTCGGTTGTGGTATTCGTGGGAGTCAGTCTGAGGGACCGTGAGCCCGGTATCACCTGAGAAAGGGAACAGCCCGTGAAGGTACCCCCCTCCCCCGGTTCCGATTGGCCATACCCGCTGAAGCTGCAGGACGAGTCCGTGATCGAGACCGACGTGCTGGTGCTGGGCGGCGGGATCGCAGGGTGCTGGGCCTCCATCGCCGCCGCCCGGCAGGGCGTGAAGGTCATGCTGGTTGAAAAGGGAGCGACGATCAGAAGCGGCGCGGGAGGATCAGGATGCGACCACTGGGAATCGGCCGCCACCAATCCCTGCTCCCGGGTCACACCGGAAGAACTCACCCGGGCGATGATCGAAGACCACGGCGGCTACAATAATGGTATCTCCCACTACATCGAGTGCCGGGAGGGATATGACCGGTTGCTCGATATGGAGGAGATGGGCGGCAAGATCAGGGACAGTGAGAACGAGTTCGTCGGTGCGGAGTTCAGGGACGAGAAGACGAAATTCCTCTTTGCCTACGATTATGAGAACCGGTTCACGCTGCGGGTATGGGGTACGACCTTCAAACCCGCCCTGCATGCCGAATGTCTGCGTCTGGGAGTGAACGTCATCGACCGTACCATGGCGACATCGCTCCTCTCCGAAGATGGCAGGCAGGGTGCCCGGATCATCGGAGCCACGGCCGTCAACGGACGTACCGGGGAGTTCATGGTGCTCAGAGCCGGGGCCACCGTACTGGCCATGTCCCGTCCGACCCGGATGTGGCTCTTTTCGACCGGGATGCCCGGACTATCGGAATTCAGACCGCCGCAATGCACCGGAGACGGTCACGCCATGGGATGGAGGGCCGGGGTCGAGTTCACCATGATGGAGAAATCGGTCCGGGCAGAGTGGTCGGGAGAACGGAGTTACCCCCCGTACGGAACCGGCAATACGCACAACACCTGGTACGCCTGTTCCATGGTCGATGCCGAGGGACGGGAGATCCCGTGGGTGGATCGGGACGGGAACATCCTCGAGACCGTCTCC
>JALGVQ010000051.1 GCA_025774615.1 bacterium
GACGTTCCGTGGTTCTTCAGGTGCCGGCCACTCTACGGTATCCCGGGTATTGTAGAAACGGACGATCTCCTCGAGACTCTTGAAGTATCCGTTGTGCCCGAATGCCTTGACGAAATCGGGATATGGTCTCAGATCCACGTTCCTGAGGGTGGGTACCTTCATCTTCCCCAGTTCGCTCTCTTCTCCCGTGAATCCTCCAAGGCCGGGATCGACCCAGTCGGATCCGTCGGGATTAATGTTGGCGGGCATCCGGTAATACGGGTTATCACGATTCTTCGGGATACCGAGGTTGTCGTAGGTGAAGTCGGTGAAGAGGGGCGGGGTGCCATCATCTGATGGCTGGCTGGGATGGCAGGCTGCGCAGTTGCCCTTATCCTCGGCCTCGAAGAGCTTCAGTCCGAGCGCCTCATGCGGGGTCAGTTCCACTTTGCCAGCCAGGTAATAGTCGTATTTCGATGAGAACTGGTTGATCTCCGCTGAAGCCTCATAGGCGCCGATCGCCTCGGCTATCAGATGATACGTCCGCTCCACATCTTCTCCGGTCTCAAGAGCGAGAGCATCCTCACCAAAGACCTCCCTGAAGAGGGAGGCGTATCCTGAATCCGCCACCTGACGGCAGATGTAGCGTTCATCGGGACCTGCCTGCTCGACCGGGTTGATGAAGGGCCCCTTTGCCTGCTCCACGACATCATTCGCACGCCCGTCCCAGAACTGTCCGCCGACGTAATGTACTTCTTCCTCCTCACACTCCTCCTCTTCGTGCTCCTCCTTCTCGATCTCCCGGTGGAGACCGGGACTGAAGGAGGCATAGGCGGCCGAGGGGGGCTTCCGATTCCCGAACAGACCGGCGACCGCTCCTTCATAGACCGAGGTCGTGGCGTTGACCTCCGAAGTGGGACCGGTGAAGCCCACGGCAACACCATGACAGGAGGCACACGACTGACCGGTGGGACTCGAGAGGGTCGTGTCGAAGAAGAGCTTTTTACCCAGCTCTTCCTTCTTCGTGAGAGTCACGGATGCATCATCACCGCTGCTGCCTGAGCAGGCGACCAGAAGGATGGTTCCCCAGGTGATCAGTGTTTTCCCCTTCAGCATGAAACGGTTCCTTCTTTCGGTCTCTCTCTGACATGTTCTCAAGGAACGCATCACCCACAGTGACTATCTGCAACATCCATTTTACTATCTTCGTACTGGTCAACAAGAACAGAACCCGATTCGTATTATGAGGAAATCATATCCATTTCGGCACTCTCCGGCCGAGTTTGCATAGATGTCCCGCGAAAGGACCGCTTCCCATGAATACGCAATTCATCGACCGGATTATCATGGTCGTCACCCTTCTCCTGGTAGTGACAGCAACAGCGTGTTCCTCATCATCCGACGGGGCGTTTCCCGTCCTCAATGGTGACTACCTCGGTCAGACTCCTCCTGGATCTGAGCCGGAATTGTTTGCTCCCGGGATAGTGTCGACCGGACTCTATGTTCGTGACGTGGCAATGACACCGGACGGTAACGAAATCTACTGGTGCGCGGCAGGAACCGGATATGCGTGGTCGACGATTCTGGTCAGCAGGCGAGTGAACGACCGGTGGACGAAGCCCGCCGTGACGCCGTGGAGCCGGGAGATCGGCTATTTCAATATCGAACCGCATATCTCACCAGATGGGAAACATTTCTACTTCCTCTCGAACAGGCCAGATCCGGCCACCGGTGAGGAAGCGGGCGACTCGGACATCTGGGTGATGGACCGGGTGGGCAGTGGCTGGAGTGAACCGTACAACCTGGGAACGCCGATCAATACCGAGCATGCCGAGTTCTTCCCTTCGGTCACCCGGGATGGCACGATGTATTTCACACGCCAGCCTGTCGGCGAACGCGCCAATAACATCTACAGGTCGCGCATGGTGGATGGGGAGTACCGGGAGCCGGAGCGGCTTCCCATACAGGTGAACTGCGGTGTCTCGCAGTATAACGCCTTCATCGATCCCGATGAGGAATACCTGATCGTCTGCGTGGATGGCCGGGATGATACCGTGGGGGCTTGCGACTATTTCATCATATTCCGGAACGGGGACGGCGCGTGGAGTGAGCCGGTCAACATGGGCGATACAGTGAATACCGCCCACTGGCAGGAGTATTCCCCGTACATCTCTCCCGACGGGAGATACTTCTTCTTCATGTCCACACGGATGCGCGAGGGCGGAGATGAGATCCTGACCTGGGATTCGATCATGGCCTCGCATAATGAGTCAGGGAACGGTAATCCCGACATCTACTGGATGGATGCCTCATTCATCGATGATCTGAGACCTGACTGGTGATCGGGCACCATGCTGTTGATCCGAATGCGTACGTCATCAGCCTTGTGCCCTGTCACGCAACAACCGTCGCATTCGAGCGGCGCCGTATCCCGACCGGCTGCGTTGCACCTCCTCGCCATAGCCACCGCTATGCCTCGTCGTCACGCCTTGCCGGTCAAGCACGGCGTCACTCTCGGTACCGACGTTTGTCACCTGACATGACACTATGAGGAGACACGATGCACAGCGAATACGTGTACCAACAGGTACGGGTAATAGATTGGTCTGTACCTGATGGTACAGAATGGACAGCTTCAACGTGGCTCTGAAGGAATATCCCGGTATCTCATGAAGGTCTGTAACCTGTTATCAATAAAACAATTAACAGGTCAGTTCGTGTTCGATTACCGGTCATGGAAAAGAATGGCACGCTGATTGCATTTGTTCATGGCATCAGACAGGTATGCCGCTCATCAGATGAGCCTGTTGTGCCCGCCCGCACATCCAGCCGCGCAACCTAAGGAGCCGGGACAGCATGAAAGACTTCATACACAAGACCTGGATCGGGGGACTCCTGACAGCCCTGGTGCTGACACTGGGGTTAGCCGCGTGTTCCTCAACAGATTCTTCCGGAAGCGGGTCGCTCCAGCTGACGCTGGTTGACGCACCCACACCGATCGAGGGTATCGAAGCGATCGACATAACCTTCTCATCCATAATCGTCCACAAGACGAGCAGTGCTGAACTGGGTGACGCTCAGTGGATAGTTCTCCTGGATGAAGAACTGAGTGCCGCTGCGCGCACCTTCGATCTACTGGAATATGTTAATGGCGCGTCGGCGGTCCTGGGATCTGCATCCCTTGAATCAGGCCACTACAGTCAGATCCGTATCATCATCGAGTCGGCGACCATCACCATCGATGGCGTGGAATCAGCACTCACGATCCTCAGCGGGACCGTATCAGGTCTGAAACTGACACACGCCTTCACCATCGACGCGAATGTGATCACCGAGATAATTCTCGACTTCGATGCAGGGGAATCAGTATCGGAGGTTCCAGTCGGGAGCGGACAATATCGGCTGCAGCCCACTATCCGTACCGTGACGAAGGTGATCTCGGGAACGATATCCGGCACGGTCACACCGACAGGTGTCGATGCCCTGGTGATCGCGTATGACGCGGGTACCACCACGGTCGTCACGTCGACCTACGTCGATAACGAAACAGGTGACTACGTCCTGCCGGCCCTGCTTGAGGGTTCCTACGATCTCGAAGCTGTTGCCGAAGGGTACGTGACAGGCACCGAAGCGGGAGTGACAGTGATTGCCCAGACGGATTCTGGAGATCACGACTTCGTACTCGCTACTGGTGGGGGAAACTGATCTGATACCAGCCCCGGATCCATACTGTTCTCTGTGCTGTGATCAGCAGAAATGAAGGGCGGGGGCTGTGATGCTCCCGCCCTTTTTTCATGTGTGGTTGTAACTGCTTCGGTTGATGAAACCGGCGATCACATACCGAACTTCTCGATCAGCTCCTGCTTGCCGAGGCCGAGGATCCCGTACTTCTCACCTACCGTGGTGAAGGCCGCGATCGCCTTGTCGAGGTGGTGCTTCTCATGCGCGGCAGACAGCTGGGTGCGGATCCGCGCCTGTCCCTGCGGTACTACCGGAAAGAAGAAACCGACGGCGTAGATGCCTTCGGCGAACAGGTCGGTAGCGACATCCTGGGCCAGTTTGGCATTGTAGAGCATCACCGGCACGATCGGGCTGTCACCCGACTTGACGTCGAACCCTGCATCGTCCAGGAGCTGTCGCCAGTACGTTGTGTTCTCCTCGAGCTTGTCCCGCCGTTCGGTCGACCCCGAGACGATCTCCATGACCCGCAACGTCCCCGAGACGATCACCGGGGCGACGGTATTGGAGAAGAGATAGGGCCTGGCCTTCTGACGGCACAGTTCAACCAGTTCCCTGCGACCGCTCACACACCCGCCGGACGCGCCACCGAGGGCCTTGCCGAAGGTGGTTGTGACGATGTCGATCTTGCCGAGTACTCCGCAATGTTCATGGGTGCCGCGGCCGGTCCTGCCGATGAACCCGGATGCGTGTGATTCATCCACGAACACCATGGCATCGTATTTCTCGGCCAGCGCCACGATCTCATCGAGCTTTGCCAGATCGCCGTCCATCGAGAACACGCCGTCGGTGATGATCAGCCGATTCCGCTTGTCCTGGTGCAGTATCAGCTTCTTCTCGAGGTGCTTCATGTCGGAGTGTTTGTAGGAGTCGTTCATCGCCTTGCAGAGCCGCATTCCGTCGATGATGGAGGCGTGCACGAGCCGGTCGGCGATCATGACGTCCTCCTCATTCAGGACTGCTTCGAACACACCGGCGTTTGCGTCCATGCAGGAGGGGAAGAGGATGGTGTCCTCGGTGCCGAGGAACTCCGTCATCTTCTGTTCCAGTTCGCGATGGATATCCTGAGTACCGCAGATGAAACGTACCGAGGACATACCGTACCCACGGCTGTCGAGGCCAGCGTGGGCAGCGTCGATGACCTCCTGGTTACCCGAGAGACCGAGGTAGTTGTTTGCGCACATGTTGATGACCGACTTCAGGGCAGAACCCTCGGGGAATTCCACCTCGATCTCGGCGTTCTGGGGCGCATGGATGAACCGCTCCTTCTTGAAGAGTCCGGCATCTTCGATTCCCTTCAGGTCCTCCTGGTACGCCGTGCGCGTCTTCTCACTGTAAGCCATGACCTCGGTCTCCTTATTGTATTCTCAAGCGTCCAGGAAGCGCTCCACCAGGACGGCGATCTTCTCGACCGAGTCGAATGCCTCGGGAGTGGCGTCGGAGTCGGGGATCTGGATCCCGTATTTGTTCTCGAGGAATCGCTTCAGCGATACCATCGAAAAGGAGTCCACAATGCCTCCGGAGATGAGCGGGGTATCCATTTCGACTTCGCGGTCATCGTCTTCCTCGAGGTACTCATCCTGCACGTATTCCAGAACGGTCTCTTTGATATCTTCCATCAGTCTGTTCCTTGCGTGGTGTTATGAACGCCGATTTCAGTGCCGGCGCTCAGTCGTTCTCCAGTGATGAGATGTCACCGATCGGCTCGCCCCATTCCTGCGCCCGGAGAAGCCGTCGCATGATCTTACCGCTTCGGGTCTTCGGCAGGGAATCGACAAACTCGATCTCCTGCGGCATGGCCAGTGGCGAGAGCCGCTTACGGACGAAATTCATGATCTCCAGCTCGAGGTCGGGACCTGCTTCAAAGCCGGGTTTGAGCGCAACGAACGCCTTGACGACCTCCATGTTGACCTCGTCCGGTTTCCCTATCGCGGCTGATTCGGCGACCGAGTCGTGCTCCAGGAGCGCCGATTCGATCTCGAACGGGCCGACGAGGTGTCCGCCGGTGTTGATCGTGTCGTCGTCACGGCCCTGGAACCAGTAGTAACCGTCGGCATCGATGCTCGCCCGGTCACCACATACGTACCACCCGTTGATGAACTTGCTATCGTAGACCTCCTGGTTGTTCCAGTAGGTCCTGAACATCGAAGGCCAGCCGGGTTTAAGTCCGATCACACCGACACTGCCGGTCTCGTTCAGTGGTTCGAAGGTGTCGGGGTCGAGGATGGTCGCTTCGATACCGGGGAATGGCTTGCCCATCGAACCTGCCTTGATCGGCATCCCGGGGTAGTTGGTGATGACCATCGAACCGGTCTCTGTCTGCCAGTAGGTGTCGTGAAAGGCGAGTCCGTAGGCCTCCATCGACCAGTGCACTGCCTCGGCATTGAGCGGCTCGCCCACACTGCAGAGGTGACGGAGAGAGGAAAGGTCGAACTTGCTGACCGTATCGAGTCCCTCCCTCATCAGGAGCCTGATAGCTGTGGGAGCCGAGTACCAGACGGTGATCCGGTGTTTCTCGATGAACTTGTACCATCGTTCGGTCTGGAATCCGGAGTCGAGGACTGCCTGAGTGATGCCGTTCGCCCAGGGGCCGATGATCCCGTAGGAGGTGCCGGTCACCCAGCCGGGGTCGGCGTTGCACCAGTAGATGTCGTCGGGCTGAAGGTCAAGCACCCACCGGGCGGAGAGGTACTGCGAAATGAGCGAGTAGTGGACATGCAGGGCACCCTTCGGCTGACCGGTGGTGCCGGAGGTGTAGTGAAGCACCGAGGGAGTCTCGGCGGTAGAGGGATGGACATCGAACTCCTCGACTCGCGGCGTCGAATCGAGGTCGAAGATCACCTCACGCTCGCGCAATTTCTCCGGATCGCCATCGACAACGATGATGTGCTTGAGGTCGGGCAGGGAGTCACGGATCTTCCTGATCTTCGCGACATGCTTCCGCTGGGTGAAGATCGCGGATGTCCCGGCGGGTCCGAGACGCTGGTGGAGTGATTCGTCTCCGAACGCGGAGAAGAGGGGCTGTGCGATGCCTCCCATCTTCAGGATGCCGAGAAAGGAGAGGTAGAGTTCAGGTACTCGGTCGAGGAAGAGACAGATCCGGTCGCCCGGTTCGAGCCCCAGCTCCTTCAGGTAGCTCGCAATGGTGTTCGTAAGCACCCGCATGTCATCGAACGTATAGGTCCGCTCATCACCCGCGGCGTTCTCCCAGATGAAAGCGGTCTTCTCGGCGAGACCCTGCTCGCAGTTCCGGTCGGTGCAGTACCAGCCGATGTTGATGACATCACCCTTATTGTAGTCGAGTTCCTGTTCAGAGAGCGACCAGTCGAAGTCGTTCAGGCGCTCCCCGTAAGAGCCGATATTGGACATACTCTTCTCTCCTCGTTCCCTCTGTGGTGTCCGTTCATCCTTCCAGGATGACGTAAGCCATTGCCATGGTCGACGTATGAGAGAGCGAGCAATGGATCGTGGTGACCCCGTTTCTGTCAGCCAGATCTTTCATGCTCCCGCGCAGAATCATCTGCGGCACGCCATCGTCGTCGATCTGGACCTCGGTATCGCGCCATGATGCTCCCTCATCGGGGGCGCCGCCGAGCGCCTTGATGAGCGCCTCCCGGGCGGCAAAACGAACTGCGTAATGCTGCGCCCGGTGTCTCTTCCCCTCACAGTATTCGATCTCGGTCCGGGTAAAGACATCGTCCCTGAAACCACCATCCTCCTTCGCGAGTTCCCGCTCCATGCGGTCCACGTCGAGGATGTCGCAACCGATTCCGAGGATCTGGGAGATCGTGTACCCGGCTTTCTGGGATCGTGACCCGGCCCGGGGATGCCGGGAGATATCTGCCCCGGATCCGGACCATTCAGTGCTGTAGTGGAGTCAATTCGATTTCAGCATCATGTCAACAGTGATGTTTTCCGAAATCATCACTGCATGCGGATCCTCGTCAGCCTGCGGATCGCTCCGATCCCGAATAGCGGCCCGAGTACGAGTATCTGGAAGCTCCATATCCAGCCGACGGCGTCCACCAGGAGCGGGATGAGCTGGATGCTCACCATGGTCAGGAGGAACCCGAGAGAGGTCTGCAGGGTGAGCGCGGTTCCCACCGAATGTGCCGGTGCAACCTCGGTTACGAGAGCGCTGAACTGCGCGGAATCAGCGACGACGAAGAATCCCCATATCCACGCGAGAGGGGCGATAAGCCAGATTCCGGCCCCGAAGAGCAGCCCGATCGTGAGCGAGCACGCCCCACTGGCGATCAGGCTTATGGTCACCAGGCGTTCCCGCCCGATCCGGTCGGCGAGCCAGCCGCCCCAGACACAGCCAGCTCCGCCCGCCGCTATGGTACCGAAGGCGATGAGGTTGACTGCATCGCCGGAACCGCTCCCGCTCCGCAGCGCTGCTGCGGTCAGAAAGGCCGGGATCCAGGTCCACATGGCGTAGAGTTCCCACATGTGTCCCAGATAACCGGCCACGGCAAGGCGGGTAGGGGGATGGCGCAGGACGTCTGCTGCCAGCCGCCACTCGAACGGCCTCCGCTCGAATGGAAAGGGGCCGTCCCGGTAGCCGAGGCCGACCAGGAGAGCGGCAACAACAGCACCGCCTGAGGCCACCAGCACGATACCGGTCAGATCGTTGCCGATGAAGACGCTCACCAGCCATGGAGTCGCCTTGCCGAAGGTGAGTGCCCCGACCACCGTCCCGATCGCCAGACCTCGGGCTGAGCGGAACCAGGTTGCGATCATCTTCATCGCCGGCGGATAGACACCAGCCAGGAAGAAACCGGTCAGAAACCGCATGACGAGCGCGGCTGTGAATCCGGACACGGAGAGGAGCAGGGCATTCGCGATCGCGGCAAGGAGGACCGAGAGTGTGAAATAGCCACGTGACGGCACGATGTCGGCCAGATTGAGAATGGCAGCGACAAGAGTACCGGCCACGAATCCGAACTGTACGATGGTCGTGAGCCAGCCTGTCTGCAATGGGCTCAGGCCCCACAGTGCCTGCAGGGTTGGGGATGCGGCGCTGGCTGTGAACCAGAGGGCCATGCCCAGCAGTTCGGCGAGAGAGAGCAGGAAGAGGATGCGCCAGCGGGCCGGATCTCTGTCTTCAGTGTTTTCAGGCAGGGATTCGCTCATGGTCTCAGGTCGATGACTGCTGCCTGCAGTACGGCCCGATCGGTCTCCCTTTGAACGAAGGCGACCAGTCTGATCCGTTCAGGGTCGATGCGACTGTATTGCTGCAATGCCGCCATTAGCGATCGGAGGTAGGACGGGTCATCGATGGTATCGGGATTGAGATTAACGCGGCGGGAGAGGAAATCATGGATCCGGGCCTCGATCTGCCGGATATCGATCTGCCCGGCAATGTGGAAACGGTTGGATTCGAACACCACCTCGAAACCGTTCTCAGCACCGATCATTTCCCGCACGACCATGCGGTTGACCAGGCTATCTCCAGATGTCTGTGGTATGAAGACGGGATCCTCCACCAGCGCGATCCTGAGCCTGAGTGGATCGCCGGAGAGTTCGATGACCGGGACGACATCGACCTCATAATCCAGGATCGGACCGCTGCGTACTGCATGCAGGTCGATCGTCACCGGCGGAATGAGTCTCAGTTCCCGGTTGACAACAGCCTGATATTTTTTCGTGGAACGGTCGACCTCGCGACTGAATGCAGTCGTGCCTTCACGGGAAAAAACATGGATGTTGTCGCCGGAAACAGAATTCCCATCGATGAAGAGACTCAGACCGAATGATCTCAGGTAGTATTGGGCGCGCTGGTGCGCGGACAGATTGGTCAGGAGACTTTCAGTGACATGGTATTCGAGGACTATCAGTTCCTCCGGCCGGTACCGGGCAATGAGAGTGTCGGCTACATCGACCGTGATCTCGGAATAATCTCCGACGAGGACCTCGGCCAGCACGGTCCCATAGGTCGGGGGATGTGTTATTCCCCTGATCTTCGATCCGATCGCTCCGATGCATGACGGGAGTGTCACTATCAGGATCATGGCAATCGTCAAAACGCCTGTGCGAATGGCTGCGTGACGTATATCTGTTCCCTGCTGCACCCGACCTCGATCCCTTCTTCTGGAGCGCACCCTGCATCTCGATGTACTCCGCAGTATACCATGAAACAATCGAGATGCGTGCATCACTCACAGACGAGTAGTATGAGATGGCGTGATCTCTTCACGCACCCATCGGCAGGGAATCATGGCAAGAACAGGAAAAATTCCATGGGAACTGGTTCTGGCAGCAGCGCTCCTTCTGCTGCCGCTTCTCCATCCGCTGCTCATTCCACTGATCGGCGTTCCCTCACATCTGACATGGTTTGCGCACGCTCTCGCTGTTGCGCTGGTCACGTATCGGTTCGGCTTCGCCGGGGCTCCATGGGTTGTTCTGCTCAGCGCTCTGCTGGTGTTAGGGGGTGAGCGCACATTTGGTACGGATTACGGGATTCCGGCGGATTGGGCAACCGCGATAGCGCTCACTGTCGCGACTCTGGCGGTCAACATCCTGATGGTCGGGTTCGCGGCCTATGCCCGCGCGATGACCCGACGACACACCCTGCTGTTCAGTGAACTCACGGTCGGAGTAGTGCGCCTGGACCGGCATCACGCGGTACGCGATGTCAATCCTGAAGCCTCCCGGATACTTGCCATCCCGGGAGAAGAAATGGCCGGCCGGCCGGTGGGAGAGGTACTGCCTGCCAGTTGGCCTGATATCAACGAGATCGGAAAGACGGGCTGGAATGGCACCGTGAGGGTGGGCAGTGGAGATGAGGCGGAGGAACTGCAGGTGATCATCTTCGTTCTCACCCTCGAACGACCACACGCCGTGCAGATCCTGATCGTGGATCGCACCCTCGAGGTCGCTCAGGAACAGGAGATCGCCAGACAGTCGAAACTCGCTTCGCTCGGGGAAGCGCTTGCCGGCGTTGCCCACGAGTTCAAGAACCCGCTCCAGGTTATATCCGGTTATGCTGACCTGGCCGCGCAGGTCGAACAGGATGCCGACACTCTTCGCGAACGGTTCGGTAAAGTCAGTGAGCAGGCCGACCGGATGAACAACATGGTCCAGGACCTGCTCGGGTATTCCCGCCGATCATCTGAAGATAAGGAGATGGTCGATCTGGGTGAACTGATCGGGGATGTGGTGGCGATGGAGCGTATCGCGTTGGGAAAGCGGATCAGACTCGTTGAACAGATCGATTGGCAGGGAACCATCTGTGCAAGTGCAAGCAAGGTCCAGCAGATACTCCTGAACTTCATATCGAACAGTGCCGATGCTATGGCCGAAGGTGGTGGCAGCACCATTACCGTGCGCACCGCCATGAAGGATGATCAGATCGAGATCGAAGTGTTCGATGATGGTCCGGGTGTGCCGCAGGAATTTCTGGATAAAGTGTTCCAGCCCTTTGCTACGACCAAGGAGAAGGGGAAGGGGACCGGCCTGGGGCTGGCGATCTCCATGCGGTTCGCCAAATCTATGGAAGGAGAGATCATCGCGGCCAACAGACCGAAAGGCGGAGCATCCTTCACACTGCAACTCCCGCTGATCGGACAGGCATGTCCGAACGGAGTCGACAATACCTCCTGATCCTGCTTCAGGGGAACCCCCGGCCCTTATTTCCCGTATGAAATCTCAGAGAGCAGCAGGGATCACAGGAGAGGTCTGAAAACCGGCAGGAGAGGTTATCCCGCCCCGATTGAAGGATCGATACCATGCTAGTGCCCTGTCACGCGACAACCGTCGCATTCGAGCGGCGCCGAATCCCGACCGGCTGCGTTCCGCCTTCTCGCCATAGCCACCGCTATGCCTCGTCGCCGCGCCTTGCAGGCCGGGCCCGGCAGAACTCTCGGTGCCGACGTTTGTCACCTGACATGACACCAGGATCACTCCGCAGGTATATGAGAGAACTCGCAGTGCCGGCAGCACTGCTCATTCCAGCGCTCCTCCTCACCTCATGCATTTTCGGGTCGGATATCTTCGGTGTCTCGAATACGCGGTATTCTGCCGAAGAGGACTTCTCCTATACGATCGATGTTACGAGCCAGACCAGATTCCTCCTGCAGGGGATCAACGGCACCGTTGAACTCGAAGGCGATCCCGACGCGACAACGGTGGAGGTCTGGGGTACCAGGAGGGTCAAATCGGAAAGCGTTGCCGATGCAAGACAGCATCTCGAGGAACTGCTGGTACTGGTCGCGACAACCGCCGACCGGGTCACGGTAAGGACCGACCAGCCTGAGGACTCACACGGACGCAGTTACATCGTCAATTATCACGTGATCGTGCCGGAGGATATCAACGTCAGGGTGGTGCACGTGAACGGTGAGATAGAGATACTCTCCCTCACCGGCGACCTCGATGTCGCCTCCACCAACGGAGAAGCAAGGATCGACTCAGTCTACGGAGACACCGTGGTCAACCTCACCAACGGGAACCTGAGACTGTGGGAGATGTTCGGTGATGTCGAGGCGGACCTCTCCAACGGAAACGTCACCGCCCGGGTCACCATGTCAGGTTCTGCCGATTGTGATATTGCGGTGACTAACGGTCAGATCGATCTCACCGTGCCTTTCGACACATCAGCACAGTTCTCAGCGGCCGTTACCAACGGTTCAATCAATCTGGGAGCAGGATTTACCCTGGCGAACATTCAGAGTTCCCCGACCTCTTTGAGTGGCAGGCTGGGTACCGGTCTTGGTACCATCCGGCTCAGGACGACGAACGGTACTATTGATGTGACCGGATTCTGAGAGGAGGGCCTGTGCCGCTGAGTCCCCACGCTGCTGCACACAAGTAACACATAATACAATCAATCTATTCTATTACCATTAAACTAGTTATGTCCTGTCCAACCTGGGCCCCGAACCACCATGCCGGGTGTTTCCCCTGTATGTTCACCATCACGGAGGACCTGCACACCGTTCACGAATACATGCACCATACCAGTGGCGTATTGATGAGGATCGGAGAAGGTGGCATGGTCACTGATCATCGCGGGATCGAAGATGATCACATCAGCAAAAAATCCTTCTGAAAGCCGTCCCCGATTCCTGATACGGAGATTGTGAGCCGGCAGGGAGGTGAGTTTTCGGATTGCCTCCTCAAGGGGGATGACACCCTCCTCCCGAACGTATTTCCCGAGCAGGCGTGAGAAATTGCCATATGCGCGGGGATGGGGATTCGATTGCAGGAACGCTCCCTCGGTGGCGGGAGCGCCGGCATCGGAGCAGAAGCTCACCCACGGCAGAGCGATCTGCTTCATCACATTCTCCTCCGACATGAGGAAGTAGACGGTCCCGACCCGGCTCTCATCCTCTATCACAAGGTCGATTGCGGTCTCTTCCGGGGAGGTGCCACGCTCTGAGGCAACTTCGGCGAGTGTTTTCCCCGTCAGGTGCTTCAGGTCATCGTTCCTGAATCCGACGAGCAGAAGATTCTCGGCAGATCCCGCCGCGAGGTAGAGGTTCTCCCACTCGGTCGTCGGGGTGGTCATCTCGGTAATCACCTGTCGACGGATGGCCGGATCCTTCAACCGCGCGATCCAGTCATCGAGTCCACCTTCCTGGACCCAGGGAGGCATGGCGGCATCAAGACCGGTCGCACCCGCGGTATAGGTGTACATGTCGGCGGTCATCTCCAGCCCCTCGGCGCGGGCTTCTTCCACCCGCCTGATGAGCTGATCCATCTTCGACCAGTTCGCCTGACCTGCAGCCTTCAGATGGTATATCTCGGAGCGGATACCCGCGGTACGCGTGATCGTCAGGAACTCGGAGAACGCTTCCAGCAGTGCGTTTCCCTCACTGCGCAGGTGTGAGATGTACATGCCGTTGTATTCAGACGCGACTTGGGACAGTGCGATCAGCTCATCGGTCTTCGCATAAAAGCCGGGCGCGTAAATCAGTGCCGAGGAGACACCCATCGCCCCTTCCTCCATCGCCTGGCGCGTGAGCTCGCGCATGCGCGCGAGTTCCACTGCATCGGGTGCCCGATCAGCATTACCGAGTACATACACCCGTGGGGTTGCTGCGCCCAGGAATGATGCGACATTCAGCGATACGCCACGATCGACCAGGTACTCGAGGTATTCACCGAGGGTGGTCCATTCGATCTCGTAGGTGATATCGCCCTGTTGAGCGATGATCTCGGCTTTCATGGCATCGCTCAGCGGTCCCATCGAGTTACCTTCACCCATCACCTCGAGTGTCACACCCTGCAGGATATCACTCATCGCCCGGCCGTCCTCGATGAGCGATTCGGTCGCCCAGGAAAGCATATTGATGAAACCAGGAGAAACAGCGAGACCGGTAGCGTCTACCTCGGTGCGTCCCCGGGCCTCGTCAAGCGAGCCAATGACTGTAATAATGCCGTCGTCGATAGCAATATCCGAGACGACCGGTGCCGAACCGCTGCCGTCATAAAGAGTGCCGCCGCGGATGATGATGTCATGGTCGGCGCAGGCCGACAGGAGCAGGAGAAGGGTGAAGAGCGTGAGAGACCGGCGCATAACACTGACTGCTTTCGGCGAGGGTGCAAGTGGGACTATCCTTACATGCGATCGTTGAAAGATAAACAAGGAAGTGGTCACGACAGTGTCCTGTCCCCCCGAATAAATCCATCCGTCCAATAACATCGCTTTCTGTTTCACACTGTGATTGTATTCAACCCGTTTCACAGGGGAAGAATCAGGCATAATCCAGCGAAACTTTCTGGCCAACGAGAGCTGGCATTGACATAAGGTGGCTCTGCCTGTACGAATGGTGTCCCTCCTGCCTACAGCCTCCTGTCGATGTCTCCCTTCACCCTGCCCCCGCCCGGGCGAACGTGGCCTATCATTCAAGACGTTTCGCGAACAGCCCTCTCCACCGACTTCTCCAGGATCACTGGGAGCCGTTTCTCGGTGTGTACGAAGAACAGTTCCAGCATACCTTCGGTACCCTGCGGTCGGTCTCTGAGCGGGTAGTCGGGAAGTTCCTTGATTGCGGCAATCCGATGAATGGATTTGCCCGGATCCGATGCCCGGAATGCGGTCACGAGAGGCTTCTGGCGTTTTCGTGCAAATGTCGTGG
>JALGVQ010000243.1 GCA_025774615.1 bacterium
GATTCCAGCGGCGGTCGTGTCCATCCGGATCGTCGCAACATCGAACGCTTCGAGGATCGGTGCGAAGGTCGCGTTCTCAACCGCCTCGAAGATCGGTTTGGTGGAATCGGCCACAACGGAGTAGAGGTAGCTGCGGAGATACACCTTCTCACCCCGTCGCTCCCAGCGCACCACGTGCTCGGCGATCTTCTGTCCGCCGTACCCCTGGTCGGTCGGGACTGCGGATACCCTGCTCACCCAGAGGAAGTCTTTACCGAATTCAGAGGACGGGATCTCGTAATAGACCTTCTCGTCGATCTGGTGCACCGTGAAGATACCCTCATCACTCACCGCCTCGTCGGTTATGACCTTCCCGTACGGTTTCAGGCCTTCTTCCGAGGATTCCTCCTGCTGAGAACCGGACGGTTCCTGAGTGCCGGATTTTGCCTTCATCATGCCGGCACAGCCGGAGAGAAGCATCACGACAGAAGCAGCCAGACAGAGTTTCAAACGCATCTTCCTCTTCCTTCCACTGGAGGTGTTGAACAGGTATCCCGGAGTCTACCGTACGAGCGCGCCGATGAAATTGAAATATCGCTCTCTCCACTTGAGGGGGAGGAGGAAATTAGTCTTATACGTTTCATAATGGAACGATATGGTCCGCCGGAAATCGATTCGCTCGGGGACCTTGATGAAGCCGAATACGTTATCTCCACGTTTGACCGTGCTCGTGAACAGACCCACCACATCGACCAGATCCATGAAACCGACCTGATGGGCATTCTCGCGTTCGGTAAGCCTGATCTGAGTGGGGTCGAACCGCGCGTCCCGGTATGGCGTCACTCTCAGGGCCAGGAGAGACCATTTGTCCTGAAGACGCGTGCTCTCCTGCTCGAATCTGAGAAATTCATCCGTTCTGAGCACAATCTTCGCGATCTCCCTGCCCAGTGAGTCGGGGTGGAGGTATATGAACTGGATCGTGAGATCTCCCGCCTGGAGGATACAGGAATGATCACTCATGACCTCCCGGGCGTTTCTCTGGGCTTCGGCAGCAGTCGGAATGGAGAGAGCCATGGCGGCGAGCAGAAGGAGTGGTCGCTTTAGCGGTTCAAACCTCATTATCAGGCCTCACAGGAGTTGATTCGGGTTCATTCCCAGTATCCGATTGCCTGTCACCTCTGTCAAGGTTGACACCCGAGGGGGGCAGGAACATATTCCGTTGCCTGACAAGCGAGTGTAACTCAGCTGGTAGAGTGGCAGCTTCCCAAGCTGCAAGTCGCGGGTTCGAGCCCCGTCACTCGCTCCATTTCCTCTTCTTTAAGGAGCCTGTCGGAGAAAGCGACGATAGCGAGGATTACGCTGGCGCTGGATCGGAGTCAATGATATGAGGATCGCCTCTATCCGGGAAAAGAGTCTGGCCGCCACGTTGAATCTACGTGCAGGTGACGAGCTTCTCTCCATCAATGGCCACCCGATCTCGGATCACATCGATTTTCTCTACCACGCGTCCGATGTGGATCTCCATCTGGATGTCAGGCGGGGAAGCGAACGGCTCGCCTTTGACATCAGTTGCGAGGTTCCAGCTGAACTCGGCCTCCACTTCGAGGAGACGGGCCCGAGAATATGCGGCGATGACTGCGTCTTCTGCTTCATCGATCAGAACCCCCCCGGAGTCCGGGCATCGATACGAGTGAAAGACGAGGATTACCGGCTCTCCTTCCTTCATGGCAATTACGTGACACTCGACAACCTGAGCCGCTCTGATTTCCGGCGGATCCTCGATATGCGTCTCAGCCCCCTCTATGTATCTGTCCACACGACTGACCCCGACCTTCGATCCCGCATGCTGCGGGGCCGCAGATCTGCAGGGCTGACTGAACGGCTCGACCGTCTGATAGATGGCGGTATCAGGATACACGCGCAGATCGTCCTCGTGCCGGAGTGGAACGATGGTGAGCATCTGAGGAGAACCGTCTCTGAGCTGGCCGACCGGTTCCCCGGGGTG
Organism: bacterium; assembly: GCA_025774615.1. GTDB lineage: Bacteria > Blakebacterota > Blakebacteria > Blakebacterales > Blakebacteraceae > Blakebacterum. Next base: position 1,985 of record JALGVQ010000243.1, read on the forward strand.
GAATCGCTCGCGGTGGTCCCGGTCGGTCTGACCGACCACCGGGAGGGACTCACTACTCTGCGAAGGCCGACGGTGGATGAAATGCGCGAGATCATCGACACCTGTGAGGAGTGGCGGGGGGATTTCAGGAAGAGGCTCGGGAATGGATTAGGGAATGGATTCGTCTATCTCGCTGATGAATTCTATCTCTCCTCCGGAGTACCTCTTCCCGGTGTCTCATGGTACGATGAGTTTCCCCAGATGGAGAACGGGGTCGGGATGGGAAGAGCGTATGTATCCCGTTTCGAGGAGCGTCAGGGGGAACTGGGAACCGGTCTGGGAGATGCCCGATCCGGGGATGACCGGACGATGCGGGTGTTTGCATGTACCGGGGGGATGGGGCACGAACTCTTCGGCCGTCACCTGATAGAACATCTCGAACCTCTGGAGGGACTGTCATTCTCGGTAATCGAGGTGGAGAACACTCTCTTCGGCAGGAGCGTAACAACCACTGGTCTGCTATCATCACACTGCCTGAGCGGGGCGCTCAGTACGCTCGATCTGAAGGAAAGCGACAATGTACTGCTGCCGCCCAACTGCACGAACGATGATGGCCTGTTTCTCGATGATGTGAGCATTGATGAGTTCTCATCCCGGTGGCCATGCCGGGTGGAGCAGGGAAGTTATGATCTGGTCGAGGACCTGCTGACACTTACCCGGGCGAGCCACTCCGGTGGTCGCTGAACGCGCGTAACGGATCACGAGGAGTTTACGATGTCCACCCCACCACTTGTCGCCATAGTGGGACGTCCCAACGTGGGGAAATCAACCCTGTTCAACCGGATCATCCGGCGCCGGCAGGCCGTGGTGGATGAGGTGCCGGGTGTGACCCGGGACCGGGTCTATGCGCACGCAGAATGGGCAGGCGCCCGTTTCCGCCTGGTCGACACCGGTGGACTCGTACCCAACTCGAAAGATCCGATGGAGATAGCGATCCGTGCCCAGGCCCAGGTCGCCATTGATGAAGCGTCCCTTGTCCTCTTTGTCGCAGATGTCGAAACAGGGGTAACCGACCTCGACAGTTCCGTAGCCGCTGAACTGCGCCGATCGGGTTGCCCTGCAATGCTGGCAGTCAACAAGGTGGATAACGAGCACCGGGCCCCCGGCATCCATGAATTCCACACACTCGGGTTAGGAACACCGTGGCCGGTGGCAGCCATCTCGGGCAGGGGAAGTGGGGATCTGCTCGATGCTCTGCTGGAGCAACTCCGGGAGATGTACCCCGATAATGATGCTCTTGTCCCTGCAGCGGATGTTGAAGGGGAGGGAGAGGGTCTCGAGGGGCCGATCGAGATAGCTGTTCTGGGAAGACCGAATGTCGGAAAATCTTCCTTCGTGAACACCGTCTGCGGCAGTGAGCGGGTGATCGTCAGTGAGATAGCCGGGACCACGCGGGATGCCGCCGACATTGAAATGAAAATGGGAGATCGAGATCTCACCCTGATCGATACCGCCGGCCTGAGGAAGCGCACGAGGGTGAAGGAAAACATTGAGTATTACAGCGCCCTCCGTGCTCTGAAGAGCCTGGACAGATGCGAGGTGGCACTGCTTCTCATCGACACTCCAGATGGCCTCGGCAGTCAGGACACGCGGATCCTCGAACGTATTCTTGATCGGGGAAAGGGTGCCGTCATCGTGATGAACAAATGGGACCTGGTAGAGAAGGAGACTGGCACCGCAGAAGCATTCGAGCGGGAACTCCGTTACAAACTGCCCTTTGCCAACTTCGTTCCGATCATTTTCATCTCTGCTCTGACAGGGCAGCGGGTACACCGCGTCCTCGAGCTGGCACTCCGTGCCGCCGACGCGCGGAACCATCGGATACAGACATCACAATTCAACGAATTCATCGGATCGACCCTGACGACTCCGTGCCGCCGACGCGCGGAACCATCGGATACAGACATCACAATTCAACGAATTCATCGGATCGACCCTGACGGGAAACGAAGCGATCACGCCTGCCATGGGAGACGTACGCATCTCCTACGCGGTCCAGGCGGGAACCGCGCCCCCCCATTTCATCTTTTTCGTCAACTATCCATCAAAGGTGAAGCCGAACTTCAAGAGGTATCTGGAACGTCGCATCAGGGAAGCATTTACCTTCGAGGGAACTCCGATCAGGCTTTCCTTCCGGGCCAAGACTTGACACCCGTCCGGGGGAGCCTTACGATGGCTCCACCCGACGCCTGATTGCACCTGACATCATCTCAAAGAGGACAATGTATCTGTGACGACAATCCTACTCGTGCTTGTTCTATCCTATCTGCTCGGGTCGATACCGACCTCCATCGTGGTGGGCAGGGTAGCGGCTGGATTGGATATCAGGGAGCACGGTTCGGGCAACGCGGGCGCGACGAACGTCTACCGCATTCTGGGGCTGGGTCCAGCCATTCTCACCGGCTTTGTGGATGTGGCCAAGGGTTCACTCGCAGTCTTGGTGATCAGCGGTATTCATGCCGGTACACCACCGCAGCTGTCGGCCGATGTCCTGAAGATCGTGGCCGGTGGAGCAGCGGTTGCCGGTCATATCTGGACGGTCTTTGCCGGCTTCAGAGGCGGGAAGGGGATGGCGACGGCGATTGGCGCACTCCTTTTCATCGCGCCGGCGGCCCTCGGCGCGGCGCTTGTCGTCTGGCTCATCCTGCTCTTCACGGTCAGGATCATGAGTATCGCGAGTCTGTCAGCCGCAATCATCCTTCCTCTTGCCACCTGGGTATGGGAGACCAATCCGGACGGATCGACATCCACCGAACTTCTGTGGTTCAGCATCGTTCTCTCTCTGTTGATCTTCTTCACTCACCGGGCGAACATCGGAAGGATACTGCGGGGTGAGGAGAAGCGACTCGGCAGGAGGTCGAAGAACGGGGAGGATGGGCAGGCATGAGGGTCACCATCCTGGGAGCCGGGTCGTTGGGTACCGCGCTGGCGGTCCTGCTCGAAGAAAAAGGGTACACGGTACGGATGTGGGAGTTTTTCCCTGAACTGGCGGTCGAACTCGACAGCAGGCGCGTGAACGAGAAGATGCTGCCCGGGGTCCGGATTCCCGGATCGATCGTGATCACCAGTAAGATAAGGGAAGCGCTCGAAGGAGCGGAGGTTGTCCTCTTCGTGGTACCGACGATCGCGGTCCGCTCCACGGCGACAGCAGCCGCGCCCTGTCTGGAGGGCTCACCGTTGATCGTGAATGCCGCCAAGGGGATAGAACAGGGCACCATGATGCGGGTCAGCGAGATACTCGAGGACACTCTTCCTGAACGCTTCATCGGAAAAACAGTGACGCTCTCCGGCCCGAGCCATGCCGAGGAAGTGAGTGGAGGGATTCCGACCACTGTCGTTGCCGCGAGTCCTGATGCCGCTGCCGCAACGCTTACGCAGGAAGTCTTCAGCACCTCTACCCTGCGGGTCTATACGAACCCTGACCAGACAGGTGTTGAGCTGGCGGGTTCACTCAAGAATGTTATCGCGGTCGCGGCCGGCGTGCTCGATGGACTGGGATATGGTGACAACACCAAGGGCGCCCTGATGACCAGGGGGCTTGCGGAGATCAGCAGGCTTGGCGACGTGCTCGGTGCCGATCCCCTCACCTTTGCCGGCCTTTCGGGTATGGGAGATCTGATCACGACCTGCATCAGCCGGCATTCGCGGAATCGATATGTGGGTGAGCAGGTAGGCAGCGGGAAGAGCCTGGAAGAGGTGCTCAGCGGGATGGTCATGGTCGCTGAGGGAGTGAACACGGTACGAAGCGCACGAGAGCTTGCAGCGAAGGCTGACGTTGAGATGCCGATCACCGAAGCGATGTACGAGGTACTCTTTGAAGGTCGGGATCCCGGTGAAGCCGTTCTGCAGCTCATGACACGGGAACTGAAACCTGAACTGGAACATCACCGGGGTTGATGATGACTAAAGTGAGCAAGGTATACTACAGCATCTCGGAAGTTGCCGAGATGACAGGTCTCGAGCAGCATGTCCTCAGATACTGGGAGACGGAGTTCTCCCAGCTTCGCCCCCTCAAGAACAGGGGCGGAAACCGCGCGTACC
>JALGVQ010000052.1 GCA_025774615.1 bacterium
CCTGAATCCCCCGCTCAGAGGGATGGCAGTGCCGGCCCCCGCGGCTTCGATCCCCGGCAGACCGGCCAGCCTCTCCGAGAGATCCACGTAGAAATCAGCCCTGTTCAGGATGTGATAGTCCGACCAGTCCCGTGACATGGAGAAGGTCAGAACATTTTCGGCGTCGAAACCGGGATCGACGTCCATCATCCTGCCGAAACTCCTGATGAGCAAACCCGCTCCGGTCAGGAGGACCAGGGCAAGCGCAACCTCCACCACGACCAGCGTCTGTCTCGTCAGGTTGTGCTTTCTGCCGGCAGTCTGTCGTCCTGCCTCGTTCAGGGAGGAGGCGGGATCGACCCTGGATGCCTGAAACGCCGGGACCATGCCGAACACAAATCCTGTCAGAAGCGAGAGTGCAAGCGTGAAGAAGAGGACCGGACCATTTACGGTGATCTCCTCTATACGGGGGAAGTCGGCGGGGATCAGTGCCACAAGCGCTTCAGTCCCCAGGAGGGCGATGAGCACTCCAATACCGCCGCCAATCAGTCCAAGGAGCATACTCTCACCCGATCGCAGCGCTCACGGCAAGCTGGCTCCGCCTCCCGCGGGCCCTCGCCAGCAGAAGGTTCGCGACATTGGTGCAGGCTATGAGCAGCACCAGCGCTACCGATCCCAGCAGGAGGAGGAGCAGTGGCCGGACACGTGCCGAGGTCTGACTCTGCAGGGATACGATGTTGAAACCATGCTCGGTATTCGTCTCCGGGTAATCCTCCTGCAGTTGCAGAGCGAGAGTGGCCATCTGCTCCTGTGCGTCCTTGAGTCGCACGCCAGGTTTGAGACGCCCGACAGCGGTCATCACCGGCCACGCCCGCTGCTCCTTTTCAACGAATTCGGTGGTGGTCGAAGTCCAGACCTCAGCTCCGGCGACCCGCACCGGAAAATCGAAGTCGGGAGGGAGAACACCAATGATGGTATGCCCTCTTCCATCCAGCTGGAGCACCCTGCCAGTTACGTCGGGGTCGGCATCATAGAGGCGGCGCCAGATCCGGTCTGTGAGGAGAACCACTTCAGTGGCTCCCATCTCTTCATCCTCGGCAGCGAACAATCTGCCGAGCACCGCGTCCACTCCCAGAGTCGGGAAGAACCGCGAATCGGCCCTGCCACCGAGTATCCGCTCCGGCAGTTCCAGATCGGTCAGTGTGTGACGAACGGGATGGAACGCGCCGATATCTGAGAATGCCTGGTTGCGCTCCCGCCACTCATCGAGGTTCGGATAGGAGACTCCCCCCTCCAGGATATTCCGGGTCCAGAAGGTCTCCCAGACCATCGCGAGTCTGTCCGGCTCCTCGAAGGGGAGCGGCTTGAAGACGACCGCGTTGATCACACTGAAGATCGAGGTCGTCGCCCCGATCCCGAGACCAAGGCACAACAGGACCAGTGCCGAAAAACCCGGGTTCCTCCTCAGTATCCTCGAACCGATACGGAGATCACGCGCGATCGCGGCGGCGGTCCTGCTCACAGACTCTCTCCTGAGTCTCTTCTCCCCCTCTACCCGGCAATCGTGTCGATACTCCTGCGCGGCGCCGAACTGCTCAAGAGCACGAGCGCGGGCTTCTTCGGCCGACATCCCGTCGGCCATGAACTGTTCGATCCGCTCTTCGACGTGGAAAGAAAACTCATCGTCGATATGGTTGTCGAGATGACGTGATGATTCCTCGAGTCGGAAAAGACGCCTCCAGTTCGAACCAGGTGATCTCAAGGACTTTGCCTACAGCCACCGTGTGCCGCTTCCATTCACGGATCGCCCCGTTCAGTTCCTTCCTGCCGCTGGCAGTGATCTGGTAGAATTTCGCCCGTCGCCTCTTATCCGAGATCTTCCACTCGGCTTTCAGCAATCCCTCCTTCTGAAGCCGGTGGAGAGCCGGGTAGAGAGCCCCATCCTCCACTGAGAGAAAGTCACCGGAGTTCATCCGGATCTCATCGATGATCGACAGCCCGTGTTTCTGCTCACCGGAACTCAGGGTCTTGAGGACAAGAAGGTCGACCATTCCATAGAGACTTCTATCGGTAATTCGGGACATGACTCCCCCATCCTTGCATGGGCCGCTGCGGACTTTTATCTAAGCTGCTTATATCAACTGCTTATACATACGCGCGGGAGCCGGGAAGGTTAATATGATTATTGATTATATCGATCCGGCACAGACCAGGAGGATGAGGGGCGATATCTGTTCAACTGCAGAGAGTCGTCGGCTGGAACTGGCAGGGAGATGTAGGCAGGTGATCGTATGGATCAGGGACGGAAGCGGCCGGGTCTTTCCTGGGCCAGCCACCAGAAAGCGCAGAGCACCAGCGCGTTGACGATCTCACCGCCGGCGATGAGACCGGGGATATCGGCCAGTGGACGGAGTTCCGACTCCAGGTCCTCTCCCCCATCCTGTTCGGGATCACCGACCCGTTCGCACCCTTCCACCAGAAAGGTGGAACAGTGGTTGTTCAGGAATGCCGGATTGGGGGCCACCGTTCCAATCAGGTGGGCAGTGATCCCCGCAAACCCGGTCTCCTCACGCAACTCCCGGATGGCAGCCTGCTCGGGAGTCTCACCCGGATCGATGAGCCCCCCGGGGATCTCGAGTGTGAATGTCCGGGTTCCGTGCCGGTACTGACGGACCAGCAGCACATCCTCATCGGGAGTAAGCGCGATGATGTTGATCCAGTCACTGGTGTTGATACGGGTCATCCGGCGGATCTCACCGGTCCGGGGGGAGCGGGTATCGACCGTCCACGCCGAGAAGATACCCAGGTCGGCGATCAGTTCCTCATCTTCGACCGGCCACGGTTCCAGTGTCATATGAGCCTGCCCGCCACCCGCTCGAGTTCCTCTTCGGCGTCCGAGACAAGCTGTTCGATCACTTCCTTCATCGGGCGTACATCACCGACAAGGCCGACACTCTGCCCTGCCATCAGGGAACCCTGATCGACATCACCATCGACCACCGCCCTCCGAAGCGCGCCGACCCAGTACTTCTCAACTTCATACTGCGCCTTCTCGCGGGATAGTTCCTCTCTCTCGAGGCGTTTGAGCAGGTCGAGCTGCAGGTTCCCGAAGTCATCGGTCCCCCTGTTCCTGATCGCGCGAACGGCAACGATCGGAAGCCTGGAATCGTACTGGGGTGTGGCAACCGCCTGTCGGGCGCGTGCCCTGGTAAAAGCCTGTTTGAAGTCCTCGTGTGCAGTGCACTCCTCGGTCATGACGAAGAGAGTACCGAACTGACAGCCTGCGGCACCCATCAGCATCAGGTGCGCCATCATCTGCCCCGTGGCGAGGCCACCCCCGACGAATATGGGTACCTGATCGAATTTGAAGAGTACCTGCTGCAGAAGGACCATGAGAGATACATGACCGACATGGCCGCCGGCCTCGTTCCCCTCAAGGATCAACGCGTCGGCACCGAACCGGATCTGCTGGCTTGCGATACTCTCACCGGAAGCGAATGACATGACCTTCTTGCCGGATTTCTTCATCCCCTGGATATCTGATTTCCTGGGGAAACTGCCGGCAAAGACCACGAATCCCACATCCTTATCGAGGAGTATCTCGTACTGGGCGCGATAGTTCGGCGCGATGGTGATCAGGTTCGCGCCAAAGGGTGTCTTCAGTTGATCGATACAGCGGTCGATCTCCTGTTCGAAAAGATCGGGATCCATATTGCCCCCGGCCAGGACAGGAAACGCGCCATTCTTCGCCACAGCCTTCATCAGCGTCACGTCACTGATCCAGGTCATCGCGCCACAGATGATCGGATAGTCCGTACCGAGGAACGCCGTTCCCCGTTCTGAGAGTCTGTCGAACAGCATCTGTCCTCTCCTCGTCATTGCCCTTCATTCCCGGTGCCGACATTTGCTACGTGACATGGCATCAGGATAGACTGACCAGTGACAGAATACCAATCATCAGCTCCGGGCAGGGTAATGTTCCCGGGCGGGAAGCCGCAACGAAAGGAAGCGCGCAATCATGCCGCTGTTCGAAGTGTGTATCGATTCACTGCCGGGCGCCCGCGCGGCATCCTCCGGGGGTGCCCATCGGATTGAACTCTGTGCAGGTCTCGTGGAAGGCGGCACAACTCCCAGCCTGGGTATGATCAGACAGGTGATCGAGAACGCCCCGATCGATTGTGTCGTGCTGATCCGACCGAGAGGAGGTGATTTTCTCTACTCCGGTGATGAGACAGCGATCATGGAGGAGGACATCCTCACCGCAAAAGAAACCGGCGTATCCGGTATCGCAACAGGCGTCCTGACCGCGGAGGGTATGGTCGATGAAGAGGTGATGTCCCGATTGATCGAAGCTGCCAGGCCGATGAACGTGACCTTCCACCGTGCCTTCGATATGGCGCGGGAGCCGTACGAGGCGCTGGATGTACTGATACGACTCGGGGTGGATCGCGTGCTGACCTCAGGCCGCGAACGGTCGGTCATGGACGCGCTCGACCTGATCGGTGAGATGGTGGCATACACCGGCGGGGAGTTGTCTGTGATGCCGGGAGGTGGAGTGCGGGAGCAGAATATCCGTGAGGTACTCAATCGGACAGGAGCCCGTGAGATCCATTTCACGGCCTTCTCCCCGGAGGCGAGTGCCATGCGATTCCGCAACGACAGGCCGTCTATGGGATCAGATAGAGTACCAGGTGAGTATGAACGATCAGGAACGGATGTTGAAAGAGTGCAGGCGTTTATCCGGTCGGCGTCCTGACTAATCCTCATCCTGCATACCGCGTCCCACCAGCTCGATGAGCGCGATATCAGCAGCGTCAGATTTCCTGAATCCGAGCTTCACGATACGCGTGTACCCGCCGTTGCGGTCCTGGAATGATGGGGCTACATCATGCATGAGCCGATCGACGACATCCTTCCGCTTGAGTTGCTTCAGGACCTCCCGGCGGCTGTGAAGATCTCCCCGACGGGCCTTCGTGATCAGCTTTTCGGCATACGGGCGCAGTTCTTTGGCCTTGGCTACGGTCGTTACGATCCTGTCCTCCATGAACAGCGCCTGAGCCAGACTCGCGAGGGTCGCCTTCCGGTGGGACGTTGACCGGGAGAGCTTCCTCCCCTTCTTACGGTGCCTCATCGTTTACTCCTGCTCGATCAGGCCTTCGATGGCCTCATATTTAGCTATATCCATTCCGAAACCGAGGCCCATCTCATGCAGGATATCGGCCAGCTCAGAGAGGGACTTCCGCCCGAAATTCCGGTACTTGAGCATCTCCGACTCGGACTTCTGAACGAGATCTCCGATAGCCTGGATATTCGCGGCCCTCAGACAGTTGGCGCTCCGTACACTCAGCTCGAGTTCATCCACCGGCATCTTCAGCAGTTCGTGGATCCGCAGACTCTCCTCTTCGATCTCGGGAGCCGATTCTTCCACAGGTTCCTCTTCGAACGCCATGAAGACAAGGTAGTGATCCTTCTGGATCTTCGCGGCATGACTCACAGCCATGAGAGGTTCGATCGAACCGTCGGTCCACACTTCCAGTGTGAGGCGCTCGAAGTCGGTGCGCCTGCCGACACGCATGTTCTCGACCTCGTAATCGACCTTCACGATGGGTGAGAAGATCGCGTCGAGTGGTATCATGCCGATCGGGAGCTCAGGGTCTTCCAGGTCCTCAGCCGGCATGTACCCACGGCCATGGCCGATCGTTACATCCATCTTGAGGGAGGCATCCTCGTCGAGCGTCGCCAGGTAGTGCTCGGGGTTGTGGATCGTAAAGGATTCGCTCAGTTGCAGACCCTTCGCTGTCAGCACGCCCGGTCCATTCATCTCGAGCGTGATGGTGACCGGCTCATCCACATGGAGTTCAGGCCTGACACCCTTCAGGTTCAGCATCAGATCGGTGAAATCCTCAAGCACGCCCGGGATGCTGGTGAACTCATGCAGAGTGCCGTCCAGCTTCACGTACGTGATCGCCGCTCCCTGGAGACTCGACAGCAAAACCCTTCGCAGGGAATTACCGAGCGTTACACCGAATCCGCGGTCGATGGGACCAGCGACGAACTTGCCATATGTCCGCGAGTAGGACTTGCTGTCCCACTCGATGCCTTCCGGCATGGTAAGGTTCTTCCACTTCATATAGCGGATACCCCTTGGTTGCTTCGGTTCGAAAGTGCCTTACGTTCTCTGATTACCTTGAGTAGAGCTCGACGATCAGTTGTTCGTTGATCTCGAGGTCCACATCGGAACGTGTCGGAGCCTGTACGACCTGTCCGGTCATCTTGGCTTTGTCGAGTGTGAGCCAGCTCGGCTCACCCCGGCGTCCGAATCGTTTCATCGCGTCCTGGATGGCTTCCATGGATCGTGAACGCTCCTTGACTTCGATCAGATCGCCCGCCTTCACCTGATAGGAGGGAATATCCACGGCACGGCCGTTCACCATCACATGCCGGTGCCGGACGATCTGCCTGGCCTGGGGCCGCGAAGACGCGAACCCGAGGCGGTAGACAACATTGTCGAGTCTTGTTTCGAGCATGGTGAGGAGCACTTCACCCGTGGTTCCCTTGGAGCGGGTAGCCTTGGCGAAGTAGTTCCGGAACTGGGCCTCGCCCACTCCGTAGATCCTCTTCACTTTCTGCTTCTCACGGAGCTGGATCGAGTAATCACTCGCCTTGCGGCGTCTCATCCCCGGACCGTGCTGCCCCGGCGGGTAGCTCCGCCTCTCCATGGCGCATTTTTCACTCACGCACCGCTCACCTTTGAGGAACAGTTTCATCGATTCCCGGCGGCACAGTTTGCAGACTGAATCAGTGTATCGAGCCATTACTTCCTGGTTCCTTCTCGTGGTCTCAGACGCGGCGCCGCTTCGGTGGGCGGCAACCGTTGTGAGGGATCGGAGTGACGTCTTTGATCGCCTTGATCTGCAGTCCGGCCGCCTGAAGCGATCGGATGGCAGATTCCCTGCCTGAACCGGGGCCCTTGACCCAGGCCTCCACCGACTTCATTCCGGCAGCCATAGCTTCACGCGCCACCTTGTCCGCAGCCATCTGAGCCGCGAAGGGGGTGCCCTTACGACTCCCCTTGAATCCGGCTGACCCGGGAGTAGACCAGGCTATGACATCCCCGTTCTCGTTTGTAATCGTAATATTTGTATTGTTGAAGGTCGCCTTGATATGGGCGACACCATGGGCTTCGGCGACCTTTTTGACCTTCCGTCGTCCCTTGCCCTTCTTTCCTGCCTGCTTGGCCACGTGTTTCTCCTATTCAGGAAGTCAGTTACCTGTCCGCCTTACCGGCGAGCGAACCTCTTGCCCGGTCCCTTTCGGGTGCGGGCGTTCGTGCGGGTGCGCTGTCCTCGGACGGGCAACCCGCGACGGTGTCTCTGCCCCCTGTAGCAACCGATATCCATCAGCCGCTTGATGTTCATGTTCACTTCCGCGCGTAGTGCCCCCTCCACCTTCCGATTGGTCTGGATATCCTCACGGATAGCCGCGACCTCTTCAGGAGTGAGGTCCTGCACTATCTTGGCGGGTTCAACACCCGCTGCCTCGCAGATCTTGCAGGCGGTGGTCCGCCCGATCCCGTAGATGTACGTCAGCGCGATGCTGACGTGCTTGTTCCTCGGGATGTCCACACCGGCGATTCGAGCCATCTATTCGCTCCCCCAGCTCTTACCTGGTCTTCTAGCCCTGGCGCTGTTTGTGTCGCGGGTTCTTGCAGATTACCCGCACCACGCCTTTACGTTTCACGATCTTGCAGTGCTCGCAGATCTTCTTGACCGAGCTCTGAACTTTCATGTCTCCACCTTGGCCGTTTTCCGGCCTGCAGGTCGTTCTACTTGTACCGGTACGTGATCCGACCACGGGTCAGGTCATATGGCGATAATTCGACCTGAACCCTGTCACCGGGAAGGATCCGGATATAGTGCATCCGCATCTTCCCCGATATGTGAGCCAGAACCTCGTGGCCGTTGTCCAATTCCACCTTGAAGGTGGCGTTGGGCAACGGTTCCAGTACCGTACCTTCGACCAGTATCGGTTCTTCTTTCGCCAAACTTCCCTCCAGATCGGAAGTTAACAGCCTTATGGCAGGGTCAGTATCTCCGCCACTCCGTTATGGATCGACACGCAGTGCTCAAAGTGAGCCGAAAGGCTCCCGTCTCTGGTCACTGCGGTCCATCCGTCCTTCATAGTGGCAATCTCATGGGAACCCTGGTTCACCATCGGCTCGATAGCAAATACCATCCCAGCTTTGAGTAACGGACCTCTGCCGGGGGGCCCGAAATTCGGGATCTGCGGTTCCTCGTGCATCCGTGTTCCGATGCCGTGGCCGACCATCTCCCGAACCACACTGAATCCACGCCCTTCCACCCATGTCTGGACTGCGTGGCTTATGTCAAACAGGCGGTTTCCATCAACCGCCTTCGCGATACCCTTGTAAAGACTCTCTTCGGTGACCGCAAGGAGCTCTCCGGCGCCCTGAACATCCTCACCCACAATCCACGACCATGCAGAATCGCCGTAGTAGCCGTCTTTCTCGACACCGATGTCGATACTGACGACATCTCCTTCATTCACCACCCTGCGTCCCGGTATCCCGTGCACAACCTCGTTGTTGACGCTGAAGCACACGCTGGCGGGGAACCCCTGGAACCCCTTGAATGCCGGTGTGCCGCCACAGTCCCGGATGAATGTTTCGACCTCGCGGTCGATCGTTTCCCCCCGTACGCCCGGTATCAGCAACTCCTTTGCTCTCTCGTGAGCCTGCGCCACGATGCGGCCCGCCTCACGCAGGAGTGCGATCTCTTCGGCAGAACGGATATGGATCATCCGGCCTCCGGATCCAGCTCTCTTTCAAGGCTTTTGAAAAGCCTGTTGCTTATCTCATCAACTCTCCCAAAGCCGTCCACTTTCAGCAGCAGGTTCTTCCCCTCGTAATATTCAACCAGCGGGGCGGTCTGCCTGCGATAGACCTCCAGGCGGTTCTGAACGGTCTCGGCTTTGTCGTCCTCTCTCTGGTAAAGCTCGCCACCACAGTGAGGACAGACATCGGAAATCGTGCCCTGGCCTGCGTTTGCGTCGCGTTTGCACTCCCGGCACAGAAAGCGGCTGCTGATCCTGCGGACGATCTCTTCATCCTCAACATCGAGGAGAGCGACCACGTCTATCGGCATCTCGCGCTCCCGGAGGAGATCTTCGAGCGATACCGCCTGAGCCAGTGTCCGCGGGAATCCGTCGAGAAGGAATCCGTTTTCGGCGTCATCATGCCCTATCCGGTCAGCGATCAGCTCTATGATCAGCTCGTCGGGTACCAGATCCCCACCCTCCATGAAGGAGTGTGCCTTGAGACCCAGTTCGGTCTCACGCGCAACGTTGTCGCGCAGAATGTCACCGGTGCTGATATGGGGGACCTGATAGTGTTCGGCCACCCGTACAGCCTGCGTGCCCTTGCCCGCGCCGGGCGGACCGAGCATGATAGCGACGAACCTGTTATCCACGGCCTACCCTTCCCCGGATCTTGCCGGACCGAGTGAAGCCCTCGTAATGTCTCATCATCAGGTGCGATTCCATCTGCTGCAGCGTATCAAGAGCGACACCCACGATGATCAGCAGTCCCGTACCGCCGAAGAAGTCGGTCATCGAGACACTCAGATTGAAGTAGCGCACCAGCATGTAAGGCAGAACCGATAGTGCCGCCAGACCGAGCGCTCCCGGGAAGGTCACCCGTCCCAGCACCCGTTCCACGTACTCCGCGGTCTTCTTTCCCGGCCTGATACCGGGGATGAATCCACCGTATTTCTTCATGTTCTCAGCCAGGTCCACCGGATTGAACACAACCGCGGTGTAGAAGAAGGCAAAGAACACGATCAGCGTCCCGTAGAAGAGCCAGTACACCGGATGCTGGTAACTGAACCAGTTCTGGGCGTTCGCGAAGAACGCGCTGTTCGGGAAGAAGGTGAACAGCGTCTGTGGTATGAACATCAGCGCCTGGGCAAAGATGATCGGAATCACACCCGCTGTGTTGATGCGCAGAGGAATGTGCGTGCTCTGCCCGCCGTAGACCTTCCTGCCGACCACCCGCTTCGCGTACTGCACAGGGATCTTCCTGACACCCTGTGTCAGCAGTACTGCTCCCATCGTCACGACGAACATGAGGATGAAGGTGAGCAGCAGCTCTATCAGGGTCTTGTTCTGCGCGGCGACCAGCGTTATCTCCTGAATGACAGCGACCGGGAAGATGGCGATGATCCCCACATAGATGATGAGACTGATCCCGTTCCCGATCCCCCTGTCAGTGATCTGTTCCCCGAGCCACATGATGAAGATCGTCCCGGTCGTGAACGAGAGCATCGTCAGTAGCATGAAGCCCAATCCGGGATTAGGCACCACCAGGTAGCCGCTCGGCGTCTGGAGACCCTGCAGCCAGACACTCATGCCAGCTGACTGCCCCGCACAGATAAGGAGGGTGCCGTACCGCGTCAGCCGGTTGATCTTCTGGCGCCCCTCTTCCCCCTCTTTCTGCAACCGCTGGAAATAGGGAACGGTCGCGCCCATCAACTGGATGATGATGGAAGCGGAGATGTAGGGCATGATCCCGAGGGCAAAAACTGTTGCCCTTCCGAGCGCTCCGCCCGTGAACATGTCATAGAGCGCGAAAATGCCGGCCGACTGCGCCGTCAGATATTCACCCAGAGCATGCGCATCGATCCCCGGTGAGGGAACGTGCCCACCGATCCGATATACCACCAGGATGCCCAGCGTGAAGAGGACCCGCCTCTTCAGCTCAGGTATCTTGAAGACATTCTGGAATCTATCGAGAACGCTCACAGTAGTCCGTATCCAGCCTCGAGTTAGTTATCTGCAGGCTTACGCTTCGCCCGGAAGTCACGCCTGTCTGTCTGAATGACGGTACACGTACCTCCCGCAACCTCAATCGCTGTCCGCGCGGAGGATGAAAAAGCATCAACTGTCACATTAACTGTTTTATCCAACTTCCCGTTACCAAGTACTTTCACGAGAATGTTAGTCGACCGAATCAAGCCCGCTTCCTTCAGTGCCTCTTTGTCGATCTGCTCTGTCTTGACACGATCCAGGTCACCCACATTGACGACATCGTATGCCGTCCTGAACGGGTTCTTGAATCCTCTCTTGGGGACTCTGCGCTGCAACGGCATCTGTCCCCCCTCGAACCACGCCCGGTACGAGTATCCTGAGCGGGCCTTTTGTCCCTTATGCCCCTTCCCGGCGGTCTTGCCTGTGCCGGAACCGGTGCCACGACCGATGCGCTTCCGCGTCTGCCGGCTGCCCTCGGAAGGACTAATCTCGTAACGTCCCATCAGAATCCTCGTATCCTTCTACCGGTCACTTGTCCTGGATCTCAACTACATCGATCAGGTGGATGACCGTTCGTACCATTCCACGTATGGACGGTGTATCCCGGTGCTCAACGGTGTGTCGGATCCTTCTCAGGCCGAGCGCTTTCAGCGTGGCCTTCTGATTGGCCGGTCTGCCGATAGGGCTTCTGGTCTGGGTGATCCGCAGCAGACCCGGTTTCTTCGCGGGTTTCGGTTTTTTGGCTTCAGGGCTGGGAGCAGTTGGCGGAGCTGCCGCCTTCTTCTCCACAACCGGTTCCGGCGGGGCTGCCTGAATGACAACCTTCTCCTCGGGAGCTTTCTTCTCGGCGACCTGCTTCGCGGTCGTCTTCTTCGCCGTAGTCTTCTTCGCGGCGGTCTTCTTCGCGGCGGTCTTCTTCGCCGTGGTCTTCTTCGCCGTAGTCTTCTTCGCCGTAGTCTTCTTCGCGGCGGTCTTCTTCACGGCAGCCTTCTTCGCCGTGGTCTTCTTCGCGGCAGTTTTCTTCGCCGCGGTCTTCTTCGCGACGGTCTTCTTCGCGACGGTCTTCTTCGCCGAGGATGTCTTTTTCTCTGCCATCGTTACTCAGCCTTCTCTTCTTCGGCGTCTTCCTGCTTCTCCTCAACGGAGGTCTCTTCGGAAGTCTCTTCCACTGCGTCGACAGCCGGTGTCTCTTCCTTCACCTCGACAGGCGCCTCTTCTTTCACTTCGGTTTCCGGAGCCTCAGCAACGGGTTCCTCTGCCACCACCTCGACATCAGGGGTCTCGACAACAGGCGCCTCTTCTTTCACTTCGGTTTCCGGAGCCTCAGCAACAGGTACCTCTTCCTTAACCTCGACAGGCGCAGACTCGACGACCGTCTCTGCTTTCTTCTGGCTCTGCCGGCGTTTCTCTACCTTGGTCCGGGCATCACTCTTGACCCGCTCCTGCTCATTACTACTGCGCTTCGAGGCGTCCTCAGCCTCCTTGAGCATCGTCGCTTCGAGGGCCGCCTGCTGTTTGTGCCAGGTCTCCTCTTTCACACCCAGAACTTCCCATATCTCGATACCACGCCGCTTTGCCACCTCGAGTGGTGCCTCAAGCGTCTTGAGGCCGTTGATCGTGGCGTGTACGACGTTGTGCGGATTGTTGCTCCGCATCGACTTGGTCAGGATGTTCCTGATCCCTGCCGCTTCCAGTACCGCGCGAACCGGTCCACCCGCAGTGACTCCCGTACCGGGACCTGCCGGTTTGAGCAGAACACGTCCGGCGCCTGCGCGGCCGATCGTCTGATGAGGGATGGTCCCATTGGTGATCGGCACCCGGAACAGGCTCTTCCGCGCGTTCTCGTTGGCTTTACGGATGGCAGAGGCCACCTCGTTCGCCTTGCCGACACCGACTCCGACGATACCCTGCCTGTTTCCAACGGCAGAGATCGCACTGAAGTGGAACCGTCGACCACCCTTGACGACTTTGGCGGTCCGGTTGATATAGATGACCTTCTCTTCAAGGTCGAGATTTTCAGGATTGATCCTGGCCACTCTGACAACTCCCTGCTTTTTCTGTCTGTCCGGTAGTGCCTGCTAGAACTTGAGCCCGCCTTCGCGCGCCCCTTCAGCAAGAGCCTTCACCCGGCCGTGATACAGATAGCCGCCTCGATCGAAGGCAACTGTTTCGATTCCGCACTCTTTTGCCCTGGCCGCAAGAACCTTGCCTGCTTCTTTGGCGGCGTCTGCAGTCTTCGCCGAACCCTTGATGTCGAGCTTGCGCGTGGAGGTCTCCACCAGCGTGTGCCCCTGGACATCGTCGACGATCTGGGCGTAGATGTGCTTGTTGCTTCTGAATACCGAGAGTCTGGGACGCTCTGCCGTGCCGGAGATCTTCATTCTGATCCGGCGACGCCTGCGCGTCCTGAGTTTCACGGTGTTCTTCTCGGTGTACTCAACGGGCATAACGTATTCCCTCCTGGATGCCCTTAACCGATACCGCCGGCACCGGTCTTGCCGGCCTTACGGCGGATGTATTCACCCCGGTACCGGATTCCCTTACCTTTGTAAGGCTCCGGTGGCCGGATTGCCCTGATGTTCGCGGTTACCTGACCGACCAGGTATTTGTTAATTCCACTGACCTCGATGCTCCCATCCTTCTCAACGGCGAACGAGATGCCCTCGGGAGCCCTGATGAGAACCGGGTGGCTGAAGCCGATATTGATCAGCAGGTGCCTGCCCTTCGGTACAGCCTTGTACCCGACTCCTACGATCTCGAGAACCTTCGTGTAACCATCCGAAACTCCGGTGACCATGTTTGCCACAATCGTTCTGCTCAGTCCGTGAAGACTGCGGTTACGCGGTTCATCAGTCGGTCGTTCGACCTTGATCTCTTTCTCAACCAGCGAAACGGCGATCGGCTCGGGGACTGTATCCGAAAGCGTCCCCTTCGGCCCGGTCACCGTGACATGCTGGCCTTCGATGTCGACCTTGACCCCATCAGGAATGGGGATCGGTTCTTTGCCTACTCGTGACATCGTCTGCTGAGCTCCTTCTCCCTACCAGACCGTGCAGAGGATCTCGCCGCCGACACCTTTCCTGCGGGCCTCACGATCAGAGAGGACTCCGTCAGGGGTCGAGATGATGGCGATACCGAGACCATTCTTCACCCGTGGTATCTCAACTGCGGTTACGTACTTGCGAAGCCCGGGCCGGCTGACCCGCCGCAGTTCGTGAAATGTGGGAGTCTCCTCCTCCGTGTATTTCAGATACACCCGAAGCACACCCTGCTTGTCATCCTCAGTCACCCGGAAGCCCCGGATATAGTGGGTGTTCCGCAGGATTCTGGCGATCTCCGTCTTCAGTTTTGACGCCGGAATATCGACGTTCTGATGACCGGCTTTCGCTGCGTTGCGGATCCTTGTCAGCATATCCGCTATCGGATCGGTCATACTCATCAGCTATTCAGACTCCTCAGTTTACCAGGATGCTTTGCGCACTCCGGGGATCTTCCCCTCGAGTGCCAGTTCCCTGAAACAGATACGGCAGAGGCCGAACTTGCGCATATACGCGCGTGGACGGCCACAACGCCTGCATCTGTTGTATTTCCGCGTTGAGAACTTCGGTGTCCTCTTCGCCTTCTCAACCAAAGATTTTTTCGCCACCTGGTAATTCGCCTCCTACTTCTGGAACGGCATTCCGAGACCCTTGAGAAGTTCAAACGCCTCCTCATCGGTCTTCGCGGTCGTCACGATGGCAATATCCATTCCCTCGATCCGCGAAACCTTGTCGTATTCGATCTCCGGGAACACTATCTGCTCCTTCAGACCCATGTTGTAGTTACCATGGCCGTCGAAGGAGTCGGGATTCACGCCGCGGAAGTCCCGCACCCGCGGCAGGGTGATCGTGATGAAACGATCGAGAAATTCATACATGTGCTGACGACGGAGCGTGACCCTGGCTCCGATCGGCATACCGGTGCGCAGTTTGAAATTGCTCACCGAGCGTCGGGATAGCTGCACACTGGCCCGCTGACCGCTGATCAGGGTCAGTTCCTCAACAGCCGTGTCAACCAGCTTGGCATCCTGTGTGGCATCGCCTACTCCCCGGTTCAATACGATCTTCACCAGTTTCGGTACACTGTGATTGTTCGTGTAACCAAAGCTCTTCTTCAGCGCGGGGATGGTCTTCTCTTCGTACCTGACCTGTACTCTCGGCTTCTCCATCATTCCTCACCCCCCACCATCTCGCCGCATCGGGCACAGGTCCGCACGTGGCGTGTTTTCCCATCCGAGCCGGTGAGTTCGGTCGAACGGGTTCGGACGCCCTCTGCACAGCTGGTGCAGATGACCATCACATTGCTGGAGTGGATCGTTCCCTCACGCTCAACGATGCCACCCTGCGGGTTGGTCTGTGTGCCCCGTGTGTGTCTCTTGATGAAGTTGATCCCCTCGACGACAACCCGGTTTGATTCCGGGTACGTCTTGAGGACCTTGCCGGTCTTGCCGCGTTCATTTCCGGCGATCACGACAATCTGATCGTTCTTTTTCACATGCATCGTTACAAAACCTCGGGGGCAAGAGAGATGATCTTCATGAATTTCTTCTCTCTGAGTTCCCTGGCTACGGGCCCGAAGATGCGGGTGCCGATCGGCTCACCATTATCACTGATCGACACTCCGGCATTCTCATCGAACCTGATGTAGGTTCCATCCTTACGGCGCGTTTCCTTGCGGGTGCGCACAACAACCGCCTTGCGCACCTCACCCTTCTTCACCGTACCACCGGGGATGGCATCCTTGACCGTTATGACGATTATATCACCAACACGCGCGTACCGACGCCGGGTCCCACCGAGCACCTTGATGCACTGGACCACTTTGGCACCGGTGTTGTCGGCTACCCTGAGTTTGCTCTCTGCCTGGACCATGATCTATCCGTCCTGGTGCCTCAAACCGAGGCCTTCTTGATGATCTCAACGACACGCCAGCACTTGGTTCGGCTCAATGGCCGGGTTTCTGACACCCGGACGATATCGCCCTCGTTGCACTGGTTCTCTTCATCATGCGCGTACAGTTTCGACCGCTTCTTGATGGTTTTACCGTACAGGGGATGCTGGACGAGTCTGTCCACCGTCACCACAACGGTCTTGTCCATCTTCGAACTGGTAACGCGACCCATCCGTACCTTGCGCGCTCCACCTTCGCTCATGCTTCTTCACCTCCAGCCACTGCTTCAGCTTCTGCCGGGCCCGTGGCTGCCTTCCGGTTTTCCTCGGCTATGATCGTTTCGAGCCGGGCGATATCCCGGCGGACGGCCCTGATCTCCAACGGATTCGAGACCTGCTGCATAACATGCCCGAACCGGAGGCCACGAAGCTCCTCTTTCAGGTCCGTGAGCCTGGTCACCATCTCATCGGATGGCAGTTCTCGTACTTCCGAGGCACGCATTACAATTCCTCCCGGGTCACGAACGCCGTCTTGATCGGCAGTTTGTGAGTAGCAAGACGGAATGCCTCACGGGCAATTTCCTCATCCACTCCTTCGATCTCGAACATGATCCGCCCCGGCTCACTCCTTCGATCTCGAACATGATCCGCCCCGGCTTCACCACGGCGACCCAATGCTCCGGGCTACCCTTTCCCTTGCCCATCCGGGTCTCAGCCGGCTTGACCGTCAGGGGTTTGTCGGGGAATATCCTGATCCAGATCTTCCCACCCCTCTTCACATACCTGGTCATCGCAACACGGGCAGATTCTATCTGACGGTTCGTGATCCACGCCGCCTCGAGCGCCCTCAGACCGTAAGCCCCGAAGGAGACCTTTACGCCCCCCTTGGCTTTCTTGCCTTTGAACGTGCCCCGTTGCTGTTTCCGGTATTTGATCCGTTTCGGTGCCAGCATGACGCGCCCTCTCTACTTCTTTCTCCGCGAACGGGAGCTGCTCTTCGGTTCTTCAGCAACTTCCTCTGCGGCCTCACCAGAACCAACAACCTCGCCATGGAACAGCCATACCTTGACGCCGATGGTACCGTACGTCGTAAACGCTGTTTCGCGCGCGAAATCGATATCGGCACGAAGCGTATGGAGCGGTACACGTCCTTCCAGGTAGGTCTCTACCCGACTCATTTCCGCACCACCCAGCCTTCCACCACAGGTGATCTTGATCCCCTCAGCGCCCATTCTCATGGCGCTGGCCATTGCTTTCTTCATCGCACGCCGCCACGAGACCCGACCTTCAAGCTGGCGGGCTATCGATTCTGCGACAAGCTGGGCATCCTTCTCCGGGCGTTTGACTTCCTGGATGTTGATGTAGATGTCTTTACCAGTGAGCTGCTGGAGCTCTTCCTTGAGTTTGTCGACCTCAGCTCCCTTTCGCCCGATAACCACACCGGGACGCGCCGTGTGGATGGTAACGGTCACCCGCTTGGGAGCCCGCTCGATAACGATCCTCGACAACGCAGCGCGAGCAAGACGACGCCACAGGTAGCGACGGAGTATGAGGTCCTCCTCAAGCAGATCGGCGAACGTTCCGCGCTCGGCGAACCACTTGGAGTCCCAGTCCTTGACGATGCCCAACCGGAATCCGATCGGATGTGTTTTCTGACCCAAGAGATTTACTCCTTGGTGGCTTCTTTGGTCTCGTCCTGTCCATCGGAGACCATGAGCGTTATGTGACAGGATCGCTTCAGGATCGGATGTGCCCTGCCCATTGATCGCGGACGCCAGCGTTTCATCGTGGCCCCGGCATCAACGAAAGCCCGGGTAACGATGAACGATTCCGGAGGTACCACTGTTTCCCCATCGCTCCTGTTGATGAGATTCGCGACAGCGCTCCTCAGCGTCTTCTCGATCGGCACCGCAGCCGCTTTCCGGCTGAAGTGAAGGGTGTTCAGCGCGTCCTCAACCCGCTCACCCCGGATCTGATCGACGACGAGTCGAGCCTTTCCCGGACTGATTCGGATGAATTTTGCTATTGCTTTGGCTTCCATCTGCTGACAGGCCCTTTCTCTACTTCTTCAGCCTGGCGACACGTTCGGCTTTTTTCCCGGTGTGCTCGCGGAAGGTTCTCGTCGGAGCGAACTCACCCAGCCGGTGACCTACCATGTTCTCCGAGATGTACACCGGTACGAACTTGTTACCGTTGTGCACGGCAAAGGTGTGTCCCACGAACTCCGGCGGAATCGTGCACCGCCGTGCCCAGGTCTTGATCACCTTTTTATCACCGGAGCGGTTCATCTCAAGGACCTTCTTCTCGAGGTTCGCCTCGATCCAGGGTCCCTTTTTGAGCGATCGTGACATACCTGGTCTGCTCCTTACTTCCGCTGGCTCCTGCGACGCAGGATATCCTTATCGGAGGCCTTCCCCTTCTTTCGGGTTTTGTGCCCCTTGGTAGGTACACCCCACGGACTTACCGGGTGCCGGCCACCGCTCGATTTTCCTTCTCCACCCCCATGAGGGTGATCGACAGGGTTCATTGCCACACCACGCACGTGCGGTCGACGTCCCCGATGTCTCGACTTTCCAGCCTTGCCCCAGCTCATGTTCTCATGCTCGGGGTTTCCGACCTGACCGATGGTGGCGTAACAGACCTGCGGGATGAGACGCACTTCCTTCGACGGAAGTCTCAGGATCGCCTTGCCCCGCTCACGCGCCATCAACTGCGCGGAGGTCCCGGCGCCACGGGCGATCTGACCACCCTTGCCCGGCTTCATCTCGATGTTGTGCACGAAACTGCCCAGAGGCACCTTCGAAAGCGGCATGGCATTGCCAGGCCGGATAGCCACCGTCTCACCGGCTATGAGTTCATCACCCACCTTGAGCCCGAGCGGGGCGAGGATGTAACGACGCTCGCCATCGGCGTATTTCATCAGGGCTATATTCGCTGAGCGGTTCGGATCGTACTCGATCGTCTCCACCGTGGCCGGGATATCCCGCTTGTTCCGCTTGAAATCGATGATCCGGTAGCGACGCCTGTGGCCGCCCCCACGATGCCTGGCGGTGATCCGGCCCCTGTTGTTCCGTCCACCCGTTTTGCGCAGAGCGGTAGTCAGCGGCTTCCAGGGAGCGTCTGCGGTGACTTCTGAAAAGTCACTGACGTTCCGGAACCGCTGTCCGGGTGTGGTCGGCTTGTACTTCTTGAGACCCATTATTCGATCATGCTCCCTCGAAGAAGTCGAGCGAGTCACCTTCGCTCAGGGTGATGATTGCCTTTTTCCACGATGCGCGACGACCGGCAAATCTGCCCATCGTCTTCATCTTTCCCTTGACGTTCATCGTCCGAACCGCAGTGACGGTTACATCGAACAGCTCTTCAACAGCGCGCTTTATGTCATTCTTGTTGGCGTGGACCGCCACCTCGAAGACGATCTTGTTCTCCCTCTCCATCATGTTGGCTGCACGCTCGGTGATCAGCGGTCTGATGATGATATCCTGTGCAGACTTCATGGAATCAGGATCTCCTGCAGTGGGCTGATCGCGTCTTTCTCGATCAGGACCACATCGCTGTTGATGATGTCATACACGCTGACGTTCGTCGCCAGCAGGGTCCGGCAGCGAGCCAGGTTTCTGACTGCCAGCCGGGTATTCCGGTCACTTTCAGAGAGGAGCCAGAGCACTTTCCTGTCACCCAGGTTCATAGTCTGCAGCAGCTCGGCAACAAGCTTTGTCTTCGGCTCTTCCGGTCGCAGTGTCTCGGTAGCGAATACCGCGTCGTTACCGAACTTGGCCGACAGGGCGCTGATCCGTGCTTTTCGAGATGCCTTCGCCGGCATCTTGCGGGTGTAATCACGCGGCTGGGGTCCAAATGTCGTTCCACCACCCCGCCAGATCGGGGAGGCCACTGAACCCACCCGTGCCCGACCGGTGCCCTTCTGTTTCCACGGCTTCCTGCGCGAGGCGCGAACCTCGGAACGCTCTTTGGTTTTGGCTGTTCCCTGTCGCCGGTTTCCCAGATGGAACGTGACCGCTTCATACATCAGATGATCTCCACCTTCGACAGTGAAAACCCGGTCATCCACCGGCACAGTCGCGGAAGTCAGGTTACCCGCGTTATCGAAAACTTTCAGTGTCGCCATCGTCGGCCTACTCGTTCTCTTCCTCTGTGGTTGTCGCGTCAGCCTCATCCCCATCGGTGTCGGCTTCAGGCTCTTCTACCCCGGTACGCACTTCATCATCCTCTTCGACGGCCACTTCAGATGCCTCGGCTGTCTCAACCTCGACATCGGTCTGGGGGGCTTCTTCAACATCAGCGGCAGATTCAGTCTCTTCCGCCGGATCGGTCTCCACGACTCCTTCTCCTGCCTCTTCATCGGCCCCGGTCTCCGGCAGATCGCCTTCATCGAGGACGGCTTCCTGCTCAAGATCCTCGTCTGCGGCAAAACTCTCCAGGGGTGTATAACTCCTCGGCGCTTCACCCACGAGTTCGATCCTGACCAGACCGTTCACCGGACCGGGGACAGAACCACGCACCAGCAATAGTTCCTGATCGGGATCCACCTCGACGACGATGAGGTTCTTCTCGGTGATCTTCTTGTTGCCGTACTGTCCGGGCAGTTTCCGACCCTTCATGGTACGCGCCGGTGTGGCGCTCATGCCCACCGAACCGACTCCCCGGTGACTCGGGCCACCGCCATGGGAGGTGCGGGTACCACCGTGGAACCCGTGCCGTTTTATGACACCGGAGAACCCACGCCCCTTCGACGTACCGCGGACCTTCACCCGGTCCCCGATCTCGAAGAAGTCGACGCTGATCCGATCCCCTATCTTGAACTGTGAGGCATCGGGAGTACGGAATTCCCGAATACGGGTCGGCGCGGAGTCAAGCCCCGCCTTCTCAGCCCGTACCCGGTTGGATTTCTTTGCCCGGTTCAGCTTTTTCCGGCCGTAACCGACCTGGATCGCTTCGTATCCGTCCTTTTCGGTCGTCTTGACCTGCAGGACGGCATTGGGAGCGACCTCCAGTACGGTCACAGGGACAGCATCCCCGTTCCCACCGAATATCTGGGTCATGCCCAGTTTTCTGCCGATCAACCCCTTCATCTTGTTCTCCGCATCAGACCTTGATCTCCACGTCCACACCCGCGGGCAACTCAAGCTTCATGAGCGCGTCCACGGTCTGTGGCGTAGAATCGTAGATGTCGATCAAACGCTTATGCACACGGGTCTCGAACTGTTCACGCGACTTCTTGTCCACGTGAGGTCCCCTCAGCACGGTGTAAACAGACCGCTTGACCGGTAGCGGTACCGGGCCCGAAATGCGGGCTCCGGTGCGCTTCGCGGTACGCACGATCTCCTGTGCTGAACGATCGAGTGTCGCGTGCTCGTACGCCTTCAGGCGTATCCGGATTTTCTGACCAGCCACCTCTATCTCCCTACTGGTTCCTGCTACTCTATGATCTCGGTTACAACGCCGGCACCGACCGTGTGGCCGCCCTCACGGATCGCAAATCTCAGTTCCTTCTCCATCGCGATCGGCGTGATCAGCTCGACCTCCATCTC
>JALGVQ010000244.1 GCA_025774615.1 bacterium
TGACGTCAGCAATCCATACACTCCAGTGGAACTGAATCGATATCAGACTGCCGGCTATCTGAGGAACCTGCTGGTCGACTGGCCCTTTATCTACCTGGCGGAGACCACCGAGGGCGTCAGTGTTGTTTCATACGATGTCAATTCCAATACCTTCACCTTTCTGAGCAGTGTTCCTGCTCCATTAGATAAATCGGTCAGAAGTCTCGTAATGAAGTCAGAGGAGCCGGGAGCCTGGCAGTACCTCTATGCTGCGGCCGGGACTGGGGGAGTAATGATCATCGACATTTCCGATGAATCTGCCATCAGCCATGTCGGAACCATCCCCTTCTCGGGCACTGCCGCGAATGGTTCTTTCCAGATCAGATATCTGGAAGACTGGGACCAGCTGGCCATTGCCCAGTTCGAGGATGGCATCTCTGTATATGATCTGGCATCGCCGACAGCTCCAACCTTTGCCTTCACCCTGACTCCAACACTCAACAGATCGAACCGGGTGAGTTCCGATGATTCGGGCAACCTCTGGGTAGTGGATGATGGTGGACAGATCGACAGCTATGACATCTCCACCGGTTCACCCACCTGGCTCGGATCGTTCAGCTCGGGATGGGCGACTCATCGGGATATCGTCCCATTCGAGACGAATGCCCTGCTCGCCGGCATGTATGGGGGGATGCAGATTCTGAACTGGGATGATCCAACCAACGTCTATGAGGAGACCTGGGTGAAGAGCGCCGGATACAACATGCACAACTTCCCCGGTACCGACTTCTTCGTCATGAGCAACCTCTACGAACTGGCGATCTTCGAAACGCCCCAGGACCTATTCCTCGATGTGGTGCCTGTTGTTGAGCAGTACATAGCGATCGGGAGCCAGATCCAGTACTCCATCAACGGTGCGACCGGTTCCTCTTACTGGTGGGTTGACAGGCACCCGGTGGATGACCGTGACATCGCCACGATTGATGCCGGTGGTCTGCTGACCGCCGTAGCGGGCGGTGTGACACAGGTCTATGGCTACGACGACAGTGGCAGGTGGGGGGTCACAAGGGATATCACGGTCCAGGGCGGGAACACACTCGTCGATCACACAGAGTTTTCCGCCGTCTATAACATCGACAACACACTCACCTTCCTCTCCATCCCGGCACTCACCTTCAATGAACCGGTAGAACTCGAGATCGCCTGGCTGGATGTCACGACCGACATCCCGGCACCGCCCTCGGGATATGAAGCCCTCTCGGCGTACGACCTGACGGGCTGGCTCTTCTGGTCGGCGATCGCGCTCACGAGTGGTGACTTCAACAATCAGGTCTACTTCAGCGCCTGGTACGACACGAACAAGCTCCCGGGGGGGATTCCCGAGAGCGCGATCCAGCTGTGGCGTTACAACGGCGGATCGTTCCAGTGGGAGCAGGTGGCCGGGGCCTTTGTCGACGAGATCAATGACAAGGTGACGGTCGACCTTTCGGGCTTCTCCACCTATGCCGTTATGGCGCCGAATACGACCCTCGACACGCCCACCCTGATATCTCCGACCGACGGAACCTGGATCAATAACCGGCAGGAGATAGAGCTCAATTGGAGCACGATCTCAGGGGCGCATGATTATCAGGTGGAAGTTGCCATCGATGCGGCCTTCAATCCCGGAGACATCTTTACCACAGTCTCCGCTGGCACGCCACCCGCCTCTCTGACCATCGGGGCCGGTGACAGTGACGGGTATTACTACTGGCGGGTGCGGGGTACCGATGGGGCAACCTGGTCGGCCTGGTCTGAGACTGGAAACTTCGTGCTCGATGACACTCCGCCGGATGTGAGCGTCCAGGCTCTTCCAGCAAGCATGCCGCTCAATACCGATGTGACGATCAACGCCAACGCCACGGATAACTTCCAGCTCAACCAGGTGAGACTCTGGTACCGCTCTACCGGTGACGCGTCCTGGCAGTCATCCCTCATGAACAATACCGGAGGCGACAGTTACACCGGGACGATCCCCGGCTCTTTCGTGAGCTGGGATGGCTTCCAGTACCTGGTGATGGGGCGTGACGCGGCGTTGAACTCGACCTTCACTACTGCCGATGGGGTTCCCCCGGACGGTGAGTATGGAGGCGCGGTGCTCCAGTTCGGCTCTCTTCCCAGCAGCGTGAACTATCCGTCAAACCGGTGGCAGATGGTGAGTATCCCGCACAGTCCGGATGATGCCAACATCGGCAATACTCTTCAAAACGTCGCTCCGTATGGTGATACGGAATGGCGGTTCTTCAGGTGGTCGAACGGCGCCTATCATGAGGAGAGCCAGGCCAGTCTCCAGGTCGGATCTGCGTACTGGCTCCACCATCGTGGTACCGACGTCCACTTCGAGATCGGGCAGGGGAACACGGTTCACTCCGGAGGGCCCTTTAATCTCACCTTGCAGAACGGCTGGAATGACATCGCATCGCCATGGCTCTTCAGTGTTCCATGGGATTCGGTACTGACAGCGAGCGGCCTCACCGACAGCGACGTGGTGGGCACCTACCGGTATCAGAGCAGCAGCTGGGCCCTTCCCGGCGCGAGTGACGTGCTGCCGGCGTGGGGCGGGGTCACGGTCTTCAACCGTACCGGGAGTAATCTGCAGATAAAGATCCCCCCGGTCGGGCCCGGAGCGGTGGCTGCACTGGCAGCCAATACCAGCACCGATCCGGTAGTGATCGATGGCTGGCAGCTTCAGATCCTGCTCTCCCAGGAAGGCTCGCCAGGAACCGATGAGCAGAACTTCATCGGAGTCCGGAGTGATGCGTTACCCGACTGGGATCCGGCCGATTATCCCGATCCGCCGATCAGCCTGGAGGGAACGGCCCGCCTCGCGATCGATCACTCCGCCCGGAACAGCGACGCCGGTCACTACGCGACCGACTTCATCAGCGACATTGGCGAGGGATACTCCTGGCCTCTCGTAGTCGAATCGATCGAGGGCAGCCGTAAGACGACCCTGAGGGTTCGGGGCCTCAGTGGACTGCCAGACGGGTATGAGACAGCCCTGGTGGATGTAAAGCGGAACCTGCGGATAGACCTCGATGATCGCTCTCCCTACCGGTTCTTCCCCGCCGACGCGAATAATGCCGTCACGGGAACACTGGTTAAGCGGAACCTGCAGCTGCTCGTGGGTACTCCCGCGTGGCTTGACGGACAAACGGCAGGGATCGAACGGCTACCGTTGAGCGTGGAACTCCATCCCAACTATCCGAACCCGTTCAACCCCTCTACCACGCTCAGGTTCAGTCTCAGGGAGGCAACCCGCGTACGACTCGAGATCAGGAACGTGCGGGGACAGCTGGTGAAGGTGGTTGCGAACGAGCGCTTCGACGCCGGTCAGCACACACTAAGCTGGGATGGCACTGACGATGCAGGACGGCAGGTCGCCTCCGGCATCTACCTCACGTACTTCCAGGCCGGCAGTGAGGTGAGAACACGCAAGATGACTCTGATCAGGTGATGGACGACCGTGACTGAGAAAAAGACAGAGGGAGCGGGCAGCGGCTGGACGATTGTCCGGACACTTCTCGTTGGCGGCGGCGCGGCGCTCATCATCGCGCTCTTCACCTACCTCATCGCGCCTGGATTCTTCCAGGGGCTTGAGTCCCGGCTCTACGATATGCGTGTTCGTCTCGCTTCCCAGATATCGGAGCAGTATGACGGGTATGAGAGCATGCTCATCCTGGTCAGGATCGACGACCGGTCACTCCAGGAGTACGGCCGCTTCAGCCAGTGGCCGCGCGAGTATCACTCGCGAATGGCCGTTCAGCTGGCCGACTGGGGCGCGGCGGCGATCTTCTTCGATGTCCTCTTCTTCCAGGAGGAC
>JALGVQ010000053.1 GCA_025774615.1 bacterium
TGCGCGGTTTTTCGAGGTTCTCATTATCCCATTTCGGCTGCCGGGCGATTCTGTCCGCGATATCGATCCCCTCGACGACCCGCCCGAACACGGTGTATTGCCGGTCAAGAAGAGGGATCTTCGAGAGACAGATAAAGAACTGGCTCCCTGCCGAATCGACATTCCGATCTTCCCGCGCCGCCGAGACGATCCCCCGTTCGTGAGGGATGTCGTTGAACTCGGCCCGCACGGTCCATTCGGGGCCGCCGAGGCCGTCGTTCCAGGGGTTATCATCCTTCGAGAGCGGGTCACCGCCCTGGACGATGTAGCCCTCCGCGATCCGGTGGAAGGTGGTCCCGTTGAAGAAATCCTCCCGGGCAAGCTTCTTGAAGTTCTTCACATGATCAGGCGCTTCACGGGGGTAGAACTCGATCACGATGGTGCCGAGTTCTGTCTCGATCACCCACTGGTCGGTGCCGCCGAGAAAGAAGTAACCGCCCGCGGCGATGAGCAGGAGAAAGAGGAACCCGAAGAGGATTGTTCCCAGACTCCGCATGATATCCCTCCCGGAGGATAGTGTGGTTCAGATGGTCTCTCAGTCGGTATCACCGACACCCGGAAGGAGATCGAACAGTCCGGTAAGGTCGGTGACGGTGGCATCGGGGGCGGGGTACCCCGCAGGATACTCTCCACCCTTCCGGTTGACCCAGACCGTCCGCAACCCGGCCCTGGAACCGCCCGCGACATCAGAGGAAGGGCTGTCACCCACGAATACCGTCTCCTCCGGATCGAGGTCGAGTCGCCAGAGGGCGTGCTCGAAGATCCGGGCAGCAGGCTTGTACGCGCCGGCACCCTCACTGGTGACCACCGCTTCAAAGGTGATCGGCAGCTCCGCACAGAGAATGACCTGGATCACGGGGTCGTTCTCATCGGCATTCGATATGAGCGCCAGACGGTATCCCCGCGCAGCAAGAGTCGGAAGCACCTCTGACACCTCGGGATAGAGCCCGCTGGTCGCGATGCGCTCCCAGAGCAGTTCGATATCACTCTCCAGATCGCGGTACTCATTCAGCCCGAAATGTTCATAGAGCGCCGTGAGCCGCGAGCGGTGCCGGTCCTTGATCGAGCGGAACGGCCTCTCGACCGCTGCGGTGTCCCAGTCGTATTCTTTCCTGCTCAAAGCCCGGTAGACTTCCTCGAACTGGTCATCATCCAGATCGATCTCCTCGGCAATGAGCAGATTGCGCAACTGGTAGCGGGGGAACCCTGTATCATCCACGAGCGTGTAGAGCACATCGAAGAGGATGGCTTTGACCGGCGGTATCACCGAACCCGGTTCACACGGAAGAAGGTCTGGCTCACTGTACGCGTTCCCGCGACCAGGTCCTCAACGGTGATCCTGAGCCGGTACATCCTGAAGCTGCTGTCCTCCAGGGAGATCGCCATGGTCTCAACGACATCGTTGAAGATGCCCGATTCCTCATCGAGGACGACTTCGACTCCACCCGCCTGCTGCCTGGTTGCGGTGCGGCCGCCGATCCGTACGCGACCGAGCGAACCCTGCTCTCCGGCACCGGGGTCGATCCGGTACGAGGTGCGATACCTCGTCGCGCCGTACTCATCCTTCCTGAGCCCGTAGATGCCGAAGTAGATCAACACCGGCTGGTTCTGCTGGTAGACCCGTGTCGGCAGGGGTGTGACCATATACCCCCCCTTGGCGAAACGGCCCTGCTCGCCCTCAACGACCGTGAACGCGATCTCCACATCGCTGATGTGAAGCCCTTCCTCGGGATAATTCCGTACGATTATAGGGATCTCCTGGTCCTGCCGCCGGAACCCCTCTTGATCGGAGAAAGAGAGTGCCAGCGTGTAATTGCCGGGCGCGACCGTCATCACCTCCTGGTCGATGCTGATCATGTCCGGTCCCACTCCCGGTCCGATCGGAACGCGCATCTGCCGGGTGTTCCGGTACACCTCCTGCTGAAAATCGGAGGTGAAGAGACTGATGTTGACCGTGACGATCGCCTCTCCCTCATCAAGGGTCTTCTGCGTGATCAGTTCGATCACGGGAAAGGCCCAGTACGCTTCATACCGGGTCATGCCATCCGGTGCCTTGAAGGAGGCTTCATCGTTATAGATCGTTAACGGTTCAACTTCGATCTCCGGGATATATCCGCTCTGGGTGAGTCCGACCCGCAGATCCTGGTTTGCATCCTCAACCAGGAAGCTGAGACTCTGCTGATCGACACCGTAGAGCAGCATCCCGAATTTTGGATCCATGGAGACACGGGAGGCCGCGTACTCTCCGGGACCGGGCGTCGGCACGAATCTCCATCCTCCGCCGAGCGGATGCTGTTCGAAGTGGAAGATCATCCGCGGCCGTTGACCTTTCTCTTCGTACATCCACGACATGTTGTCGATCTCGATCTCATGAGTGAACGCGACCTCGTCCGCCTCACCCCATCTGATATAGATCAGCCCCATGTCGTTGAAGGGCGCCTCGATATCATAGGTGGGCGGGAGGTGGAGCCATCCCTGATCGTCGGGATTGTTCCAGACCGCCCGAAATCCTGCCATCAGGTGGTTCTGCTCCGCCACCCTGAGGCGATCGTAGTGGATGGCGATCACCTCGTTGTCAACGGTGGTCTTCGTGGGATCCTTTTCCTTCCAGAAGCCCCGCAGGAAGTTCGCGTAGTCCTCAACCGTCTCGACACGCCTGAATCTCGCCATCTGCGTAAGGTTGGCGGCCCAGATGGCGTCCTCCCACATCGCCCGGGCCACAGCCGGATATTTCATGAACGTGATCGCGTCGAGGTAGCGGGTGGTTCCGTCCTCCACTTCCCCCATCTCGAAGAGTGTCAGGGCCAGAGTGTAGTCCACCCATCCCGGGGCGAAGTCCCGGTAGCGTTCCCTCAGGCCCCGCAGCATCGCCTCGGCCCGACTGGTGTTGCCGCTCAGCCTCAGGGCGTCAGCATACCGGAAGGTGAGCACCGGATCGCTGGTGGTCGCCCTGGCCGCTGCCTCGAGAACCCCGACATAGTCAGGCAGTGATCCCTGCTCTGCGTGCGCCCCGAGGAGCCGTCGCATCACATCTTCGTAAAGGGGATCATCCTCGACGAGTCCTTCGAACAGTTCGAGCGCCTCATTCAGGTTCCGGTTACCACCCAGACGGGTGAGGGTGCGCGCTTTCCAGTAACGACCCTCCCGTGACGCGGGATCAACTTCGAGGGCGCGTTCCATGTTCTTGAGGGCGTCTCTCAGCTGTTCTTCCCGCGCGAACGCCTCAGGTGGTTCGGTGAAATCACATCGACCGAGCCAGACGTGGGGGAGAGGATCGCGGCGATCGATCCTGGACGCCCTGCGGAAGGATGCCCGGCAGTCGGACGAAAGCGTCCTTTCCCGCCTCCATCGCCTCACGCATCCGATCCCTCTGCTCGGCCATCCATACTGGAGCCGTGTCACGTGACACGGGTGCCGGCCCGGTGTTCGGTGCATCGGGAACGGCCCCACCGGAACCGATCAGCAGGAGGAGCAGGAGTGCCGGATGGCGTATCATGTGTCGGTTGATCATCACAGTGGTATGACGGTCGAGGGGGGCCGGCTGTTCCCGGCAGAACGGGATTGATTCACGCGCTACTCCCGACCTTTCCCATCCACATCCCCACCCAGGAATCCATCACGGCCGGCAACCTTGATACGGTTCCGCCCGGCCTCTTTTGCGGCATAGAGACCTTTGTCGGCAACATCCACGAGTTCCCTCAACGCTGAAGCGTCATCGGGGAAGGTGGTCACGCCACCGGAGACAGAGAGTTTCACCGTGTGCTTCCGGTCACTCCCCATGAACCCGTGCTCCTGGACCAGTTCTCTGATGCGTTCGGCCACGAGCGCGCCGCCAGACTTGTCGGTCTCGGGAAGGACGATCGCGAACTCGTCACCACCGTATTTTGCCACCACATCCACCGGGCGAGTGGTCTCTTTCAGGATCACGGCGATATCCTTCAGCGCCTGACTGCCCAGCAGGTGCCCATGATGGTCGTTGAATCGTTTCAGACCATCCATGTCGATCATCACCAGCGTCAACCGGTGTCCATACCGGCGCGCCCGTTCGAACTCGAGTTCGAACTGCTGTGAGAAATACCGGTAGTTGTAGAGACCGGTCAGACCGTCGGTGATGGCCTGCTCGTGGATCTCCCGTTCCTTCTCCCGGTACCGCTCGGAGAGGGCCGTGGCAATACCCGCTGAGATATAGAGGATCGCCGCCAGTGCAGCAGTATGTGCCAGGATATACGGGGTGTTCTCATAATTCAGAATGATCTCAGGCATACCGGGAATATTCAGAAAGGTGATCTCATACAGTTCCACTGGAGTGAGTATGAGCAATCCCAGTGTCTCTATCGGATCGCGAACCAGGTAGCACATGGTCGCGAATAGCCCGATGGCCAGTGTCGCCTGCAGAAAGGTCTCTTTCCGGCTCAGCAGGTAGGAGGCGGTGATGGTATGCAGGATATAGAAGAAGACGAGGGGGGAGTCGATCCCCCCCGTCAGGTAGATGATGCATGTCAGGGCGACCAGGTCGAGGTCGATCTGGAGCATCCCCGACCGGTAGATCAGACCGAGTCCCTGCAGGTCGAGATTCTTCCGCTCACGGAAACGGAAGTCGATCTCGAAAGCCACGTTGTACATGCCCATCAGGACGAGGACGAGACCGGGCGCGAACGGGTTGTACTCGAAGTTTCCCAGCCAGGTCACCAGTAATGTCGTCGCGGCCAGGGCCATGATCGCGAACCAGCGATACTTGATCATCAGATAGGAGCGCTGGAGGTACTCGGAGCGCTGGCGTACGATCGACTCGGGCTCATCGTCCTGAACCAGCAGGCCGTCGCGCAGAGCATCCCCCTCCTCACCGGGAGGAGGCATCAGCACCTCCTCAACAGGCATGGTGACCTCCGGGGTTTCTTCCAGCTGCTCTTCGCTCAAACCATTCTCCCGATCAATATCCGGACTTCTTATATCTCACGTATCTCTCTGTTATTTCCCGCACCATGGTATTCCTGGAGGGAGGTCACCTGCAAGACACCTTCCTGAAGAGCCCGGATGCCGTTGGCGGCGGCCGCGGCGCCCTTCAGCGTCGTGATACACGGAACACCCCGGGCAACCGCCTCGGTGCGGATGGAGCGGTCGTCGGTTCGCGCTCCCCGGCCGAAGGGGGTGTTGATGATCAGGTCGATATCCCCGTTCTTGATGCGGTCGACCACGTGTGGACGCGGCCCTTCACCGACCTTGAATATATGTGTTGCCTCGATGCCCGCCTGCCTGAAGTACTCCGCGGTTCCCTCGGTGGCCATGATCTCGAAACCGAGCTCTTTCAGCTGTTTCGCCACTTTAAGGGCTTCTGCCTTGTCGTGATCGACGACACTGAGGAAGACCGTTCCCTGTGTCGGCAGTTCGTAACCGGTGGACGAGAAGGCCTTGGCGAAGGCCAGCCCCGGGGATGAGGCCGAACCCATCACCTCACCGGTGCTGCGCATCTCAGGCCCGAGGATCGTGTCGACCCCGGGGAACTTCATGAAGGGGAAGACGACCGCTTTAACGAAATATTCGGGCGCCTCTCCCTCATCGGGAACACCCAGCTCATCGAGCATCTTTCCGGCCATCACTTTCGCGGCCACCTTCGCCCACGGTATTCCTGTGGCTTTGCTCACAAAGGGAACAGTACGGCTGGCTCGTGGATTCACCTCAAGCACGAACACCTTGCCCCGCTGGATGGCATACTGCACATTCAGCAATCCCCGCACCTCGAGCGCCTCGGCCATCCGCCGGGTATATTCCCGGATCGTATCGATCACGTCATCGGATAAGGTCAGTGGAGGCAGGACGCACGCGGAGTCGCCGGAGTGTACTCCCGCCTCCTCGATATGCTCCATGATCCCGGCGATCACCACGCGCTCGCCGTCGGCGACCGCATCCACGTCCACCTCGGTCGCATCCTCCAGGAATCGGTCGATCAGCACCGGGTGCTCCGGGCTCGCCAGAACGGCAGTGCGCATGTAATGCTCGAGATCCCTGTCGGTGTAGACTACCGCCATCGCCCGGCCACCCAGTACATAGGAGGGCCGGATGAGTACCGGATACCCGATCTCACCGGCCACTGCGAGAGCCCCCTCCACCTCGGTGGCCGTCCCGTCGGCCGGCCGCGGTATGTCGAGTTCCTCAAGCAGGGCTCCGAACCGCTGGCGATCTTCGGCCAGGTCTATCGATTCCGGATCGGTACCGATGATCGGCGCCCCCGCCTTCTGCAGGTCGAGCGCAAGGCTCAGCGGGGTCTGTCCGCCGTACTGGACGATCACGCCTTCAGGCTGCTCTGTCTCGACGATGTGCAGGATATCTTCAAGCGTCAGGGGCTCGAAGTAGAGGCGGTCGGAGGTGTCGTAATCGGTCGATACCGTTTCGGGATTGCAGTTGACCATGATGGTCTCGAAACCCTCCTCCTTCAGCGCGAAGGAGGCATGACAACAGCAGTAGTCGAATTCGATCCCCTGTCCGATCCGGTTCGGTCCACCCCCCAGGATCATGATCTTCCGGTTCTCCGTGGGCTCCGCTTCGTCTTCGCTCTCGTAGGTGGAATAGAAGTAGGGAGTGTATGCCTCAAACTCGGCGCCGCAGGTGTCGACCCGCTTGAAGACGGGTCTGATATCGGTCTCCTTCCGACGCTCCCGCACTTCCTCCTCGGAAGAGCGCACCAGTCTGGCCAGTTCGATGTCGCTGTAGCCGAACCGCTTCGCCTTGTAGAGAAGCTCGCGCGGCAGTCGCCCGATGCTGAAGGCCCTGATCCGTCCCTCGAAGTCGACCAGCTGTTCGATCTGCCGCAGGAACCAGGGATCGATACCGGTAAGGCGATTCACGTCACTGAGATCCATCCCCGACTGGAAGGCGAGATGGATGTAGAAAAGACGCTCCCAGTTCGGCACTCTGAGACGCTCGGTGATCCGATCGGGATCAAGATCGGCGGCACCGTCGGAGAGTCCCGCGCGATCGATCTCAAGCGATCTGATCGCCTTGAGGAGCGCCTCCTTGAACGTCCGCCCTATCGCCATCGCCTCACCGACCGACTTCATCTGTGTCGTCAGGGTCTGGTCGACGTTGGGGAACTTCTCGAACGCCCAGCGGGGGATCTTCACGACACAGTAATCGATCGTGGGCTCGAATGAAGCCGGGGTTTCCCGGGTGATATCGTTCGGGATCTCGTCGAGTGTGTAGCCGATGGCCAGTTTGGCGGCGATCTTCGCGATCGGGAAACCGGTGGCTTTCGAGGCGAGTGCGCTGGATCGGCTCACCCGCGGGTTCATCTCGATAACCAGGATACGGCCGTCGTCGGGATTGAGAGCGAACTGAATGTTACTGCCGCCGGTCTCGACACCGATCGTGCGGATCACCTGCAGGGCCATGTCGCGCATGCGCTGGTATTCGCGGTCGGTGAGCGTCTGCGCGGGCGCCACGGTGATCGAATCACCGGTATGGATTCCCATGGCATCGAAGTTCTCGATCGAACAGATAACCACCACGTTGTCCATGAGGTCCCGCATGACCTCCAGCTCGTATTCCTTCCACCCGATGACCGACTCTTCGATGAGTATCCGCCCGACCGGACTGGAATCGATCCCCTTCTCCGCCAGGCTCCGCAGCTCTTCGATATTCCAGGCGATACCCGCGCCAGACCCGCCGAGGGTGTAGGAGGGGCGGATGATAACCGGATATCCGATCTCCTCGATAAAATCGACTGCCTCCTCGACCGTGAGCACATATGCGCTGTGCGGGCACTCAAGCCCTGCCCTCTCCATCGCCTCCTTGAAGAGATCCCGATCCTCAGCCATCGCGATGGCGTCCGGTTTTGCACCGATCATCTCGACACCGTACCGCTCCAGCACCCCTCTCTCGAAGAGTTCGAGAGAGAGATTGAGCCCGGTCTGTCCTCCGACTGTCGGCAGGAGGGCATCGGGCCGTTCCTTCTCGATGATCATCTCTATGACTTCAGGAGTAAGGGGCTCCACATAGGTTCGGGCAGCGATCTCGGGGTCGGTCATGATGGTAGCCGGGTTCGAGTTCACCAGCACTACCTCATACCCTTCCTCACTGAGGGCCTTGCACGCCTGCGTGCCCGAGTAGTCGAATTCGCACGCCTGCCCGATTACGATCGGTCCGGAACCGATGATCAGGATCTTCTTCAGATCATCACGCCGGGGCATCGTCACCCCCCTTCCGATCTGCCCGCGCAGGGTCATTGTTGTCGCGATGTTCCCCCATCGCCCGCACGAACTCTCTGAAAAGGTAGGCGGAGTCCCGCGGACCGGGTGATGCTTCAGGGTGGTACTGTACTGCGAAGACCGGGTATCCGGTGTGCCGGAAGCCCTCGTTCGTGCCGTCGTTCAGATTGACATGAGTTTCGATGAGCCCGCTTCCTCCACTCTCCAGATCGACCGCGAACCCATGGTTCTGGCTGGTGATCTCGACTCTGCCTGTTGCAATACGCTTGACCGGGTGGTTCGCGCCATGATGTCCGAACTTCAGTTTCCAGGTCCGGTACCCGAACACCTGCCCGAGGATCTGGTGCCCGAGACAGATACCGAAGGAGGGGAGACAACAGGCGAGGATTTTCGCCTCCTCCACGACACCGGGGAGCGCTGCCGGATCACCGGGGCCGTTCGAGAACACTACTCCGTGGGGCTTGATCGCGAGCACATCCCCGGCGGGTGTATCGGCCGGAAATACGGTTACCCTGCCGCCGACATCCACCAGCCGGCGAAGAATGTTCTGTTTCACTCCATAGTCCATCACCGCGACGCGGAGAGCACCCGCCGGCAGGGGCGGTTCATCCTCGGGCACCTCTACCGGTGGTACCTGCTCCTCCGGTATCCCGAATGGCGCCGGACTGGGCTGATCCCATTCATACTGCTTCCCGATCGTCACCTCATGCACCAGGTCACGACCTTCCATCTCGGGTGAGGAGCGGACCTTGTCGAGGAGCGCGTCGGTATCGGAGGAGAGCGAGACGATCCCCCGCATTGCTCCGGAAGACCTTATGTGGCGGGTGAGGGCACGTGTATCCACGCCGGTGATCCCGGTAACACCGTATTCACGCAGGTAGTGGGTCAGATCCTGGCGCCCCCGCCAGTTACTGAAGAGGTCAGAGTACTCCCGCACCACGAACGCCTCCGGCCAGACACCCCTCGACTCTGCGTCCTCCGGCGTTACTCCGTAATTGCCGATCAACGGGAAGGTCATAACCACGATCTGACCGGAGTAGGAGGGATCGGTCAGAATCTCCTGATACCCGGTCATGGCAGTGTTGAAGACCACCTCGCCGGTCGAATCCAATCCCGCGCCGAATGATTTTCCGGGGAATACCCGCCCGTCCTCAAGTACCAGAAATGCGTCCACTACCTCCAGGTCCTCCTCATTGTTCGTGTCCCCAACCACCACCGCCCGGGGTCTCGAGTCTGATCCCCTCTCCCTGTTTCATCTGCCACGTCCCTTTCCCGGGAAGCGGAGTCTCCTCACCAGCACTGTCTATCCTGGTGTTGCGACCGCACTGCCCGGCCTCTCCCCCTTCGAGGCCATAGGGGCCGAACACGCGCCGTTCGCTCAGGAGGCTCACTGTCGCCGGCGCCCCCAGAACGATCTCGCGGAAGATCCCGTCCCCTCCGGGGTGGAGTCCACTTCCCCCCGATCCCGAACGGATACGGTACCGTGTCACCCGGAAAGGATACGCATGCTCGAGCGCTTCCACCGGGGTGTTCCTCGTATTGGTCATGTGGCAGTGCACCGCCGAGGGGCCACTGCTTCCGGGCCTGCCTCCCATGCCGCCCCCGGTCGTCTCGTAGTAGGCATACGATTCATGAGTCCGTGGATCGATCCCCCCGATGGAGAGGTTGTTCATCGTTCCCTGGCTGGCAGCCGGAACCCGATCGGGAGCGGCCCGGGCGAGCGCGCCAAGGATCACGTCCACCAGCCGCTGACTCGTCTCGACATTGCCGGCCGCCACCGCGGCCGGATGGAGCGCATTCACGACCGTGCCCTGCGGGGCAATGAGCCTGATCGGCGCGAAGGAGCCGTGATTGGGCGGTACCGCCGGGTCGAGCAGGCAGCGGAAGGCGTATACCGTAGCCGACAATGTGATGGCTTCCACCGCGTTCACCGGCCCGGCGCACTGGGGCGCGCTCCCGGTGAAATCGACCGTCGCTTCTTCACCATCGATCGTGATGCTTACCCTGATCGGCAGCGGTCCGCTCCCCATTCCGTCGTCGTCGAGTTGATCTTCGAATGTGTACGTCCCGTCAGGCAGGTCACCGATCAGAGCGCGGGTCATCCTCTCTGCGTATGTGAGGAGATGGCCCGCGTATTCGAGCGATTCCTCCACTCCGCGCTCCTCTATCAGTTCCAGAAGGCGCCGTGCCCCTACATCAAGCGAAGCCATCTGAGCGCGCAGATCCCCTTCCCGTTCTCCCGGCGTCCGCACGTTCGCCATCATCAGTGCCACGAGGTCGGAGTCGGGTTCGAGTTCGCCCTTCTTGCGGAGGCGTACCGGCGGTATGCGGAGACCCTCCTGATAGATATCGACGGCCAGAGCCATCGAACCGGGCGCGATCCCGCCTACATCGGCATGGTGAGCCCGGGAAGCAACATAGAAGAGGGGACGACTCTCCGTGTACACCGGAGCCACCATCGTGAGATCGGGGAGGTGGGTGCCTCCGGCGAACGGGTCGTTCAGAAGGACGACCTCCCCCGGCTCCAGATGTCCTCCTTCGAGAGCGGAGGCTACCGAGCGGGGCATACTCCCCAGATGGACGGGCAGATGGTCACCCTGGGCGATGACCCGGCCCTGGCCATCGAACACGGCGCAGGAGTAATCCCTGCGTTCCTTGATGTTGGGGGATGAGGAGGTACGCTGAAGAACGGCTCCCATCTCCTCCGCGACTCCTGCGAACCGGTGTTTATAGACTTCAAGGAGAATGGGGTCCATTCACTGTTTCCGGTTGAGTCAATCCTGGCTGGCGTCATCCTCCTGTCCGGGAGTTACTCCGGCCAGGATGGCATTGATATCTGTGAGCGTACCCAGTGCCAGCGATCCCATGTGCAAACAGGCATGGGCCGCACAGGCAGAGGCGAAGTAGCCGGCTTCCTCTCCGTTGATCCCCATGAGGATCGCGTAGGAGAGACCACCGAAATAGGCGCCGCCCGCTCCGGTCGGGTCGACCGCGGGTCCGCCCAGAGCGGCGATCGGCCACTCTTCTCCATTGTACATCAGGTAGCTTCCCTCTTTGCCGGCAGTCACCACGGTATAGCGGGAACCGTAGGTCTCGTGCATGATCCGGCAGGCGAGTCCGGGATCTTCTTCACCCGTCAGTTTCATGGCCGCGCGCTGCCCGGCCTTCAGGACATCGGTCTTCTGCAGAACTGCTTCGAGTTCCTTCCGGCGTCCAAGGCCGGCCTCCTCAACGAGGTAGATCGGATCGGTGTCGATGTCGGTGAAGATCATGCAGTCGGCGGCATGCGCGATCTCGATAGCCTGGAGGGTCGTACGGAGCGGGATCGTCGCGACATCGGTGTGGAACTGGAGTGAGCCGTCGATGCAGCCCACCATCGTCGCGTCGACCTTTTCGGGGGTGAGGTAATTCAGGACGTTCGGGAAGATGATGATGTTCCGCTCCCCGTTCGGCGTGACGGAGACCCACGCGAAGGGTGAGCGCTGGTCCTCCCACCGTTCGATGCAGCTGGTAGAGATACCCTCTGCCTCGAAGTCGCGCAGGATGCGGGATCCTTCCTCATCATCACCCAGTATCCCCATCCAGGCGGCACTCACACCGAGGCGGGCCAGCTGGATGAGGCTCAGAGCGGTTGCCCCCCCAAGAGAGACTTCCAGCCCCTGGCTGATCTGTTTCGGCTTCATGAAACCCGCTTCAGGCACCAGCGCGTGATAATTGACCGTGCAGGTACCCATTCCGACCACATCGGCTGCCGCCCCGTGACTCTCCCCCTGCATCTTCTCTTCTGGTGCCTTACGTGGTGGACTCGATTGTCGCCTGGCACTCATGATCTGCCCGTCCTGTTGTGATCCCTCTCACCTGTCCGGTTCGGGGCGTGCTCAGAGCGCCGCCAGACCGGTCTCCAGGTCAGCCAGGATGTCCTCGATCTCTTCGATCCCCACCGAAAGCCGGATAAGCCCGTCGGGAACCCCCATCGCCTCACGTTCACTGCTACTGAATTTGTAGTGTGAGGAGACCGCAGGCAACAGCAGGGTGGTTTCAACACTGCCGAGGCTCGGTACGATCCTGATGAGATCGAGCGTGTCAACAACACGGTGAGCTGCGCTGAGGTCGCCATCCACTTCGAAGGAAAGCATCCCCCCGTACGCCGACATCTGACCTGTGGCGACCTCGTGATACGGGTTCGATTCAAGTCCCGGGTAGTTGACGAGCCGCACTTCGGGGCGTGTCTCCAGGAAGCGCGCGATCTCGAGCGCGTTCTCACAACTCCGCTCCACGCGCACCTTTAGGGTCTTGATGCCGCGCAGCAGAAGGAAGGCCGCCATCGGATCCATGATCCCGCCGAGGTCGATCAGACGAGTGCGGACCTCCGCTATCAGTTCGGCCGGACCGGTGACCACACCGCCGGTGGTGTCTCCATGACCGCCCAGGTATTTGGTGAGGCTGTGGATGACGACATCCACTCCCATATCGAGCGGACGCTGGAGGATCGGAGTGGCAAAGGTGCTGTCTGCCACGATCTTCGCGCCCGCAGCGTGACCGAGTTCGACCGCCCTGGCGATATCCACCACCTTCAGCGTAGGATTGGTGGGAGATTCCAGATAGAGCAGATCGGCCCCGGAACCGAGCGCTTCTTTCAGCACGGCGCCATCACCCTGTTCGGAACCCACATCAACCCAGACGACCTCGACACCCCACGGCTCGAGAATCCGGGTGAAGAATCCGGAAGATCCGCCGTAGAGATCCCGGAACGCGACCAGCTTCGATCCGGGCCGCAGGAGGGTGAACATCACCGTGGAGATCGCGGCCATCCCCGAGGCGGCCGCGAGGGCATTCTCGCTCCCCTCGAGTGAGGCCACCTTCTCCTCGAGAGCCCGTACGGTCGGATTGCCCATCCTCGAGTAGATATACTCCCCCTTCGGCCTCAGGAACGCGTCCTCCAGAGCCTGGGCTGTCGCAAACCCGAACGGAGCGGTCTGATAGATCGGTACCGACACCGCGCCGGTCGTGGGATCGGTCTTCTCGCCGGCGTGGACGGCGCGCGTGGATGGTCCTCTGCTGCGGTGTTCATCAGACACGTTACTTCTCCCTCGTTCTGAAGGTTGTCTCTACCCCTGTTCGCTCTACCTGTATTCGCTCCACTGGAGCCCGGTTGCTGCGTGACTCATCACCCATCGAGGGTGAGCAGAAGATCGCCGTATGATCCGACTTCGATGCCGGCATCGGGCGGTACGATCGTGGTTGCGGAGAACTCATGGATCAGAAGCGGACCCCTGAGCTTCAGGCCGGGAGTGAGCCGCTCCCCCGGTATCTGGGGCGTGTCGAGGCTCATGCCATCCCAGATCATGGGCCACGTCGGGAACTCCCCGATGGTAAACTCCCCGCCGGCGATACGCGGGGCATCCGGATCCGTATCGCCGATCCGCGGCAGAAGCGTGTCGAGGTCGGCCGCTCCCGGACCGTGGCCCTCCACCCGCAGGGAGACCAGTTCCACCGCAATTCCCGGCCGGTCATATCCGTAACGTTCGAGATGAGCAGCGGCAAAGCGGGCCTTCATCTTCTCTCCGAGCTCCACCGTTCCTGCCTCCCCCTGCCCGGGTACCTCCACCGTCAGTTCGAATGACTGTCCCCGGTATCTCAGATCGACACGCCGTCCAAGGGTGCACTCCTCACGTGACACACCCGCTTCCTCAAGTCCCTCCAGCGCTTCCTCTTCGAGTCTGCTCCAGATCTCATCGAGCGCAGCGGCATCCTTCACCGCGTCGGAGCCCAGCACCGTTTGCGCCCGGTCGACACGCAGACCGGCCACGAGAGTGCCGACAGCCGAGAGGAGGCCCGGCTCCCGGGGGATAAGCACGCGGTCCACGCCGATCTCTGCCGCCAGCGCCGCCGCGTGCATCGCACCGGCCCCTCCGAAAGCGACCAGCACATATTCCCGGGGATCCTTCCCCCGCTCTACACTGATCTTCCGCAGAGCTGTCGCCATCGTGGTGATCGCGACCCGCACCACCCCTTCGGCGGTCTCCTCCGGAGTGAGCTGGCGTGCTTCCGGGGAGCGCGCTGCCGCTGAGGCCAGTGCCCGAAGGCCAGAGTGCGCGGCATCGGTGTCGAGTTCCATCGTGCCGCCCAGCAGACCGCCGGCCGGAAGCCGTCCGAGCAGGAGATTGGCGTCGGTGACCGTGACTC
The DNA here is from genome assembly GCA_025774615.1 of bacterium. Classification (GTDB taxonomy): domain Bacteria; phylum Blakebacterota; class Blakebacteria; order Blakebacterales; family Blakebacteraceae; genus Blakebacterum. The sequence goes on from JALGVQ010000053.1 coordinate 14,427, forward strand.
CCTCACCATCGGGACCGGGGGATCTCCGCCCGTACGCAAGCGGACCGGGGTCGGCCCCGGCGCTCTGCGGCCCGACGTTGAGAGCCCCCCCGCGGTCAATCCGGGCAAGACTCCCGCCACCGGCACCTACGGTATGCATGTCGATCTGCTCTATGAGGAGAGGATATCCCTCAAGTCCTCCCTCGGTGGTCTGGCGGATCGTACCGTCACAGAGCGCCACGTCGGTGCTCGTGCCCCCCATGTCGAAGGTGAGTATTTTCTCGAATCCTGCGCGTCTGGCGACCGCGAGCGCGCCGGCTACACCGGCGGCCGGTCCCGACAGGAGCGTGTGGACCGGTTCTCTGGCGGCGCGTTCGCTGGAGAGGCTTCCACCACTCGAGGTGGTGATGACGAGGTCGGCTGCTCCGATCCCGTCGCGGAGAGCTCCGAGATACCGTCCCATGATCGGCTGGACGGAGGAGTTCACCACCACGGTGGATGATCGTTCATATTCACGGAAGAGGGGGATCAGCACCGATGAACGGGTGATGGGGATCTCCGGAAGGCTTTCGCTGAGCGCATCGGCAACGATCTGTTCATGCGCGGCATTGGCATAGGAGTGCAGCAGGCAGATCGCGATGGCTTCGGGCGGCGGATCGAGCGCGGAGATACGATCGATCAGAGCGGTGATCTCCTCACTGCCGGGCAGGAGCGCTCTCTCCACCTGACCTTCAGGACCGATCCGTTCGGCTATGCCGAATCGCCGGTCGCGGGGAATGAGCGGTTCGGGGCTCCTCACTTCGAGATCGTAGAGGGCAGGCCTGTCCTGACGGCCGATCTCCAGGACATCCTCGAATCCCAGGGTGGTCACCAGCACGGCACGGGCCACGTTCCCGGTCAGGATCGCGTTGGTGGCTACGGTGGTCCCATGGGCTATCCGGTCACCGGGCAGGAGCGCGCCCCCTTCGAGGGCTTCGGCGATCCCGTCGAGTACAGCCCGGTATGGTCCATCAGGGGTACTGCTCAACTTGTGGTGCACCAGCCCCCCGGGGGTGAGCGCCACGAGATCGGTGAAGGTCCCGCCGGTGTCGACTCCGATGTAGCGTTCCCGCATGGCGCCGCCTCTATTATCTGATCCTCTGATACCTGGTCCTCTTATATCTGATCCTCGATCGGGTACACCCCGGCTCCATCGGCGGAGTGGAGATGGTGGACCGTCGGGCGCCTGCCGAATTCACTCTCGAGGCCCTTCTCCACTCTCTCCCTCAGTGGTCCCTCACATCCTTCCCGATGGAACACGACACAGCACCCGCCGAATCCCGCGCCGGTGAGCCTGGCGCCGAATACGCCATCCACGGTGAGCGAGCGCTCGACGATCAGGTCGAGTTCGGAAGTGCTGACCTCGTAGAGATGCGCGAGTGATAGGTGGCAATCCACCATCAGCTCCCCGAACCCTTCCGATTCCTCCAGAACGAGTCTCGTGACCCCTTCCCGCACGCGGGCGTTCGCATCCACCACGTGCTGGACCCGTGACCTGAGCGGTTCGGGCAGGATGTCCTCGACCTCTTCGAACACTTCGGGACTCAGATCACGGAGTGACTCCAGCGGGCCCGTGACCTTCCGCAAGATAGTCAGGGACGTCTCGATCTCCTGTCGTCGTTTCAGGTACTCCCCGTCGGCCAGTTCCCGTTGCACACCGGAATCGATCACCGTCACGGCGGTTCCTGCCGGCAGCGGGATGTTCCGCCAGGTCAGATCGCGACAATCGAGAAAGAGCGCCTTGCCGGCCTCGGCCATAAAACTCGTGAACTGGTCCATCACCCCGCAGGGAACGCCGACCCACCGGTTCTCAGCCCGCTGACAGAGCAGGGCAGCTTCAGGTGTGGCACCGCCATTATTCAGAGCCAGGTAGACAGCCGCCTCCAGTGCCGCCGAGGAGGAGAGTCCCGATCCGAGCGGTACATCGCCCGCGATCACTCCCAGGCCGGTCGGGATCGATGATCCCGCGGCCTCCATCTCGATCACCACACCCGCGACATACCTGCGCCAGCGGTTCTTCGGGCCTCCGGTGAGCCGTTCGAAGGCATCGGCACTCTCCCGGTACCGGTCGATGTCCGTGATATCGAGCATGAAGCGGTCACCGAAGTCGAGGCTGACGAACTCAAGTGCCTTCCCTTTTGGCCCAGTGCGCTCAGTGTGCTCAGTGTGCTCAACACCCTCTGCGAACGCGCACGACACATATCGGTCCACCGCAACCGGCAGGACGAAGCCGTCGTTGTAGTCGGTATGACCGCCGAGCAGGTTCACCCGACCGGGCGCGATGGAGATCCGCCTCCTCCTGCTCATGTCTTCATCCAGCAGTTCCAGAAGTCCTCTGGATGCCCTGCCGGCCGGTTCCGGCCACACCACTGCCGGGGAGGTCATCGACCTATCTTCCGTTCCCGGAACCATGCTTCCACGATAGTGGTCACCTCACTGCTGGAGACGATCTCCGGTTCACCCCAGTCGAGAGAGCCGAGGAAGAGGCGCCCGTACGACCGGCTGAGTATCCGGGGATCGAGAACGATCGCGATCCCCCTGTCCTCGCGGTGCCTGATGAGCCGCCCCATGCCTTGCTTGAATTTCAGGATGGCCATCGGCAGCAGCAACTCCGTAAACGCGTTTCCGCCCTCCCGCTGGAGCCTTTCAGCGCGAGCCTGAAGCACCGGTTCCGAGGGAACCCGGAAAGGAAGTCTCGTGAGCGCCAGCAGGCTCAACGCCTCCCCCCTGACGTCGATCCCCTCCCAGAATGAATCGGTCGCCAGCAACGCCTCCCCGGCGCCGGTCCGCAATGCCTCGAGCAGATCACTCCGGGGAGCCTCCCCCTGCTTTCTCAGTACGATACCCCGTTCGGCGAGCGGGCCCTGGAGTTCTCCATGCACCGCCTTCAGCATGCCGTAGGAGGTCATCAGGACAAGAGAGCGCCCACCGGCGGAGGTGATCGCGGGCCCGAGCAGATCGACAACCGCTTCCCGGTGAGCCGGCTCCGTCGGATCAGGAAGATCATCCGGAATGAGGAATGTCACCTGTTCCCGGTGATCGAACGGGCTGGTGAGCGACTCACTGACGAGCCGCCCTCTCTCCAGCAGATCGAGACCGAGCCGTACTGATATATAATCGAAGGTGCCTCCGGCTGAGAGGGTGGCCGAAGTGAGCAGGGCGCCCTCGACGATCCCGAAGGCTGTCCTGGCCAGCTGGGGGCCGACCTCGACGGGCGCGGTGGAAAGGGTCAATCTCGGAGAGCCGGTTCTCCCTGACCTGCTTTCAAGCCACCGCACCATCTCCTCTTCAGTCGCATCGGCTGGATCGATGAATCGGGCCAGAGCCGCAGCGGCCCCGTTCAGGCGGTTCGTGATGGCAGAGATATCGATGAAGG
>JALGVQ010000054.1 GCA_025774615.1 bacterium
GGGTCCGTCGGGCAGGTCCCAATATCCGGTCAGCTCACTCTTCTCCGGAAGAAATCTTCGGAAATGCGCCGGCGGCAGGCTCACCATCCCTTCGAAAAAGGTCCTCTCCCAGGTTTCTTCCCGGTTCCTTCTGAGCAGATGGCGGGAGAGATAGACCTCATCAGGTCGGGCCGTGATGCCGGGGCAGGCAAGGATCGCCTTGATCTCAGAGGCGAACACGATCGTATCGCCGCTGCGATGGTAATAGATCGGTTTGACCCCGAAGCGATCACGGACAAGCAGGAGTATCGGCCTTCGCGGATCGAAGATCGCGAAGGCAAAGTCACCCTTCATCCTGGCAAATGCCGCCTCTCCGCGCGAAAGCCAGCTCTCCAGCACCAGTTCAGAATCGGGCAGGTCGGTCGCGGATTCCGGAGTTTGTCCCAGGTCTGAGAGGAGATCCTCCCGGTTGTCGAGCCGCCCATCGAATACGATGACCGCTCCACTCTCATGCACCACCGGTTGGGTCTCACGGGCCGACTCCGGGGTGATGCGAAAGAGCCGGGAGCACATCCCGATCGACCCCTCGATCCACATGCCATCTGAGTCGGGTCCCCGATGGGCAAGCGCATCGCTCATCCGCGAGAGAACCCCGGGGTCCACCGGTTTCCCGCCCCGATGCCAGATGCCGGCTATTCCGCTCATATCGGGAAATTCATGCCGATGTCAGGGGTTGATAACCATCTTCAGGATCGTACCCGAAGATGGGAACCCCGTTCCGTTCGAGCCAGGCATGTGCTTTCAGGTGCTCCCCGGTACGAGTCACACCGATGCGCAACTCTGTATCAATATGTTTCCGATCGAGGATCCGGTGCAGAACCAGGGACTCCTTCAAACAGGTTGTTCTGATCGGAGCAAACCGGCCGGCGCTCTCAACCAGCCAGGCCGCTCGTTTGATGAAAACCTCAGTTTCCTCCTCAGGGATACTCACCAGCCCGGTCCCTCTGTCGGAATAACGATCGAGAAGCCGTTTTACCGAAACGATGCGGAGAGTGAGGTCCACCCTGATCAATAACACCCATGCCAGGAGAAAGAGAGTTCGTTCGGAGGACGTAAGCCTGGAAAAGGTCCTGCTTCGTTCAGCGAGAGATCTCAACCAGCCCATTTTCATCCAGTCGGGCGACGAGATCGAGAAGATCGCGCTCACTACGGTCCGATTCGACGTCGAATTCATCGAGCAAAGCGACGTGCACATCGTTCAGGATTTCATGCTGCTGCAGAAGCGCCCATATCTTTGTACCGACTGGATCGAGGCCAAAATAAGTTCCCGACTCCAGATTGAGGAGCACTGCTTCCCCATCCAGATCCCGGAAGACGATATCTTCCTTAACCCGTACCCGGGAGGCGAGTGTAGCTTGATCAGTAGTCACACCTACCTGCCCAGTGAAGTGCTCAGAATAGTGATTACATCGAGAGCGATGCTCCTGGATGGCGTCTCGATGATCCGTCCCACCTCGACACCCCTGTGCTCCAGCACGAATGTCGGGAGCGCCGAAATCTCATATCGTTCGGCCAATCCATCCCTGTCCCGAAGGCGGCGGTCCATACCAACAATTGTTACGCTTACCCGCTTGTTCTCAACCTGTTGAAGGGATGCAAAGAGTGCCGGCACATGGATCTGAGACGAGACATTCCAACTACCCATGAAGATGAGAATCGTGACGTCTTTGCGCAGATCCCGAAGATAGGTTACCACTTTCCGATCGGGAGAGATCAGGTCGGTCCGGGAGCGGAATATGGCGATATTGTCGAGGACCCACTGCATGTCACCCTGGCCGTACATCTCATTTCCATCAAGCCCGGCAGGTGTGACCGCCTCCTTCTGCTCAGATGACCCACAAGAAGCTATAAGCAACACCACGACCAGGGCAGAGAGAGAGATAGCTGTGGAGTGCCTCTGGATTCTGATCATGGCGTTCCTTCAGGAATTATCTTTGTCCCCTTCATCCTCTTCGTCCACTTCTTCCCCGGCGGCCTCAGCCAGGTTCTCCTCCGGATCATCCGGAGAAACTGTGTCGGTCTCATCTGACACAGCGCTATCACCAGATTCCACTGCAATCTCTTCTGCAGCTTCCTCCACAACCTCTTCTGCGGCTTCCTCCACAACCTCTTCTGCAGCTTCCTCCACCTTCTCTTCGCCCTCCGGCGACACCGCAACGGCGGTCATTCCTTTTCTCAGGATATTTGCCGCCTGTGGACCTTTTGGTCCCTCAGTGATCTCGAACTCCACCTCTTCGCCTTCCTTGAGGGTACGGAATCCCTCACCGGCGATAGCGGTATAGTGCGCGAACACATCCGGGCCCTCTATCTGGCTTATAAACCCATAGCCCTTCTGGTTATTGAACCACTTCACTGTACCATTCGGCATAGCGTGCCTGCTCCTGCGTCCGGGTTATCCTGATCACTGACCCAAGTGACCGGGACCGGCATGCAACTGGCCGGAACATTTAATGATGCCCGAATAACCTGTTCGGCTACAAGCAGTTTCTCGCTTGAGGGATCCCGGAGCGAAGATATCGGATGGTGATCAGGTCGTGGTCTCTCCGCGTTGTCGAGAGATCTCATACAGCACGATACCAGCGGCGACCGAGGCATTCAGGCTCGATGTAGCGCCCGTCATCGGTATGGAGGCGATCATGTCACAGGCCGATCTCACCACCGGCCTCATCCCCTTCTCCTCACCACCGATCACCACCGCGAGAGGTACGGTCAGGTCGATATCCCTCAGAGGAGTGCCCTCCTCACCGGCGGTCCCCATGATCCACAATCCGTCACTTTTCAACTCTTCGAGCGTCCGGGCGAGATTGGGAACCCGGCAAAGGGCCAGGTGACGAAGCGCTCCGGCCGCCACCTTCTCCGCGGTTCCCCCGGGTGAGGCGGATCGATGCCGGGGCAGGATGAGAGCATCCGCTCCCAGCGCTTCAGCGCTCCGGGCGACTGCTCCCAGATTGTGGGGGTCCTGGATGTTGTCGAGGGCCACCAGCAGGGGCGTATCGCCTCCGTCGGTCACAGATCTGACGATTTCCCGGTGATCGGAGAAGAGGACCGGCGCAACGATCGCTACCACCCCCTGATGGAGACCACGGTCAGTCTGTCGATCAAGCCCGTCCCGGGGCTGGAAGACCACCGGCACGCCGGCATCTTTTGCGAGTGTGAGCAGTTTCTGAAGGCGGTCGTGCCTGTGCCCCTCGACGAGGATGAGTTTGTGGACCCGGTCGGGGCAGACCTCGAGCGCCTCCCTCACGGTATTCACGCCGAATATGAGGTCGTCCCGTTCAACCATCCGCAATGATCCTTCCTCAGGCGATATCTGCCAGAACTATCCGTTGTCCCAGTCGACGCTCCAGCGTCATCCGCCATCGATCGAGGATCTCGATCGGAACGGATGGTTCCGCGGGATCAGAACCATCCAGGGCGACTCCCAGCGCCGCAAAGGCATCCTCACGCGCTTCGCCCAGCAGTCTCTGATCGGTGATCAGGTTCGCCACGCGGAGGTCAGGGAGTCCGTGCTGCCGGGTCCCGAAGAACTCACCTGGTCCTCGAATGTCGAGATCAGCTTCAGCGATCCGGAAACCATCGGTGGTCTCAACCATGGCCGCGAGACGCCGTTCACCCTCTTCGGTGAGCTGCTCGCTCTCGAGGAGAACACATGTTGCCTTTCCCCCGCCTCTGCCGACCCTGCCGCGGAGCTGGTGCAGCTGTGCGAGTCCGAAACGTTCCGCGTGTTCGACCAGGATCATTGTGGCACCCGCGATATCGACTCCCACCTCGATGACGGTGGTACTCACCAGCAGATCCACTTCCCCATCCCGGAAACGTTTCATCACGTCATCCTTCTCTTCCGGCTTCAGGCGCCCGTGGACAAGCCCCAGCCGAAAGTTCCCCAGTGGGCCGGATCGGAGCCAGTCGTACGACTCGACTGCGGCCGCCAGGTCGCTCTTCTCGGACTCTTCAACCAGGGGAAAGACCCAGTATACCTGTTTACCATCAGCCAGTACTTCTCCTATCCGTTCGATCACCTTCTCCCTTTTTGTCAGGGGAACCCGACAGGTCTCCACCGGCTGGCGGCCGGGGGGCATCTCGTCGATCACGCTGACAGCCAGATCACCGTACAGGGTCATGGCGAGTGTTCTTGGAATGGGAGTCGCCGTCATGACAAGCACGTCAGGGTCACTCCCCTTGGCCTGAAGCTCACCACGCTGCAGGACACCGAACCGGTGCTGTTCATCAACCACTACCGCTCCGAGCGCGCTGAAATCGACATCGTGCTGGATGAGCGCGTGGGTTCCGATCGCGACCGAGGGGGTACCCGATCCGAGCGATCGCAGAACCGATTCACGCTCAGTCCCACTGAGCCGTGAGCTGAGGAAATGGACTTTCACATCGAGACGCGAGAACTCATCCCGCAGGCGTCTGGCATGCTGATCGGCAAGTATCTCGGTCGGCGCCATGAGGGCCCCCTGCATGCCCTGTTCAACGGCCGTCAACAGCACACACGCCGCCACCACTGTCTTCCCGCAGCCGACATCCCCCTGCAGGAGGCGGCTCATCGGATACGGACTCCCCATATCCTCGAACACTTCAGCCACCACCCGCTGCTGGGCCCGGGTAAGTGAGAAATCAAGACCTTCCAGGTATTCCCGTACGAGGGGGCCCCACGTTCGGAACGGGGTACCGGGTCGACGCTGTATCTTCCTGCTCCGATCGGCCAGGAGGAGTTCCATGAAGAAGAACTCTTCGTACGCCAGGCGTCTTCTGGCAGATTCCGCCTCCTCGTCCGAACGAGGAAAATGAAGGCCTTCGAGAGCCTCGGCCAGACTGACGAGCTCCCGCCGATCGATCAGTTCATCTGTGAGTGGATCCTCCACCTGCTCTTTGAGCTCATCGAGAGCGTTCCGCATGATCCGGCGCAGACCGCGACTGGCCAGTCCCACGCTCCGCAGTTCAGCGGTGAGCGGGTAGATCGGTATCAATCCACCCGCATGGAGGGTGTCCTCGGGGAGTTCCCCCGATTCCGAGAGTTCTTCGACCGAACCGAGCACCTCGAACTCGGGGTGGGCGATCTGCACCCCACCCCGGTAGAGGCCGACTTTTCCCGAGAGAACCACCAGATCGCCGCCGCGTAATGCGTTCTTTACATAGGGAACCCCGCGGAACCAGACGCATTCGATGATACCGGTACCATCGCTCACTTTCGCCAGGAACCTCGGCTTGCGTCCCCGTGCCACACTGGCGGTCAGCACTTCTCCCAGAACAGTGACCTGTTCCCCTTCCCGCAGTTCGGAGATCGGGGAGCAATGGCGCCTGTCGACATAACGACGAGGAGCGTGGAAGATGAGGTCTTCCACGCTCCTGATACCTACACTCTCGAGTGCCTCTGCCCGGGCTGGACCAACTCCCTTCACATACTGGACGGGAGCGGCCAGCCGGTCGGTCATATCCTCAATCGCAGTCCGGTTAAAAACCGAAGGTAATCAACAGAGTGATCCCGTTGTTATTGATCTTCCCGTCATCGAGTTTGATCGTCTGCATCCGGTACTCGGCATTGACCGTGAAGGGCAGTATCGGAAGTTTGATCTCGAGTCCGGCCATGAAGTGGGTCCCCTGTTTGGTGAAGTCGGCCAGATCGGGTTCGCCGCCAGTGTAGTTCATCACTGCGTCACTATCGAGGTAGGACATGAGGTTCATGTTCATACCGCCGCCGACCACCAGCTTTACTGGAAACATGGGAATCAGACCGAAGGTTTTGCGAATTTCTGCGAATATCCCGAGACTCTTGAAATCCTGATCAGGGAGTGTCAGGCCCGGGCCGTAGTTGTAGTCTGCGGTTCCACTGAGGTATTCGGCTCCGAGCATGAAATCCACGATCGGGAGGAACCCCAGGGCCACGTGCGCGCCGAATGCCGTCGAGGCATCCATCGTGATATTGTCATCGTCACTGCTGACTGAGATCTGGCCTACGCGCACACCGAACCCGGTCTGAGCCTGCGCTCCGACGACACTCACAACCAAAAGGGCCGCGGCTGCCATGCTCAACACTATTCGACGCTTCATGAACCTCTCCTTGGTTCCGGGTCGTTCGGCAGGAAGCAGGCCTTGCCGCCCCGCGGGGTCGACCCTATCTTCTGATGTTCGATACAAGCAGTATTCTTTCAGAACTGCGTGTTCTGCACAATGTTCTTTCAGAACTGCATAAAAATCTCAACACAGGGTGTGACACCCTGTCGATATTCTCAGGAGCAGGCATCATGGCTCGCCGGTGCGATATATGCGGAAAAGGTCCCCAGGTGGGCGCGAATGTCTCACATGCCCACAACGTGACGAAGCGGAAGTTCTACCCCAACCTGCACAAGGTCCGTGCCCGTATCGACGGCAAGGTCAAGCGCGTGCAAATCTGTTCATCCTGCCTGAAAGCCGGCAAGATCGAAAAGGTATAACAACTCCGGGAACTCTACTCCGTGACCGGGTGTACTCACTTTTCTTCCTCAAGTGGGAAACCCAGATGTAACGCGAATTCGATCCAGGCAATATCTCCCTGCATGAAATGACCGTAATCGGTATACCGGTGGAATCGCAATACCATGTCCACAGGAACGATGAACCTGGAGAATTCACAACCCACGCCGAGCGCTCCCCCTGCCTTGAACGCGCCCCGTTCGACAGTCTGTAACCCTGAGATAAAGCGGTCATTGACGAGTTGATACATCCCCGCGGTCCCTATCAGGTATCCCCTGCCCCATGACCAGTTCAGTGGAAACCATCTCGTGCCGACGCTGAGCGTTTTCCCCAGGTAACTGGCATGGGTGATATACAGATTCGACTGCTGCCGGAATTCCCGGGTCTTCATCTTGAAGTTGGGAATGATCAGATCCGCAACGAAATCAAAAGAATGCGACATCGGGATGCAGACACGGAAATTGAGTGAGGTCCCGTATTTGGCAAATCCATCACCGAAGCTGGCGATCCCCCCGTCCGGCCCGATCACCAGCGGATTCTCCGCGGCAGCGAACGAAGCCATGGGGCTCGTGAATCCCGCTCCGATCTGGAGGATCGCGACCCGCCGGGGAGCGTCATCCGGCGGTAGAACCATCTGGGCAGCGATACTCCCCGGGAGGAGAAACGCCACCAGCGCTCCTGTTACGAATCGTGATCGCCACACCCTCTGAAATACCTTCACCTATCCCCTCCAAATGTCATTACCGCAAGGATTCTCAATCCGAACCAGCGGTTGGTGAAATGATCTACTCTGAATCCATGCCAGGCGAGTCCGAGATCGAGTGCAAAGGCGGGACCAACCGGCAGGAGCCAGCCACCCGCAAGCCCCCAGCCTGATTCCCACGTGGGTTCCTCACCGACCGGATCTTGTCCTTCCTGTTCCAGCTCAGCGCGCACGCGGTACCTTCCGGCCATCGCTTCGGCATACGGCCCGTTCTGCCATGATCCCCCTCCCCGCCACCTGATACCGAGACTCCAGGCAACAATCTCGATCCTGCCATCAACCACCTTTGGAGTCACATTCCAGTCCCGTTGGATCGCCTCGGCATCAACCCCATAGGTCGGAAAGGAAGCCTGGAAGAAGACGCCGACCGGATCGAAGAGCGCAAACGCGATCCTCTGCGTCATCGCTGTTCCCCTGGTCGCGTACCTGCCCGCACCGGGATCCTCGAGGAGGATATTTCCCGGGCTCTGCAGGGCAAGATCGGCTAGCGGGATCGCCCAGGTAACGCCGATCGATACCGCCATCGACGCCGGCTCGGGCGGTGGTATCTGTGCCCGGGACGTCCGGATCGGAACCATGAACAGGAAAAGGTACAGCGACGCGGAGAGAACATGCACCAATCCACGATCACGCAGGCATCCGGGTACCGGTGCAATGCGGTCTGCTGCGTTGATCGTCGACTCGATGGACACCGTTATCCCTCCTCCTCGTATCCAGGAGCTTGCCGGCCGGACGCCTCGTCATTCCCGATACGGGACCGTGATTCCCGGGCGATGCGCTATGCTCCCGGTACCTCATCAGATGAGGAAACCTGTTCCACTGACGGGAAATAAAGCACATCGAGTACGCTCTTGACGATCACGGCTGCCGGTACAGCGAAGACGATACCCCAGAATCCCCACAGCGTCCCGCAGATCAGAATGGCCAGGATGATGCCGATGGGGTGGATGTTCGTCTCTCTGCCGATTATGACGGGTGTCATGTAGTTCCCGTCCACGATCTGGATCGCGGTATATACACCGAATGTCAGCAGTGCTTTACCGAGCGTACCCCACTGGATGAATGCCGCGACGACCACGGGGAGACCCACGACAGTCGCCCCGATATAGGGGATGAACGTCGAGAGTCCGGTCATGATGCCGAGCAGAAGGAAGAAGTCGAGGCCGTATATCCAGAATACGAGGGTTGAGAGGAGGAAGAGAAGGAATACAACGATGAACTTGCCCTTGATGAAATTGCCCATCTGCCGGTCGATGTCGGCCAGTACCGCCATGACGGTCCTGTTCCGGAGAAAGGGGAGAACACGGAGCAGATAGGCCCAGATCACATCTTTGTCCTTCAGCAGGAAGAAGACCATGAATCCGACGATCACCGCGTTCACGACCCCGCCGATCGTTCCACCTGCCACGGCCAGCAGGACTGTGATGAGGCCTCCCAGGAGAGACTCGAGCTGTATCTGGAGGCGCTCCAGGAATCGCTGGAAGTTCTCGGCCGAGATGTAATCAGGCAGTTTCGCCTGTGCCTGGGCAACCCACATCTCCACCGTCGATATCAGCTCGGGTATCTGGTTGGCAACCTGGTTGAGCTGTTCTACGACCGTCGGAAGAATCGCGAAGATGATCAGCGCAATCAGCAGAACCGATCCGGTCATAACGAGCGCGACCGCCAGGATCCGGTACACCCCCAGCTTGACCAACCGGTCTACCAGGGGGTCGAGCAGATACCCGATAATCAGCGCCGCGAACAGCGGTATGAGGGCACTGGAAAACCAGACCACCATCATGAACGAGAAGATCCCGATCACGCCCAATACCCACGTTTCCGGTTTCCTGCTCTGTATTCGCCAGTCGATCATGTCGGTAGCGACCTTTGCGTTGACGAAGAGGGGGGACCCCGATAGCCTTCCGGAGGACCGATGCCCGCCATGCTATAAGAATATACGGCTGAGTGACATTCAGTGTCGACCCCGGTGAGTGGTTGGAGGACGGTTTCTGTGAACGTGAATCCACATGACAGACTGATTCTCACTCTCCTGGGATGCCTCCTCCTGGCAACTTCCGCCTCAGCCGCTGATCCACTCCATCTTCAATCAACGGTTTACGATCTGATAAGATCGAGGATCGCCCGGCGTGAGTACCATGACGCGGAAACAGAGATCGAGGGCTTTCTGCGCGACCGGCCTGAAGACGCCGAGGCATGGGAACTGCTGGGGAGAGCCCGCCACGGCAGATGGGATTTCGAAGGTGCCGCCTCTGCTTATCGCACGGCTCTCGATCTGGGCCGGGAGAACGCCGAACTGCTCCGGAACTGGGTAGAAACGAAAGGTCGATCATCAGGCAATGTCTCTCTGATATTCTCCGCCGGAAGTCTCCGAAAGGACCTCGAGCGGGCCCTCGAACTCGACCCCATGCACGTGGAGACCAGGACCTTCCTGGCCGCCTTCTACTACATGATTCCCCGGCTGCTGGGCGGCGATAAACGGAGGGCCTCGCAACTGGTATCCGAACTTGTCGAACTGAGTCCGGCCGATGGGTACTACCTTCTCGGTGTACGGGCACGGGAGGAAGACAAACCGGCCTCGGTCGCCCTCGATCACTGGAAGAGGGCGGTGGAGCTTGACCCGATGCATACACTGACACTGGTCGAAATGGGTCGATACTGGCTGAACCACGATGATTTCGAGAGGGCGCTCTCCCTCTATGCACGCGCGGTCGAATCGGCACCCGGCGATCCGAGAGTACTCACATCATACGGTCGGGCACTGCGGAGAAGTGGTATGCGTGAAGAGAGCGCCGCCCAGTACCGGAGGGCACTGGAGATCGACCCGTTCTGGGCCGATGCGCGATTCGGTCTGGCCGAGTATTTCGAGCGGATCGAGGATCGTGAGGCTGCTAAACGTGAGTACCTGAAGCTCTCAAGGAATAACCCCTCCTACCGGAGCAGAGAGATCCGGAAGCGTCTCCAGGAGTTCACACACTGACGCCCGCACGGGACTGCTTGACCTATACGCTATTGCGCGTTCCGGTAGAACTCAGCCACCTGATCCCAGTTCACCACGTTCCACCACGCTCCGATGTAATCGGGGCGACGGTTCTGGTAGTTCAGGTAGTACGCGTGCTCCCACACATCGAGACCGAGGATGGGTGTGTTGCCCTCCATGAGTGGTGAATCCTGATTGGCGGTGGAGTACACCATCAGACCACCGTCGCCGGTCACGACCAGCCATGCCCAGCCACTGCCGAACTGGGTCGCGGCCGCAGCCTCGAATTCTTTCTGGAAGGCTTCGAAGGAACCGAATGAGGCTGTGACTGCCTCTCCAAGTTCCCCCTCCGGCGCTCCTCCTCCATCCGGTTTCATGATCTGCCAGAAGAGGGTGTGGTTGGCATGCCCGCCACCGTTGTTGATAACGGCGGTTCGGAGCGACTCGGGCAGTGAGTCGACCTCGGTGAGCAGATACTCGATCTGCCGGGAGTCGAAGTCGGGGTGTGCCTCGAGCGCCGCGTTCACCTTGCTGATATAGGCAGCGTGATGCTTCGAGTGGTGGATCTCCATGGTACGGGCGTCTATGTGCGGTTCGAGTGCAGAGTAATCGTACGGAAGTTCAGGAAGTTCAAATGGCATGATTCTCTCCGGCTGATCACGATGTGGTACATCGACATCTGGATGCGGTCGCCACCTATATTATAAGGAATCCTTATTATTGGCAATAAGATATTGTAACAATACTGATTACAGATACGGGTAGGAAAAACCGTGGATGGCCGATGTGACCCTGTAGACCGTCAGACGCCAGGTCCCGGTTGCCACATCCAGTGCCACCGACATGAAATGTCCATGCTCCAGAGGTACAGCCCGGAACTGCTCCTGAAAATTACCGACAGGCATGGTCGGCGGTGCCAGGGTAGTGCCCAGGAATTCGCCCTCCGGGCTCACGATCCAGTAACGGTGTTGAACCGCTTCCGGGCCCCAGTTGTACCTCTCTGGTACCCGGAGCCAGGTGCAGCCTGAATCGTCGACGAACAGATGGTCCCAGAAGGCCTTTGTCTTCGGCAGGGTCATATACCGTTTCATCGACTCGAGCCGACCCCGGACAGAAATCGCCTCCATCATCTCCATCATTTCCCGGCGGTTGCGGGGACGCTGGTTCAGGTTCCTCTCGGCACGCCTGGTCTCCCGGTCATCTGTCTCTGTTGTGACCAGAGCATCCCGAAATCCTTTTTCAAACCGCTGTTCATCCTCAGGGGTCACCGGTGTGGGCGGTACCTCGATCGACACACGTCCCGTCAGGTTCCCGTTCAGATCGTACCATTCGAGCACCGGTTCCTCGCCGGTTGTGAGCACGATCCCGCGACCGGGCACATAGCGTACCGCGGGGAACGGCGCGAAGGGAAGCCGGTGCGGTTCCCTGGCCATCACGGATCCGGTTGAGGAAGGCGTCCCTGGTTGCATTCCCGACCTCATCCCCGGCGACGCTCTCCCGGAATCACTCCTGCGCCCTCCCAGGCGGATCACGACCGTTGTACCGCTCCGAACAGGTTCTGAATCCACAACAGCCACCGTATCGAGATCGGCATCGTAGATGATTGCGCGGGTGAGCGCGTTACCACGGGGACGGAATGATACCTCGGGAACGACCCACCCCCCACCCGGGCGCTCAAATATCCCTACCGGCTGCATGATATGGGTGCGCTCGAACTCCTCAGCCTCATCCTGTGCCCGGTAGTAATCGGATACGGTCGGATTCTTCGGTATCGGGGTGAAGGGAAAATGGAACATGGGCACGCCGATGGTATCGATGAGAGCGCCGTCGGTCGTGAATCGGGTGACCCGATCGATCTGCATGTCATAGATCGTTACAATACCGTCCTCGACACTCTGGAGGATCGGGGTCATGAACTGTCCTATCTCCTCCCCCTCCTTGCCGAAAGCACGAACAAAATCTCCCTCGGGATCGAACACCGCCAGGCGATGGTTCCCTGCATCCACGACGTAGAGGAAGCCCTCTTCATCCATGGTGAATACCGTGGGACCGGAAAGAAGGGCGCGCTTCCTCACTCGCTCCTGGGGGATGGTCAGCACCTCTTCGTAGTTGAAGAGCTCACCAGCGTACTTCGGTCCTCCCGTCGTGACCGTGATACGAACACCGTCAGACTCGATGGTCCGGAAAAGATGCTCCTCCTGCTGGAGGAAGGAGACCAGACCAGCGCCTCCAAGGGGCAGACCGAGTACGAACAGAAGCATGGCGGCGCGGATGCCGCGATTGATCGACATAACAGGATACCTCCTGAGGATAATGACGGTTCGCAGGCCGGTCTTTACTACATCCTCAGACAACTCGTTCGAACCTCTGTGCTATATCATCCCAGTTCACGACATCCCACCATGCCTTCACATAGTCGCCGCGACGGTTCTGATATGACAGATAGTAGGCGTGTTCCCACACGTCGAGCACCAGAATGGGGATCGCGCCCCATACGGTCAGGTTCTGGTGTTTCTCCGCTTCGAGGATCAACAGGCGTCCCGCTGTCGGGTGCCAGGCAAGTATCCCCCATCCACTTCCCTCGACCTGGGAGGCGGCGGCGGTGAATTGAGATCGGAACGAAGCAACTGTTCCGAAGTCACGCTCGATCGCCTCTCTGAGTCCACCGGTGGGATCTCCTCCCCCCCCGGGACCCATGTTCTGCCAGAAGAGTGTGTGCAGGAAGTGACCCGATCCATGGAATGAGAGCGCCCTGCTCAGCTCCTTGATCCCGGCAGTGTCCTCCGAACCACGCTTCCCGGCGAGTCCGGTGAGAGCCCGGTTGAGTCCGCGCACGTACCCGGCGTGATGGATATCGTGATGGAGTCGCATGGTCTGCGCGTCGATAACAGGCTCCAGGGCATCATAGGCATAAGGAAGCGGCGGGAGTGTAAATTCCACCTGCGGATCCTTCGAACTCCCGACCGGATCAAGGGCGGAAGTAAAATCGAATCCATTGAGGACCAGACTGCCTCCCAGAACCATCGACCCACTCCCGATAAAATCTCTCCTTGTGCTCATATGCGTTCTTCCCTCCTCTGATCGCGCGGTGGCGGCTGCTGGACAGTTACGGAGCACCGGATAATCTGTAACCATTGTTGTGACAGTTTATCTTAATATGGTCCCTCGGACATCCCGTGTACAGGATAAACCAGGATTCCACCTATTCCAGCCGTCGGAGTGGATCAGACCTCAAAAAAAAACGGTAATGCTGGACAGCCCCGGTAACTGTAACTATCTTAGTGACAATTAGGAGGACGAATCGTGACCAAGAACAGCAGATTTACCGTAGCAGTACACGCCCTGGCGCTTCTTGCGATCGTACGCGGCAAGCCGGCCACGTCCGATTACATCGCCCGGAGCGTCAACACCAATCCGGTTGTCATCCGACGCATCCTGGGTGTGCTGGGCAAGGCTGGGCTCGTTGAGACCCATCCCGGCGCGGGGGGAGGCTCGGAACTGGCTAAAAAACCGTCTGATATCTCACTTCTCGAAGTCTACCGGCTGATGGGTAATGTGGATCTCTTTCCGATGCACACTCAACCGCCCAGTGAGGACTGTGTCTGCGGCCGGCACATACAGACGGTGCTATCGGGTGTGTTTTCCGAGGCTCAGCAGGCCATGGAGCACGTCCTTGATGGTTTGACCATCGAGGACATCGAACTCCAGATCGAAGAACTCGAGGAATCAGGGCTGTGCGAGCCCTGCTGATCCACTTCGAAACCAGGACCACGTCGAAACTGAACAGGAGCCGTATATGCCCCTGACCGAGATCGAGACCTTCTCCATCTCCTCGCTCCAGATACTGGATGAGGCCGGAAAGGTCGACAAGACACTGGAACCCGATCTGTCGGAGAAGGATCTCCTTACTATCTATCGGACGATGATGCGGACCCGCGAGCTCGACCGCCGGATGCTGAACCTGCAGAGGCAGGGAAGGATCGGCACCTTCGGGCCTGTGACCGGCCAGGAAGCCTCGACAGTCGGGCCGGCCTTTGCCATGGGTGAGAAGGACTGGCTGGTGACCTCCTTCCGTGAGCTGGGCGCGCGCCTGCAGCGAGGAGAACCGGCAATGAATGCCCTGACCTTCCACAATGGATACGAGGAGGGGAACACCCTGCCCGAGGGCGTCAACGGGATCACACCCATCTCCATAATCGTCGGTTCCCAGGCCCTGCACGCCGTCGGCATCGCCTACGCCCTCAGGTACCGGGGTGTGGAGGACGCGGCTGCGCTCACCTTCTTCGGTGATGGTGCGTCCTCAGAGGGGGATGTCTATGAGGCCATGAACTTCGCGGGTGTCTGGAAC
>JALGVQ010000245.1 GCA_025774615.1 bacterium
TCCCTGCCGGTTACTTCTCTTACCCAGGCGCCGAGGAACATGTCCGGCACAAAGAGGATCTCCTTATCAGGCGGAATGGCCTCTGCGACCTGGACCGCGTTCGATGACGTGCAGCAGTAATCGGTCAGCGCCTTTACCGCCGCGGTTGAGTTCACATAGGAGACCACGACCGCTTCAGGATAGTCGGCCTTCCACCGTGCAAGAGCATCAGCAGTGATGGTGTCTGCCAGAAAGCAGCCGGCATCGAGATCGGGTAGCAGCACCTTCTTGTCGGGAGCCAGGATCGCAGCGGTTTCGGCCATGAAATGTACGCCGCAGAAGACGATGATTTCGGCGTCCTCGAGTTTCGCGGCTTCCCGAGCAAGTCCGAGCGAATCACCCAGAATATCGGCAATATCCTGGATCGGACCGATCTGGTAATTGTGAGCGAGTATGACCGCGTGTTTCTCCTCCGCCAGCTGACGGATGCGGGTCTGCATCGCGGCTCTTTCTTCCTCTTTCCCGGCGGAACTCATCTCAGATACCTGTCCCTTTTCTTTCAGGTCCCGATGATCTGCAACCATTGATGGTCCAGCTGATCATCATACCTCACACCCCGCTTGAAAAGATATGGGACTCGGTGAACTTGTGTACCTGAAAACAGTTGTCTTAATTCTCTGCTACTATTCTGCTACATTGGAACACCTGTCGACCAACCCACAGCCAGGGGGCCGTATGCCCGTTTCCCTGTTCTCCACCGATCTCTTGTCATCCCTTTCTCTCCTGTTTCCAGTAGTGGGTCTGGCGATCCGGTCCAGGAAGAAGAAAGAAACCGACGAGGACGATGATACGCCCTCTACTTATCAGCTCCTTATCGACTCATATTTCGATGGCGTCCTTTCCCTGGATCCTGATGGGATCATGACCTGGGCCGATGATCGATTCCTGAATCTGATGAGTTATGGATTCGATGGGATTAAAGAACAGCCTTTCTCAAGCCTGATCGATCCTGGTGACACAGAAAAGGTACAGCAGTACATCACCCAGGCTCTTTCACAGCCTCAGAACTTTGAAGTCCGTGCCATCGACAACAACGGATCGGTGCTCATCCTCGAACTCTCCATGGTGTCTGCTGCCGACGGTGAGAATAAAGAGATCCTGGTCGGCGTCCAGGACATCTCGGATGCAGACGCTTTGCGGAAACGGATCGCCTTCACAGAGAAAATGGACCTTCTGAGCCGGGTCATGGGCAGCATCAATACCGATCTTGAGATGATACTGGAAGCCCTCACCCCCCTTGCAGAGATGGGCGATGACCCGAAGATATTCGAGACTCTGAGACGGCTTTCAGAACTCGAGAGACGTATAGAGCTGTTTCCTCGTCGCGGTATCAGGGACGGCGCGGATATCGCCATCCGCGACCTGCTCGAATCCGCGGTCGATTCCATAAAAAAGGAGACCCCCGATTCTGGCGATCGCATCGAAATGGAGATCGCCGATGAGATGTTCCCGATCTTCGGAGACCTGACGCAGCTGACCGAGGCATTTCGGAACGTTCTGAGGAACGCCTGCCAGGCGGCCGATGAGACCGGAGGTGGAGTGCGGGTCACCTGTACACCAATGGCGGTGGATCGCGCGATCCCACGGCGCGGATTCCTCCTGCCCCCGGGTGAATATGTCCACCTCATCATCAGTGACACAGGCCCGGGGATGCCCCGTGAGATCCTCGCTCATGTGTTCGAGCCCCTCTTCTCTACCCGACCCGGCACTCCTCTGGCTGGATTGGGACTTGCCGTCACGTACATGGTCGTCAAGAACCACCGCGGATATATCGAGATCGAGAGCAACCAGAGTGAAGGCACCTCGGTGGAGTTCTACATCCCTCGTTCACGGATCAGGCAACAGATCGATCAGGAGCCCGAGACTGCAGAGCCGGTCGTAGAATCGGAAGAAGCCGTTGTGGAACCGGTACCTGCGGCGGAAGCCGGTGAGGAGCCGGTCGTCGAGGATCAGATTCCGGGTACGATCGAGCCGGTGGAGGAGTCGATCCCTGAGACCGTGACATCTGAGGTCATCGTTCCGGATGAATCCGCAGAGACAGGGGTTGAAGAGAAAGTAGAGATCATTGAACCCGTCGAGCCTGAGTCTGTTGTTGAAGAGACGGATAAAGAACCGATTGAAGTTGCTATCGATGAAGCAGCCGAAGAGGGAACTGAGGATGAAGTTGTCGTAGAGGAGGTCGAGGAGGAGGTTGTCGAGGAGGAAGAGATGCTGGACGATGCCGAGATCGCTTCACTCAGCGGCCACGAGACGGTCCTCATCATCGAGGAAGACAACAACATCCGTGACATGATCCAGGAAACGATCTCCAGCTTCGGATACAACGGCCTGCCTGCCCGAAACTGGGTCGAAGGGGTCGACATCTTCAAGAAACACAGCCATCTCGTCGATCTCGTTCTCCTGAACGTCCTCGTGCCCGAGATGGTCTGGGTGAAGACACTCATGGACCTGCGCCGGGCGGTTCCCGAAGCAAATGTCGGACTCATGGGAGGGGATGAAGCGACCGAAACGATGACCCGGTACCTTGAGATGCCTGGTATCAGCTATATCATCAAACCTCTTACCACAGCTGTTCTCATGAGAGGGGTCAGGAGCTCTCTCGATGAGGCCGGCGGCGAGGGTGATCAGGCTTGACGTATTTTCACGATGGAATCGAGCAGTATCTCCAGATCTAACGGTGTGTTGTACGCATAGGGTGAAACTCTGACGCCTGTCGGGCGGGCGTCCACAATGATCCGTTCCTCAGCAAGTGCCTTTGCGGTCGCGTACGGATCCTCATCAGGCAGGATCGCGATCCCCGACCACCTGTCATCTTCCCCCGCCATCATCACCTCTATCCCCCGCTCCTCCGCCATGACTTTCAGCAGTCGGATCATTGCCCGTACTCTGGCGCCCAGAATATCCACTCCATACTCAAGGACCAGATCGAGACCGGCCCTCGCAGCGTATACCGATGCCGGTGAGGGAGTGCCGGCCTCCAGACGTCTCGCGTCTTTTCGCAGAGTCCTCTGAGCCGGATTGAAATCGAATTGATCTTCGACCCCGAACCAGCCGGTTGTGCGAGGGTCGAATTGTTCGTGGATATCTTCATTAACGTAACACCATGCGATACCGGGACCACCAAGGAGCCACTTGAGACCGCCCGCGAGAAGGATATCGACACCGAGTTCCTTGACCGGGATCGGGATGATTCCGGCGGATTGATACGCATCCACCAACAGGAGCGCGCCTGCACCATGAGCCATGTCAGCAAGCGTTCTGAGATCCGCAGTCCAGCCGGTTGTGAAGAAGACGTGCCCTACAGCCAGCAGGGCTGTTCGGTCATCCAGCAGACTCTCATAGTCAGATTCCGGAATGCCGAGGCCATCGTGGCTTTCAGCGAAGATCACTTCAACGCCATCCCGCGCTCTGGCGTGCCACTGATATGGCAATGTCGGGAAATCGAGTTCGGCGCAGATCACTCGGTTGCGTTCACGGTAGTCGAGCGCCGACCCGATCGCCGAGAGACCGGAAGAGACATTGGGCATGAGCGCGATCTCATGTGTACCGCAGCTGAGGAGTCGGGCTACCCGTTCACGAAGGAGTTCTATTTCTCCCAGCCATAGCTCATACCAGGCCGAGGCGCCCATATCCCGCCAGAGATCGAGAAAACGCTCCACCGCATCACTGCTCTGCCGGCTGAGCGCACCGAGAGAGCAGGTATTCAGATAGACCGACTTCTCGAAGATGGGAAA